>NZ_JBFRSD010000009.1:10467-254203 GCF_041473395.1 Vibrio sp. 10N.222.55.C6
ATTTCGATTGAGAACATTCGGTTCCGACTAAGCATATCCGCTTTCGATTAGGAACAATGGCAACCAAGCTAAATTAATCAAGGGTCTCTCCATGAACATTCGCGTTCTCATCGGTCTTATTGTTACCTTCATTGGCTTGTTTGCGATGGTTTACCTAATTGCTGGCGGCGCTCAGTTTCCTATCTACCAGTGGCCAAAAGAGGCTTATCTCGGTTTGGTGTTCAGCGTGGTGTGGGGGGCTGGTGTCGCAGCGTCTGTAGCGTATTTCTTCTCGGCATTGGTGTTTGTTACTGTCGCCGTGGTTTGCTATGCGATCGGTTATAAAATCGGTGGGCTCTTTTCTTCAAGTTCTAAAGCTTAATCTTATCAAGGTGTGCTGATGTTCATTGAAGTAGGGCTGATTTGAATGCACTGGCTCGATCGTTGGAAGGTGTATCGCTATCATCGGAAACAAACTAACCGCTCGAATGGCGACAAGGCTAAAGCTTTAGGTTGGACTAGCGAAGAGAGTCAATTGTGTCGCTTTGAAGTAATCGCTCGTGCGGCGGACTTCGAAAAGAAGAGTGTTTTAGATTTGGGTTGCGGCTATGGCGAGCTGTTTGAACTGCTCGACAGCATCTATCGTATTCAATCTTATACCGGCGTTGACCAACACGCAGGCTTTCTTAAGAAGGCGAAGCAAAACTACACAGAAGATCGTTGTCAGTTTTTGGCGGGTGATATGAGCAAAATGAACCTTGAGGCGCACGACATTGTCATCGCTAGTGGTTCACTGAACTACATCTCTCGTGATTCTGATTATCTGACAAACATGATTACTCGCATGTATGAACTGGCGAATCAGACGGTGATTTTTAATCTTCTCAACTCAAGCCAGTATCCTTCGCGTAATACCTTGATGAGTTATCACCCTCAAGGTGTCTATCGTTTCTGTAAAACGCTCTGCGATGATGTCTCTTTAACGGAGGGCTACGCAGAAGGGGATTTTACGATAGTGATGAACAAAGCCGTGTCAGGAGCTTGATGTCGTCTTTGTTTTTATCTTTACGCAGGTTTTGATATTAACAACTTTTGATACGAGTACTGACGTAGTAAACAGCAAAAAGCCGCAGCCTTGAAAGGTATGAGGCTTTTTGGGTTCTATGATGAACCTAGGCTAGGTATGTTGCTAGTTCTTCGGTGGTTGGTTTTTAATGAGTCCGTAAGGGATGTTAGTAAACACCTTAGGGTTGCCTTCATAAGTCGGCGCTTCATTCACTTGCTGCCAATCGAGTAGCATGATTGCTAACACGTTGCGGTGTTCACCGTACTCAAGATCAAAATCACCAGTGATAGAAGGGATCATGCCTTGTTTCTCATCGATTGAAGCTTGAATCGCGAGTCGAGTTTTCTCTAGAACTGGGTCATCTTCTAAACCTGCCAATAAGAAGGTTAATCCAACCTCAGCAATCACATCTTCTTTCGCACGCAGCAGAATCGTATCGATGTTTTCTCTGAAGTAATCGTAGATCCATTGATGGTCTTGTTCGCTTACTTGATGTTGGTAATATTCTGAATCACCAAAGATCACATGGGTCATACCATAGATCTTATTGCCGTATTGCTGGCTTGAAAGCTTCCTGTCTTGCGAATCTGGGTAGGCTTTTTTGAAGGTATCGACAAACTCATCAACGACATCCTGCTCACCCAGTTGGCGCAACCAGTAAACCTGATTCGCTAATTGAGCGGCCCACGCTTTCACCATGTCTTCATTGGTCACGTATCGTGAGAAGTCATAGCGACGAATGATTTCGCGTAGCTTGGCATCGTTCTTGTGTTCTAAACCGTATTCGTTAGCACGAGCCATAGAGCCTAGAAGGTCAACACCAAGGTAAAGGTATTCAGGCATGTGCTTGGTGATGTTGTAGCGTCGAATACTGCGCTCATCGTTATCACCAATATAAGATGCAACTCGCTTCTCTGAGTAGAGTACGATTTGTTCCATGGTTTGAACGTCATTCGACAGGGTGCTGAGCTTGCTTGCCACTCGAGCCATGTCGCTCCACACCGCCGCTGAATACTTATCGTCTAATGTTTGACGATACATGCGCAGCCCGTAGTGACCTTCTTTGAATGCAGGCAGGGTGTAAAGCTGGCTTTCGTAGGTGGTGCGAATTAGGTCTGCAGATTGCTTGAAAGATTGTTCTTGAGAATTGAGCGAATCTGCTTGGGATTGAACGTTCACTGCGGTTGGCGCTTGAACGTTTTCTTGTGCGTGAACGGCAACCGAGGCTGATAGCAATGTACACAGTGTGATAGTTTTTAACTTCATGTCGTGAGGTACCAAGCTGATTATTAGTCTATGTAAAATAACATTGATGAATCCTTCAATGTAAGCGTTGAGTCAATACAATGTAAGCTTTATAAGGTTCACTAACCCTTTTTGATTAAACCATTCGTTTAGTAAAGAAGTTTGAAGTGATGGATCACTCAATATTTGATAGATAGTCGACGTCAGTATGGATTTTTAATGACTTAGCGGCATACTGGAGCAATAAGCCAGAAATGAGCCGTTATAAGGCAGTATATAGAACAATAGTGTTAGAGGTTCGTAAATGCCAAGTGGTTCTAGCAAGCAGTGGTCTGCCAGAGTAGTAGCTTTTCTTTTTTTCCTTGCGATAGTAAGCGCAATTGAGTTCTTTCATGCCAAGCAATTAACTTTTCTTAAAAACGAATCGTATTCAGAGGCAAAAAAGCAACTATCCATTATTCGTTCTCGGATTGAAGCCGCGATCGTGTCAGATATGTATATCCTCAATAACTTCTCGACCTTAGTGACCATCAACCCCGATGGTGAGGTGAAAAATTGGGACAAGATTGCTGAGAATATCATTCAAGATGGCTTCCATATTCGACTTATCGGACTCGCCAAAGACGACATTCTAAACTTTGTTTACCCGCTGGAAGGTAATGAGCAGATTCTCGGTATTAATTATCGTGATCACCCAAATCAATGGGAGTCTGTTGAGATAGCCCGTAATCTTGGCAACACCTTTATTGCTGGTCCCTTTGAGTTGTTCCAAGGTGGGCAAGCCCTCATTACGCGCACTCCGATCTTCCGAGACCCGCCTTTCAATCAAGATTACTGGGGTGTCTCCAGTGCTGTTATCGGTTTAGATGAGCTGTTTGAAGATGTTGGAATCGGCAAGATAGAGAACAAGTATGAATTAGCAATTCGTGGTGCAAACAGTTCAGGTAAAGATGGCGCTGTCTTTTATGGTACTCAGGATGTGTTCGATAATGCGTTTGCCACTGAACAGGTGAGTTTCCCATACGGGGGTTGGTACCTTGCTCTCTCCGGTAACGAACATGTATTGATGGATGAGCCTTGGTATCGAATCCAAGCGGTAAGGCTGGTGGGCTACTCCATAATATTAGTGCTGGCGTTTGCCTTCTTTACTATTTATCGCCTGTACCGGATTGCAGATAGCCGCTCTATGCATGATGAGCTAACGATGTTACCGAATCGTCGATACTTCATGTATAGCCTCAAGCAGGCCTTCAAAACCACTCAAAAACAGAGAGCGAGAACCTTTGCCGTTGTAAATATCGACCTCGATGGGTTTAAAGCAATCAACGACACTTATGGTCACGCGGCAGGCGATCAGGTATTGATCGAGTGTGCTAACCGCATCAGAAGTGAGCTGCGTGTTTCAGATATCGTCGCAAGGATAGGCGGTGATGAGTTCTTGGTCTTGTTGCCACGCATCATCGATGATCAACACGTATCGTCGATCGTGACTAAACTACGAAAGGCGATATGCTCGGCACCAGTTGTGTACGAGGCGCACTCTATTTATCTCAGAATCAGTGTGGGTTGGGTTATTCAAAATAACAACTACAATGATGTCGATGCGCTCTTAAAAGCCGCTGATGAAAAAATGTACGAACAGAAGCGACAAGTTATCTAGGTTGAATTTGAGCTGCGATTAGAATTTAGTTGCTGAATGTGGGGAAAAGCCTCAGAATACCGCGCTTTGCTCCGTATCAATGTATTTGATGAGCAAAAGCTGAAGCAACGCACTTTTAACGTGTTGCTCATACTAAATGTTATTCAACTGAGAAAATAATCTATGAGTTTTACCTCCCTTGGCCTTTCTGAACCGATCCTTAAAGCTATTGAAGCACAAGGTTACGATAAGCCATCACCAATACAAGAGAAAGCCGTGCCAGCTGTCCTAACGGGCAAAGATGTTATGGCCGCTGCTCAAACAGGTACAGGTAAAACTGCAGGCTTCACGCTACCTATTCTTGAAATGTTATCGAAAGGTACTCGCGTACGTCAGAACCAAGTTCGTGCGCTCGTGCTAACGCCAACTCGTGAGCTTGCTGCGCAAGTGAATGGCAGCGTAGTGAAGTACGGTATTAACTTACCGCTGACTTCGACGGTAGTGTTTGGTGGTGTGAAGATTAACCCTCAGATGCAAAAACTGCGTAAAGGTAGTGACGTGTTGGTGGCAACACCTGGTCGTCTACTTGACCTATACAACCAAAATGCAGTGCGTTTTGACCAACTAGAAATCCTAGTGCTAGATGAAGCGGACCGCATGCTAGACATGGGTTTCATCCGCGATATCCGTAAGATCTTAGCTTTCTTACCTAAGAAGCGTCAGAATCTACTGTTCTCAGCGACGTTCTCTGATGATATCCGCAGCTTAGCGAAAGGCTTGGTGAACAATCCTGTTGAGATTTCAGTAAGCCCTGCAAACTCGACGGCAAAAACGGTTGAGCAAAGCATCTACCCAGTAGACAAAAAGAAAAAGAGCGCAATGCTAGCGAAGCTAATCAAAGATAACGATTGGCGACAAGTGTTGGTGTTCAGCAAGACGAAACACGGTGCGAACAAGCTTGCTCGCTTCCTTGAAGAGCAAGACATCACTGCTGCACCTATTCATGGTAACAAGAGCCAAGGTGCACGTACTAAAGCCTTAGAGAACTTCAAAACAGGTAAGGTACGAGTACTTGTTGCAACTGATATTGCTGCTCGTGGTATCGATATCCCGCAACTGCCTCAAGTAGTTAACTTTGATCTTCCTCATGTATCAGAAGACTATGTACACCGTATCGGTCGTACTGGCCGTGCTGGTGAAGCAGGTAAAGCGATTTCATTGGTTTGTGCGGATGAAGTGGGTGAATTGTTCGGTATTGAACGCCTGATTCAACAAGTGCTAGAGCGTCGTGAACTGGAAGGTTTCTCTCCAGTAAACAAGTTGCCTGAGTCTCGCTTGGATTCACGTCCAATCAAGCCTAAGAAACCGAAGAAAGCAAAACAGCCACGTGAACATGCTGATGGTCAACGCTCTGGTGATAACGCTCGCGGGCACAAGCCAGCAGGTAAGAACAAGCGTCATGTAGCTGGTAATGGTTCGGCTCCAAAGCGTAAGCCGACATCTGGTAAGAAACCTGCTGAAAACAACTCAGCTGCGACAACTGAAGATAAATCAGTAAGAAACAACGGCAGCAACTTTAAACGCGGTAGTGCGGGCAATAAACCTGCTGCAAATAACGCAGGTGCTCAGAACACTCTGAGCAAACCAAGCGGTGCGGGTAAATCTAACGGTACTGGTAAGCCAAACAACGCGGGTAAACCTGCAGGCAAACCTAAGAAGTCTGGTTACGGCGGTAGCTACGGCCCAAGCAAGTCGTCAAATAAGCCGACAAGCAACAAACCTTCGACAAACAAACCGTCTCGAAGCCGTTCTAAGCCAGCTCCTCAGAAGTAATCTTTTCTGAGATATTGAAAGAGCAATGAACAGGAGTCGCTTTATAAAAAGGCGTCTGGTGGGTTAAGTTCTTTCTGTCATAGAAATCGAATAAGCGCGAATATTGAATCTCAATGTTCGCGTTTTTTTATGGGCGCTGTTTGGGGTATTGTTGATGTTGAGTAACCGTATAGCTTGAGTAAGCTAGGGGAGGTTTATTGCTGTTTAAAGTGATTGAATCTAAGGGAAATATGGCATTTTGGGGAAGGGTAATGAATCTTTAATGATTCATTAATAACAACATAATCACTAGCGTTTTTGTTGGTTTTCGCAATTTGCAATTCCAGTTTGCAAAACAAACAAGGGTATCCGGCCAATACGTGTCCAGATGCGTAGTAAATACGTGTTTTAAAAGTTGGCACGCATGCTGCATTAGTAATAGTGACCCTTCTTAAGCCGAGGGTCACCTAGCCAACTGACGTTGTTAGTGAACCTTTCTTGTTCACACAAAATATATGACCAATCACCCTTATTGTGATTGGTTTTTTTTTGCCTGAATTTTAGGTTCTATTTTTTGTTATTACTTTTTTACTCACCACACTTCGAGTAACAGCTTGGCTGGCGTGGGCATTCTCCACCTCTGGAGCAGATAAGCCTCGCCTCTGTCTCAATCCCACGTTCAATCCAATTTATATTTAGAATCTTGGCTATTGTCGTGAGATCTTTCTTGATGTTACGCGGAATTACCACAGAGCCACCATTGTTAACGCATGACGCTTTAAGCTGCTCTGCTATGTCTCTTGAATTACCGCCTTGAGCATCAATCGCAGGGTTGAGATCTATACCAGCACACAGCACACGATTGTTACCCGCAGGATCCGTCATATTGATGGATTCACAGCAGTAGATCCTTGGCTCATCACCCACGTTCAAAATGGATATTTGAGCCGAGCTTCCCGCTCGAGGTTCTGATAATCGACGGAACACAGCCCAATGTTGACATGGGTCAGCGACCGTTCTCATATTTCCCCAAGGTAGCGGAATCCCGTTCCCGCGATATACCGCCTTGAGTTTCCCCGGCCCATAAGCATCAAAGTAGTGCCAGTGAGGGTAGGGCGATACTACAGTCATTCGACGCATCGCAACAGAGGGGGAAACCCCTGCTCTTTTGTGAACGTCGATTTCGTAACCAGTGCGGTCAAGTAGCTGCCTAAACGGGACTTTCGGGCACAGAAGTGCGCCAGCAAAGAAGCTGGATTCAAAGTCTCGCCATGCTTGAAGAATATCTTGGGAGTTGAGCTGTGAAGAGCCTGATACCTGGTTGTCGTCCCACGTGTTGTTGTTACCGACCGACAACACACTCTTTAGGCCTTCTTTGCTGTGCAGAATGCAATGACCGATATAAACCGAAAGGTCGTATTTCAGACGAGTTGGATACTCTTTAAGAATCTCGTTTAAGAAGATAGTACCGGGAGGCTCAAAGAAGGAGGTCACTAACTGCTTAGCGTTAATTCCGAGCTCATCGACGACGTCTTGCGGCGTGCGCGTCACCCAGCGGATGTTGATTCCTAGGCTTCTAGCGATGTCTATCAGGTCTTCTACGCTGAGGTTAAGACGTTTTAAGCCTACTTCTTCCGCAGCGCGCTCAAGGTCAGGGAAGTGGTTCTGGTTGCTCTCTTGGTGTGCTCGAATCAAGAGGTGCGCAAACTGGCGGCCTGAAATGCCCGTTTGTGACAGCATCTCAGGAATCGCAATTTGCAGGATGTCGTTTGAGAATAGGAAGCTCGGCTCGAGCGCCATGCCACTTATCCCACCACGATTCCCCTTATCAGGAGCAATGGCTTGTTGTTCAGATTCGTCGTCGAGGAACCACGTCGGATTCTTCTGAAAGACCTGTGCAATCACTTCCAGCATATCGATGCTCGGAACCCGCTTTCCACGTTCAATCATTGAAAGGTAAGAAACGGAAGGAGCACATTCTGGGTCGATTCTAATACAACGCGCAGACAGGTCTTCCATCGTTAAATGGTTACGTTTTCTTAGGTTACGTATTTTCGTACCTAGGAAATGTGACTGACGAACTAAACTTTTTGACAAGGCCATATTTGTAAAATTCACATTGTAAAATTTTTGTTGTGAAATTGTATGTAAAAAAGCGCTAATCTACAAACTAAGCAATTCACAAAATGACAAATAAATTAAACGTTAGTTTGGAATAATTGCTCTAGGACACATTTTTGCTGTAGAAATCGGTGGTTATCACCGGACTGGTCAAGAGGGAAAGACTATGAATATGCTTACATTCGATAAAACAGAAATCCAAAAACAATCAAAGCCATTTATCGCTGAAGCTGTCTTTGCCGTGGAGACAATCAATGCTAATCAGCAAACTGAAAAGCAAGTGAAAGCAAAGCAGCTGCTTGATCGACTATTCCCACTAGAGAATGGCTCACATCAAGACGTAACCAGCTACGTAGTCGATTACCGCCATATTATGGCTTACTTTAAAGACGGTCAGCACAGCGGTCTGAAGCACCCTAAGCAGTTTGTAGCGTACATGGGTGAGAAGAACGACCCAGACTCTATCTTGTTTCGAGATGGCAGTGGCAGCCACCTAGAGGTGATGTTTGGTTGCCACAAAGGGACAGGTTGTATTGAGCTAGTAGAAATTGATGATATTCAGTTGGAATCATGCACCACGTTTGGCCAATCACCAATGGAAGCAACAACCACAATGCGTGAAGAGACCATTGCAGCGATGCGCCACTGGATCAGTTTGATTCAAGGTGACGCAAAGGGTAAACCAAAGGCATGCAGTGAAGATAAAGAGTTCAGAGCAAAGAGTGGTGAAGACTACTGCTTGAATTATTGCTTCCAGATCTAACGGTGAATCCTAGTTAGCTAAAGTAATTTATACAACTAAAGAAAAAAAGCCCCGAAGATAATGAACTTTGGGGCTTTCTAGTCTCAATACGAGCCGACTAATATGTCGATAAGAGCATTGTTGGTGTGTTTTACAAAGGCATGACTCGGTTACGGCCAAGTGATTTCGCTTCATAAAGTAGCTTATCAGCACGTTCAATCAGCGATTGAGCTGATTCGCCGGGTTCAAGTTCAGCGACACCAAACGATGCAGTGATACTGCCGACTTGTTGACCACTGCGGCGATCTTTAATCGACAGCTTTTCTAGAGAGCGACGATTGGTATCAGCGAGTTGACGAGCAATACGCAAAGACTTGTTAGGCACAATCAGCGCGAACTCTTCACCACCAAATCGATAGGCAGAAATACCTTCACGGCAACTTAACTTCAGCTTGCGAGCGATCGCTTTAAGCACCATATCGCCAAACAAGTGGCCATAGGTGTCGTTGAAATTTTTAAAGTGGTCGATATCGAGAAGAATCAGACACAAAGATTGTTGTGCTTCACACAGGGTTTCTATGTCACGGTCGAAAGAGCGACGGTTATAGAGTGTGGTTGTACTATCGAAAAGCGCATCTTTCTGAACTTCTACTAACTGGGTTTTTAGCTTGGTGATCTCTGAGGTTGCAGAGTTTAGCTGAGAGTTTAAAAACTGAGTAGAGTGACGAATATGACGGGATTCAGACACCAGCTGTCGAACTAAGGACATGACTTCATCAATAGATAGGCTTTCATTATCAACACGAGCCAAGTCCTCGAAGCTTTTATCGATCATGTCAGAAAAAGCGGAGGTGTCGGTCAGGGTGTCATTCATTGAATTGGAAACTTCAGAAACTAACAGTTCCAAATTAGCGCGAAGGTCATTGATATTGGTTTCGGATTTGCTGGCAACATAATTGTTGTATAGCTGCTCACCAACGGCAGGAGGACAAATACCGTAGTGTTCTAAAACACCATCCATGTCTTGAGTTAGCTGGGGAATAGCGTTATCGACATAGGTGTACCAAAGTGCGTAATTTGCAGGTGTCGTTGACACCCTGTTCTTCATCATAAGAGGCACCGCTTTTTTTAGATTTGCGGTGGATTTCTGAAATTCGTCTTTGTTCATTATTTTTACTGCAGATACCAAAACAACTAAGCCACTTGCGAACAAGGTTAGCGGATTTCGAAGGTCTTTGCTTTAAAAATTATATAATTAGTGGATGAGGATTGGATAAATAACTCATTTTTATTATGAATATCGATTGCGTATTCATAAGTACAATCTAATGGATTGTTCTTTAACCATATTTGGGCTTATCAAACTTTCGGCGTAGCGTGAGTTAGTATCAAAAGATTGCTGAGAAATGAGTGTTGTTGTCTCTGGAAGTGCATACAAAAAGTGAAGTTATTTGGGCGTCGAGCTTTAACTGAGAGTGGTTAGATTGGGAGGCTTGGCTGGTGATTTGTATTTGTTCAGAGTTAACGGGTGAAGCTTGCATCAAGAGGGGAAATGTTTATGAGCAGGCATAAAAAAGCGCCGATAAAAATCAGCGCTTTAAAATTCTTTTTAGCTATAAGAGCTAATTATTGAGCAACAACGTTTGCTGCTTGTAGGCCTTTTTGACCGTTTTCAACTTCGAAAGAAACCTTTTGGCCTTCTTTCAGAGTTTTGAAGCCTTCAGAAACGATTGCACGGAAGTGTACGAATACGTCAGCGCCGCCGTTGTCTTGAGAAATGAAGCCGAAACCTTTCTCTTCGTTAAACCATTTTACAGTGCCAGTATTTGTGTTAGACATAATTTGTCCCTTATTCATAAATTTTCTAAGTTGTTGATTGCATTTAATGCAATGCGCTGATAATTGAATTATTTAATATTGCTAAGAAATAAGGAAAAACTACTTACAAAAACGGGTAACGATTTTACATGTCAATTTTTTACTATTCATCTAACTTAAATAACTCCGGCTAACAGAGCGAGAGCATGTTAACACAGTCTTTTGAGATGTACACGCATTGCTTAAGAAATTTGTGCTTTTTTTGTCATACCGTGCGAATGTACAAGATTTACACTGATTTAGTGATAGTTTTGTCGCTTCGTCCAACACAACAAAAGGAAGCATCTCAGCTTCCTTTTGATCATTAGTATAGACGATATTAACGCTTAAAGTTGATATCTTCAGTTTGATCTAAATTTATTTTTGTTTTCGCTGGTTGAGTCTCTGCAATCACCTTACCGTGTCGTATTGAGTACTGCACTGGTACTTGGCGGCGCACTGCATCAAAGCCATTGTCAGCAGGAAGAATCAGTAAGCTACCTGGCTTACCTTCTTCGATGCCGAAGTTGTCTTGTATGTTCAATGTGCGAGCAGAGTTCTTGCTGATCAAATCAAGTGAGTTGTTGATTTGATCGTAGCCCATAACCTGTGTCACATGCAGTCCCATGTGCAGAACTTGAAGCATGTTCGCTGTGCCCAGTGGGTACCATGGGTCAAACACATCATCGTGGCCAAAACAAACGTTGATGTTTGCTGCTAGCATCTCTTTAACGCGCGTTACACCGCGGCGTTTCGGGTAATCGTCGAAACGGCCCTGTAAGTGAATGTTCACTAACGGGTTTGCCACGAAGTTGATACCAGACATCTTCAATAGACGGAATAGGCGAGATGCGTAAGCACCGTTGTAAGAGCCCATTGCAGTCGTGTGGCTAGCGGTTACTTTCTCGCCCATTTCAAACTTATGAGCAAGAGCTGCTAATGTTTCCACAAAGCGAGACTGTTCGTCGTCGATTTCATCACAGTGAACGTCGATCAGACAGTCGTACTTACGTGCAAGCTCGAACACGTAATGCAGAGATTCAACACCGTATTCACGAGTGAATTCGAAGTGAGGGATAGCACCGATAACGTCAGCGCCGATCTTCACTGCTTCTTCAAGCAACTCTTTGCCGTTAGGGTATGAAAGAATACCTTCTTGAGGGAATGCAACGATCTGGATGTCGACCCACTCTTTCATCTCTTCACGAACTTCAACCATCGCTCTTAACGCAACGAGTGTTGGGTCTGACACATCAACGTGCGTACGAACGTGTTGAACACCGTTAGCTATCTGCCATTTCAGTGTTTGCTTGGCACGAGACTTTACGTCTTCGATTGATAGCAGTTCTTTACGCTCAGCCCAACGCTCAATACCTTCAAACAAAGTGCCAGAGATGTTCCAGTTAGGCTCACCAGCAGTTTGAGTAGTATCTAGGTGGATGTGCGGTTCACAGAAAGGAGTAACTGCAATGCCACCTTCAGCATCAAGGATGTCGCCTTGATGATTGATTTGCGCGCCATTATCGAGAATGCGAGAAAATTGACCATTTTCAATCAGAATCTGTTTCAAGCCTTCTTGGTCTTGAAGTTTCGCGTTCTTGATTAATAAGGTTGTCATAGTGTGTCCTTAAGCGGCCTGAGATTTCAGAGCTTTTTTGTTCAATAGAGGATTAAGCACGAGGTAACTGATTGCACCACCTAACACTGCGTTCAAAGGAACAACGCCAGGTAGGAAGTGACCAGCGGCTACGCCTGTTGCTACCGCGATAATGCCAGCCCAGTTAACGGTTTGGAACTCTGCATTTGCAAAATCTTTGTAACGTTTACGGTTCGCGAAGAAGTCGGCGATGATTACGCCACCAATTGGTGGAATCGCCAGCGAAAGGAAGGTTAACCAACCAACGAAGTTGTTGTATAACCAAAGTGCGAAAATCGTACCGATAATGCCGTTAATGATTGACATTGTAGTACTTGAGCGACCAGTGATGTTAGATAAACCCAAACCGGATGCATAAAGTGCATTTTCATTGGTTGTCCAGATATTCAAGCCTAGCACGATGATGGCTGGAAGCAGCAGACCTTGCGCGATCATCACATCTGAAATATCAGCCTGACCGGTTGCTGCTGCTCCTGCTGCGCCGAAGATAAACATCAGCGAGTTACCGATGAAGAACGCAACCATAGTAATTAATACTGCGCTTGCTGGCTTTTTACCAAAGCGAACGAAATCGGCCGTTAACGTACCCGCACTTACGAACGAACCTACAACCATTGTAAGAGCCATTGAAAAGTCCATTGGCGTCTCTGGTTTAATAAGTTGCAATTGCTCTAGTCCACCAACACTGTCTACCGCAGTCAGTACTGAGTAACCACCCAGAATCGCAATCGCAGGCACTGCAATCGCTGAAAGCACCATTAGCGCTTTAATGCCGAAGTACACTGTACCCGTCATCAATAAGCCAGATACGATAATCAAGGTGTTGGTATCAATGCCCGTTGCTTTTTGTACTGGAATAGCAAACATCGCAACACCCACACCAAACCAACCGACTTGTGTACCACCAAGTAAAGCAGAAGGAAGCCATGAGCCTTTAGTACCGAAAGAGAAACGAGCAAGGAGGTGGGTAGAGAGGCCAGTAGATGAGCCGATGTAGCCAAGAAAAGAAGTGTAAATACCGAGGATTAGGTTACCGATGAGAACGGCGAGGAAGAAATCGTTGAATGAAAGACCTGTCCCGAGTGAACCACCTGTCCACATACTTGCAGAGAAGAAAGTGAGTCCAAGCATTACCATGGTGAGTGAAGCGACTCCTTTCCTAGCCGATGTAGGAACCGGCCCTAGACTGTAGTTATTATCAGCAGCCATTTTTTACCTCCGCAAATGATCAAAATTAAAATTAACGGCCGCCGTATTGCAGGCAAACTTGCGCATTATGGTGATATAAATCACATAGTCAATGCTAATTTTGTCAATAATTGCCCATAAAAACCAGTTATTGCAGTAATTATCTTGTAAAACATAGGGTTATTTTCTGTCTTTATTTAAAAAAACAAATAGAAAACGTTTTCTATAATGCGTTGGTTATCTGCTGTTCTTGGTTGGCTATGAATGCTTATTATTATACGTCTGAATGGGTGTCTGTATCGAAAAAGAGGGCGGTTGGCCAAACTGCAGGCAAAAAAATAGCCAATCGCAATAATCGCAATTGGCCTATATATTTTGTGAACAAGAATAGGTTCACTAACAACGTCAGTTGGCTAGGTGACCCTCGGCTTAAGAAGGGTCAATATATACAATGCAGTTAGTGTGCCAACTTTTAAAACCACGTAAAACGGCAGTTTTATAGCAATCTGGTGCGTATTTGAGCGTTTAATTTGCGTTTTTGAAATACCCAATTGCAAAATACAATTGCGATTTGCAACTTTAGAGTGTTTATTCGTTTTTCGGGTTTGTGTTCTTTCTGGCGACGAATGGTGAAATAAACAAAAAGCCCGTGCGATCTAAGAGCGCACGGGCTTGGGTATTGTTTCACCAATAGGAAGTATTAGATGGAGTAGAAGAAGTACAGTTGAGACTTCATTCTAATGATGATCCCGCGTATTACGTCTAGGAACGCCATAAAGCTGATAGGCTTCTCACCGCTTACCCACGCTAATCCGACAGAGCCAACAGGAATATCGTAACCCTCTGCCTCATCAATTTTTAAACGAACAAAGTGGTGCTTGTTCTGAAGGTTTTTGCCTGTGGTAACACGAACCTGCTCATCGATACCCAGCAAACTTGCTTGCGCTTCACCAGTGGCTTCTACAATGCCTTCTACGGTTGCAGAGAACACTTTTCCTGGGTATACCGCTGTCGCAAATTCCGCAGGTTGACCGACCTTAATATTACGAATCGCTTGGTGGTTAACTCGCATCAGCACGTACTTCTCTTCGGTATACATCTGGATACGAGGCATCATTGAAACACGCTGACCTTCACGAAGAATAAAGTTCGTTACAAAGCCGTCAGTCGGTGCCGTGACTTTGGTGCTGTTCAAGTCCCATTGTGCTTGTGCCAGTGTTGCCTTTGCTGAATCGACCTCAGTTTGCTTCTTGCTCACATTGGTTTCAGCTTTGTGGATGTTCAACTTCGCATTCTCGGCATCGACTTCTTTCTTGCTAAGCTGAGATTCCAATGTCGTAACGTTATACGTCGCTAAGTCTACCTTTGCTGTTTGTTGGTCGATGTCAGTTTCAGTGATCGTATGTTCTACCACTTTGTTTTGCTTCTGGTAACGATCAAGCGTCTTTGACTGCAGTACTAAGTCTGTTTTAGCCGAATCTATTTGTGCGACTGAAGCTTTGATGTCTTCAAGCGCCGATTGATAGCTGACTTTTGCAATGCTCACTTCTTGACGAGCTGTGTCTAAAGCGACCTCTGCAGACTCAAGTTGAACGCTGGCTTTGTCTCTTGCGATGACATATTTGGTGTCATCAATTTCGTAAATTAGTTGTCCTTCAGTCACATCCTGGTTTGGGTCGATGTGGACTTTGGAAGTTTTTCCCGACACATTAGTTGAATCGGGACGCAGCTGAATATGTGGAGACTGAACCACTGAGCCTCCCGATAGATCCATCGGAGTAAAATTGAGTAGGCCAACCCATACAAACAGCAACCAAGATGTACCCCCTAGGTACGCAAACGCCTTGGTGCCTTTGTTCCAAGGCATACCAACAAGTCTGAGTAAGTAAATGAACAGTGCCCAAATTGCCAAGCCTTCTAACATGTTTGGCTCTCCTCATCTTGCTTGTCGGAAGTTGTTTGCTCCTTGGTTGTGGTCGGTGACTTCCATGTGTCTCTTAGATTGATGATGGCTTTTTCCATATCAACGAAGGCCAAAATTACTGCTAGTACCCATACCCAGTGCCATACAAAACCAATCCATGTTAATGCGGTGATCAAACCGAGTTGTTGATGCTCTTTACTGTGAGCCTTGTTGATTGGTAATTCATGCACACGCCAGAAGCCGTAACATGCAGCAGCGATGGTTGCGACTAACACTACGCCTGCAACTACGTGTAGTGCGGTATCTGCGCCGGTTCCGACAAATGGGACACTAACTAAACTCATTGATATACCCTAGGTTAAATTGAGCACCGAGTGTTATTGATATCAGATTTAGAAGTTGATAATTTACCAATTACTTTAATAATGATGTCATTATGATTTGATCTGTAATAGTGACTTCTAAGTATGGTGGCTAATGAACAATTGTAACTTCTTAAGAGCATTGGGTATTTTGGGTATTTACCAATACGCAACGACTAATAAGGCTGTGAATACTGAGCAATTAGGTATTCCTAAATCGGTGTTTAATAACCCGATGAACCTTATCCCCGTAAGTGAAGTGGACAAATGGTATGGCTTACTTGAACAACAAACCGGTGATTCCGATATTATCTTGAAGCTGGCTGATAGAGTGGATATTGAAAGGCTAGGTCCTCTCTCTAACTGGTTTTTCTCGGGGCACGATCTGGCGTCGTCTATACGCCGAGTTAACATCGGGTTGCACTGTTTGCAGTCCGGGGCTTTTCTATATGGCGCTCAAGTCGGTAATTTCATCAAATGGTGCTACGACAATCCTGCTTATACTGAGGTGGGTAAAGTTCATGACTCAATTCGAGTTGCCATCTTTATGATGAAGATATTAAGGCGTTACTTGGGAGACGACTTTACTCCCGCAGCCGTCTCTATCGCAGGTTATCGCGAGAACACTCAACTCTATCAAGAGTATTTTGGGTGCAATATTCAGTGGGGCCAGCCACGAACTGAAATCTGGATACCAAGCCAGTCGAGGTTATCGAGCAATCAAGCCCCTTCTAGCGGCAAGATGAGCTTGGCAATGAACTTTCATGACTTAGATAATTACCTCAACATGCCTGATGCCGCGGATGAGCATAAGGTGACCTATGAGATGATCAATTACAGTCGCCATTTCGGCCTGCCAACACTGCATAAAGTGTCGAGTTTGCTTGGGTTATCTGAACAGCAATTTCAACGTCGATTGCATAACTTAGGCATCAACTTTTCTACCATTATGGGCTATGCGTTAAGTAATGTGGCGGTGGAGTTGTTGATGTATTCAGTGCCAATAGATAAAGTCGCGACGAGGCTCGGCTATACCAATGTCGCGAGCTTTAATCGGATGTTTAAGAAACATCGAGGTTTGACACCCAAGCAATATGTTGAGCGCCTAAAAACTGGCCTGTAACTATTCAGAGCTAACTTATGGTTCGTTTATGGATCAGGCTGGACAAGTAAACCATCCCCCAAGTACTCAAAATGAAAGGGGCGGTGAGTGGTAACAGTGACAGTTCATGAAAACCAAGTGTGATGAGACAGCTTAACAGCATGCCTAATAGGATTAACGGCCAACGGATTCGCGGATAGGGCACAAGTGCTAAAGTGGCAAGAATGGCGTTGTACCCGTAAAGACCTTGGGCTACCAGTTCGTTAGAAGCGCCAATCAACCCGCTAAATACGGTGCTAATTATTACTGCGAGCATAACCCAAATGGCATGCTTGATATTGTTGAGTGCGATGGCGACTAAGATAACGAGCCCCGACAACGCATTTTCGATGAAGCTGACTTGGCTTATCCCTTTTAACAACGGGATCACCACTGTCGGCAGGTTGAACCACGAGTTAGCCTCAATACTGATGAGTGGCATCAGTGCGGAATCAGGTGCAGAAAACGCTGACAGCTCAAAGGTTGATTGGATAATATAAATCAGCCAAGTGGTGAGGATAAAGGCGCTAGTGTAACCGCGATATTTCTCAAAACTGAATACGATGTGGGCAATCGGCACCGTGAGTAATGCACCTAACGCAGTCACTAAAGCCAATAATGGTGTCACACCAAAAAAGTTACCGATAAATAAACCAATCAAAGCGCCATTTAGCGCGTACATTCCACTATCAATGTCGTCAACTGACTTGTTGGTGTTGGTGTTGGTGTACATATAGCCATAGAAAGCTAATGCATAGCTGCAACTGGCGCCAAGTAAGGTAAGAAAAGCCAGCGCCAGTGACTCAATAGAAATGGCAAGCAACAGCAAAGTCGACGTCATGATAGACGGTGTGAAATAGACTTGCCCAATGCCATTGAGCAAGCCTTGAAACGGCAGAATATCCTTGTTCGTTTTCATCGTCTGATTACATTATTGAGTCATGTTAAATTTTTGTAATTCAGATTGTATACAATTTTATCAAGTTCACCATCTTCGAGTGTTAATTCTGATACCAGCGTTCACCATAAGCTTGTTGGTAATCTGGTGTTTCAATGATGCCTTCTTGTTCTGGAACGGTTTCTAACGGCCCAACAACAGTTCTATAGGGTAATACGCCAGCCCAAACTGGAATGTCCATATCGGCTTTATCATCATTCACTCCATGTTTACCAATCTTCACGGAAGCTTCTGTTAAAGGTATCGCCAACAACTCGGTCGCAGTGAGTTCTTTTTCATTACTGAGCCTCACTTCATCGGTTCTGCCCGGTGCGATTTGCTCAATAAAGATATTCAACAAGCGATCCTTTTCTTGATTGTCATCGATGACTGAAAATGACCCCAATACCACAGCAGAACGATAATGCGCACTATGATGAAATGCCGAACGAGCCAGCACCCAACCATCGAACAAGGTGAACGTTAAACAGGTTGGTTCTCCCTTTTTTAGTCCTTTTAGTAGGCGACTGTTTTTAGCTCCATGAATGTAGACTATATCACCCACTCGCCACGCGAGCATCGGGATGACCATTGGTCCTTGTTCGCCCTGCAATGCAATGTGTGCGATTAAGCTCTCATCAATAATTTGGTGCAGTTTCTCTTGTTCAAATACGGCTTTGTGAGCCCCTTTTTTAATCGCGGTTCTTTTCGTGTTAGATAACATAATCGCTCCTTAATCATTGCCTTTTGATTAATGTAGCGATTAACTGGTCTATTAAATAGAGCCACTTTTAAACACTATTTGGATCCAGTTATGCAGCCTATCGATGTCGGTGATCTACAGTTAGACGAACAACACGGCACGCGTCAAACCGCCTTGTTCCACGCGATAAGAGAGAAGATCGTTCAAGATTTATGGAGCAAGGGCAGTAAGTTACCTTCAACACGTAAGTTGGCTGTCGAGTTATCGGTGAGTCGAAATACGGTGATTTATGCGTACGAACAACTGGTTACTGAAGGCTATATCGAGAGTAAGCAAGGCTCAGGGTTTTATGTCTCGGTTGAACAACCAGAACACTTTCTAAGTTTGTCTAAGCCAAACAGTGTTCAGGATCCGAAGGTCAAACAAACAGTCAGTAAACCGAGTACAAACATAGCGACACCTAACGACAATAACCGCAGCTTTGCCCCAGGAGTTCCTGACTTAGATGCGTTCCCTTTTGCGAAATGGCAGAGGTTGCTGCAACGTCACTCTACACGTCAGAACATTGCGGGCAATCAAGAGGTTCAGGGAAGCTCAGCCTTGAGGGAAGCGTTGAGTGGGTATCTTGCAAGCAGTCGTTCCGTTCATTGTAATGCCGACAGAATCATCATCACCGCAGGTGCGCAGCAAGCCATCTCAATCGGATTAATGGCAACGTTAGCGATGGGCGACAAAATCCTCGTGGAGGAACCCGGTTATCGACAAGTACATAAAATTATCGATCTGTTGAGACTAGAGTTAGAAGGTGTAAGTGTGCGTGAAAAGGTGGGGTTGGATATTGAGAAAGTGTTGGCCAGTAATGCTAAGGCTCTGTATGTCACACCGAGTAACCAATACCCAATGGGCACGACTTTAAATACTGAGCAGCGCCTTAAACTGATCGATTGGGCCAATCAACATCAGTCATGGATCATTGAAGATGACTATGACAGTGAGTTCCAGTTTGCTCATCGCCCTTATACCTGCATGCAAGGGTTGGCGGGAAAGTTGGGGTTCGATGATCGCATCATCTATGTCGGCTCTCTGAGTAAGGTTATGTTCAATGGCCTTCGATTAGGGTACTTAGTGGTACCAGAAAGTCTGGTGGCGAAGTGTCTTGAGATCAAAGACGCGCTTACTGGAGACACGGCGTCCCACACACAGGAAGCTTGGGCGGATTTTGTTCGAGAAGGCGACTTGCTGCGTCATATTAGAAAGATGCGTCGGTCATACAAACTCAAGTATGAAGCCATGATAGAAGCGATTGAAAGCGAGTTTAACGGTGATCTTGAAGTGATCAGTCAGGCAGCAGGGCTACATGTGACCGTGAAGTGGTATCAAGGTATATCTGAGACTGAATGGAGTCATAGAGCTGAGCTTGAAAATATCATCATTCGTCCGTTTGATTTTTATGAATATGGATCAAGTGATGCTCGTGATTGGAGTGGGGTGGTGTTGGGGTTTGGAAATATCCGATTGGCTGACATAAAGCCGAAGATCAAACAGATCGCTCGGCTTTTTTATCAGTAATATTGGTAGGGCTTGTTTACCATTTTCTGATTCATCACGAATCGAGTTACAACTTGTCGATAGAGACGGTGGGTTTACCTTTACCTAGCCACTTCCGCCAAGGGAGTGACAATGTCACAAAAACAGTCACAGCATAGAGCATCGACCAACTTAAACAGATAAACACCAAGGTACAGATGACCAATGAAAGCATGGCAGTGTATCTAGATGCGCCTGTTAGTAATCGGCAAGCGGCTAACATTGCGAGCAGATAAACCAGAACAAAAATACCGTTGGCGAGCTTGAGAAAGAACTCAAGGTCTAAATTAGACAGCTCACCAATCACACACGAAATAAGCACGACAAAGCCAATTGCTAACGTTGGGTAGAGCGGTACGCCGCGGCTGTTCAGTTGAGCCATTCGACTTGCAGGGCTGTGTTGGCGGGCCTGAGCCCAGATCATCCGAGACAGGCTTTGTGTGTAAAGGTTTAGGCTGGCAAAGCAAGCAAAGAACCCCAGCACGCTGATGACGGTTTTGAAGCCATTACCAAACAGTTGTTCTGTTACCCAAGGGATGGATGCGGCATCGAATTCAGATGAACCGAAAGCACCCAGCTTAAGAATCACTACTGAACAAGCCCAGTACACTAGCCCCGCAACAAAACAGCCTGCAATGATGGCGATTGGGAAGTCACGTTGTGGATTTTTGAATTCCTCTCCCATGTGAGCAAAAGCTTCTATTCCGACAAAGCACCAAAACATGACAGCTAAAGCAGCGCCGATAGACCACATTGAATTGGATGAGATGGCAGGAAGAGCAACATCGGTTGCCGTGATGTCGGCTTTCCAAACAAAAGCGCTGACTAAGGCAAAAATCGACAATGCGATCACGGTTTGCAGTCGGCCAGAAGATTTACTGCCCATCAAATTGACGGCAATAAGCAGGGCGACGGTAAAGGATTGAGCACCAAGTGGTGTATCGAGAGGTGCGGGTAACAATTGTTGAGCAAAACCACCAGCCAGTGCAATGGCCGCTGGAATACCGACAGGAATAACACTCACAAACAACCACGCCACGCTTGTTTCTAATCGCTCGCTAAACGCCTGGCGCACAAAATAGGCAGTACCACCTGCATTCGGGTAGCGTTTTCCTAATGATGCGAAGGTCAGTGCAATCGGGCAAATAGCGATAAACAGGATTAACCAAGCGAGAAGAGACAACTGTCCTGCAATGCCTGCTGCGATCGCAGGGATCATAAATAATCCAGTGCCTAGCAAGGTCGTCGAGAGTTGTCCGATTCCTGAAATAAGCGTGATTTCTTGTTTGAGTTGTGTCATTCGCTCTCCTAGCTATTTGATTCTGGTCACGGTCTTCCAGTAACTTTCTTCTGGTGTGTGAGAAGTTATGATTGAGAGCATACATTGTTGACATCAATAATACAGCTAGCGAAACGTCGTAAGACACCGTCATTTTAACGGTATTAATCCGATTCAGTGTGAAAGTGTCGGCTGTCAGAATGGCTGTTATAAGTAGGAAAGTTGTGTCAAATTAGGCGTTATAAATAGAACAATAAATGAAAAGAATCAGAAGCATGGATAAATTTGATCGCCAGATTTTGGATATTCTCAAAACCAATGCACGATGCTCAGTGAGCGATATCGCCCGAGATGTCAGCCTCTCGCGCTCAGCGGTGAACGCCAGAATCAAGAAACTGGAAAGCGAGAAAGTGATTACGGGCTACTGCGCTCAAGTGGCAGAACCCAACCAAACGAAGAATGTGTGCGCTTATATCTTGTTGAAGTTCGACATGTCGAGTAGTGACCATAGTTGTGAGTCTTACGCGAAACAAATCCAGAGTATTGATGAGGTGCAATGGTGCCACTCTATTAGCGGTGAGACAGATATGATGTTGTACGTGGAAGTGGAAAGCATGGAGAGCTTGAACCGAGTTCGCGATCAGCTGCAAAGTTACCCGGATCTTCGCCACTTAATGACTCATACGGTTTTGACCGAGTTTTTCAACAAACAGAATGCGACGGTGCATTCATGTTAGGCAATATCAACTTAAACCTACTGCGTTCACTGCATGTACTTCTTGAAGAGTGTCATGTGAGCCGTGCCGCCCAACGTTTGCATATCACACAATCCGCGGTGAGCCGTCAGCTCAGCCAGTTACGTGATTTGTGTGGCGACCCTTTGCTGGTCCGTGACGGCAACAAACTGGTGCCGACCAACCGTGCATTGCTACTCAAAGGTAAACTCGACGACCTGCTTGGCGAGTTTGACCACCTGTTAGATGATAAACCCTTCGAGCCGCAAGACTGGCAGGGTGAATTGGTGTTGTCTTCGAGTGATTATGTCGCTCAGTATATTCTTCCTGTGATTGTGGCAGAGGTGTCTGCTGAAGCGCCGAACATTAATTTGGCTTATCGATTGTGGCAGCCAAACTACCTTGAAGCACTGAACGAGTCTGGGATTCATTTGGCTTCCAGTATGTTTCCCACAAAGCCAGAACATGTCTCAAGTATCAAACTTGGTGAAGATAAGTCGGTGTGTTTGATGCGAAAGTCGCACCCGCTGGCTCAACAAGCGGTTTTGAGTGCAGAAGATATTGTTCACTACTCTCACATCAAAGTGACGGGTGGTGGAGATAAAGACAGTTACGCGGACATAGCATTGAAGAAGCAAGGGCTGAAGCGAAGAGTGGCTTTACAGGTTCCGTTCTTTTCATCTGCTGGTACTGTGTTATTGCAAGACGACTATCTGATGATCGTGCCAGAACATATCGCCTATAACCTAGGTCGACACCTCGATACTACCTACTTTTCGTTGCCATTTGATACGGAAATGCATACCTATTGGTTAATGTGGCATCCTAAATATGACAACGACTCTGCCCACAAATGGGCGCGAGAAAAAGCATTCCAAGCCATGCAAAAGTCGAGTTACAATATCAGTATGACTTGAAATCATAGGTGTGATGATAATCTTTGATTTCAAATAATACCTCCTGCGAATTATGGTAAGTGCCAAGTATTGAGTATTAAGCGTAGAGCGTTCAGCTGGAACGCTTTATTTTATTAGGAATGGAATGATGACAGTAACAATTTGGTTTTCTTTATTAGCGATTTGCTTGTTGGGTGCAATGTCTCCGGGCCCAAGCTTGGCGATGATCGCTAAACACAGTTTGGCTGGTGGCCGTATGAACGGGCTTATCGCAGCTTGGTCACACGCTGCTGGTATCGGTATTTATGCGTTCGCAACCATTGTTGGTTTAGCTGTTGTGCTTGAGCAATCCCCAATGTTATTTAAAGGTATTAGCTTAGCGGGGGCTGCTTATCTGCTTTATCTTGGCGTTAATGCGTTACGTTCGAAAGGTGGTGTTGCCGCGAAATTAGAAGCGGGTGAAAAGATGAGTTACATGCAGTCTGCTCGTGAGGCTTTCTTGATCTCTATCTTGAGCCCAAAGATCGCATTGTTCTTCATCGCTCTGTTTAGCCAATTTGTAGCGCTAGGTAATGAACTGACCAATCAAGTGATTATTGTCTCAACGCCGCTGATTGTCGACGGCCTTTGGTACACCTTTATCACCTTGGTACTGTCTAGCCCGTTGATTGTTGAACGTATTCGCTCGAAAGCTCAGTTGATTGATCGACTATCTGGCGTGGTGCTGATCCTGCTTGCTGTTCGCGTGGTGTGGACGATATAGCAGTAAACGATAAGAATAAGTAACTAGGGTCTGTTAACTTTTAGTGGTTAAATTTTGTTCGAGATAGAATCGTTTTAGGCGCGGCAAGGAGTATGTAGCCTAGTCATTCTAAGTTAATACTTCTTAACAAAGCATAAAACGATTCTAGCCGAACCCTTCGGGCAGCCTTTGTGGTTCATTTCTACTGCGTTATCGGCTTCTCATGTAGGCTAGCTACATGAGAAGCCTCTGCCTTGTAGAAATTTCCCACAAAGTGCTGCAAAAATCAGCTCTAAAGGTCAACAGACCCTAGACGTTCACCAGAAACGACACTCATTAAAAAAGGCTCACTAGACGTTATCTAGTGAGCCTTTTTGATTTCTCTGGATTAGCTTTTGGAAGACTTGAGCTTATTAGCCTTCAGAGTTCAGTACGGCATCTAGCTTCGCCATCGAGTCTGAGAAGTAGGGGTTGTAGGTCAAACGCGCATGGTTCTTCCCTTCTTCACGATAGCCCCAAGCTGAGTACCAAACCTCACTGGTTGCATTGCATTGTTCTTCAAACCCTTCTGCCTGACCATTGGAGCAAATCTTCTCGCTACCATTGATTCCGTAATAAGGGTTGTTTGGTGAGAACAGTAAGCCCATGTGAGAGCCGTTCGAGATGCGTTGCTCTGGGATCTTCATGCTGTACTGAACAGCGCGAGGATCCTCGAGAGTCGTCTCTCCTTGCCAAACCAACACATTGTTTGGATTCGGCATAGATTCAGTAAAGGCTTGCTGAACGTAGTTGGTGTCAATCACGCTGTCGCCTTCACTCATCATAATAAAAACTGGTTTATCGAAGTGTTTATCTTGTAAGTCACCACGTACGACTTCTGATGTCTCGTAGTAAACCGATGCACCATTCATTGGCAACGAGTTGTAACGCAACACATTGTCTTCAGGATCTTGATCCGCCCAAGTGACAAAGTAGCTTGCTAGTCCCGCGTATTGAACGGCAGACGAGCTCGGTTGAAACGCAGGTGAGAACAGCAGTAACCCAGAGATCTTTGGATCGTTCATCGCCTGTGAAGTCACGAGGTTCGCGCCGGTTGAATAGCCGCCTAGCCAAACAGAATCATACTCTTGCTCAAGTAACTTCGTATGATGAGCCACCACACCTTGCCAATCTTCTAGGCTCGGCTGCATTAAATCACCCACGCGACTGCCGTGACCCGGAAGTAATACGGTTCTCACTAAGTAACCTTGCTCTGCCAAATGGGTAGCGATGTCTTTAAATGAGTAAGGTGAGTCGCCTAATCCATGAACCAATAATACCGCCTTGCCGTTTGGCGAGGTTGGTTGATACTCGGTTGGTGAATTGAGTTGGATCTCGAGTTGCTTGTCTTCCGTCATGAACACGCGGTTTTTCAATAACCAATCTTGTGTGTCATTGACGTAGGCATCAAAGCTGTCTTGCTGATAGCTAGGCAAGTCTGGAGATGTTTCGTAAGCGGGTATCGGTGTCTCGTTGGAACAACCAACGAGACTTAAAGTCGTTAAGGCGAGCAGCGTTAGAATGGTATTTCTATGCATTTTTTAATGTTGTCTCTGTTGTGCTTTCACTGTGTTTGAAACTTAAGTTTAGATTACTTTTTGCTTGAAAGGTCTTCGTATTCACCTTCAATAACACCGGCATCATTGGTTGATGATTGACGTGTGTTAATGTGAGCTGCGAAACCCTGTTTCTTCATTTGATTCTGAATGCGTTTGCCAGTGATTAAAGCTGCAATAGCTAAAGGAATAGCAAGGATCAAGCTTGTGAATAACGCCAAAAGGCCAGTAAACAATGCAACAATCGTAACTAATATATTTTTCATATTCATTCCTCTTTTTCTATGTTGTTACTTTATCGCTTCTATTCTGAACGAAACATGAACGCCGTTAATAAATCTCTGAGAGTCACTATGACACGGATGTGTGCTGTTAGGGAGTTTATATGTAGTCATAATCACGCACTAAAAACATGGAATAAAACTAAGTTTAATAAAATCAATATGTTAAAAGTTGGCACGCTTGATGCTCTATAGGGGTTGGAATAAGTCACTGTAAGCAAAGTACTTACAGTTAATAAAAATTACTGGAGCCCTTATATGTTCTGTATTCAATGTGAACAAACAATTCAAACCCCAACCGTAAAAGGCTGTTCTTTCGCACAAGGTATGTGTGGTAAAACTTCGGAAGTATCCGACCTTCAAGACGTGTTGGTGCATTCTCTTCAAGGTGTTTCTTTTTGGGCCAATTTGGGCCGTGCGTGTGATGTTATTGATACTGAAATCGACGAGTGGGCGCCAAAAGCGTTTTTCGCAACACTAACCAACGTTAACTTCGACCCTGCTCGTATCATCGAATTCGCACAACAGTCCCATGAATTCAAGCAGCGTTTAGAGCAACAGGTTCGCGCGGCAGCGACATTGATTGGTTTTGAGATCCCAGCGCTTTCTGCTGCTGCTCAATTCGACCTTCCAACGGACTCTTCAGAGCTATTGGCGCTTGCCCCTCAAGCGGCGGTAAACCGTGGTCACGACTCTCAACACGAAGATGTGATTGGTCTTCGCCTTCTTTGCCTATACGGTCTAAAAGGTGCAGCAGCTTACATGGAGCACGCACGTGTTCTTGGTCAAACTGATAATGCTATTTTCGCTGAATACCATGAAATCATGGCGTTCCTAGGTACAGATCCATCAGACCTAAAACAACTGTTAGATACGTCTATGCAGATCGGCTTAATGAACTACAAGGTCATGGAAATGTTGGATAAAGGCGAGACAGATACCTTCGGTCACCCTCAACCAACAACCGTGAATGTGAAGACGAAGCGAGGTCACTGTATCCTTGTTTCTGGTCACGACCTGCATGATCTAGAAAAGATCCTTCAACAAACGGAAGGCAAGGGCATTAACGTTTACACCAACGGTGAGATGCTACCTGCACACGGCTACCCTGAACTAAACAAGTACCCACACCTTGCGGGTAACTACGGCAGCGCTTGGCAGAACCAGCAAAAAGAATTTGCGAACTTCCCAGGTGCGATCGTAATGACATCTAACTGTCTGCTTAACCCAGATGTGGGCTCGTACGCTGACCGCCTATTTACGCGTAGCATCGTAGGCTGGCCGGGTGTTGCTCACCTTGAAGGTGACGATTTCAGTGCAGTGATCGATTGTGCTCTTGCGCAAGAAGGCTTTAAGCATGACGAGATCGAGCAAATGATCACTGTCGGTTTTGGTCGTAACGCCTTGATGGAAGCAGCGCCTGCGGTTGTTGAACAAGTGAAAGAAGGCAACATCAAACACTTCTTCCTAGTGGGTGGTTGTGACGGCGACAAATCTGAACGTAGCTACTACACAGATTTCACAGCTCAAGCGCCAGAAGATTCAGTAATCCTGACATTGGCATGTGGTAAATTCCGTTTCAACAAAAACCAATTCGGCGACATTAACGGTATTCCACGTCTGCTCGATGTTGGCCAATGTAACGATGCATACTCAGCGATTCAGCTTGCTCTTGCGCTGTCTCAAGAGTTTGATTGTGGCATCAACGAACTACCACTAACACTTGTTCTTTCTTGGTTCGAGCAAAAAGCGATCGTTATCCTGCTTACTCTGTTCGCACTGGGTGTGAAAGGTATCTACACAGGCCCAACAGCGCCTGCATTCCTAACTGAAAACCTACTAAAGATTATTCAAGACGAGTTCGATATGCGTTCTATCTCAACGCCAGAGCAAGATCTTAAAACAATCTTAGCGGCTTAATCTAAGCCCACTCCCAAGCCCCGTTGTTGCTGTTCTCTAGGAACGTGCAGCGGCGGGGCTTTTTAGATTTAATTCTTTAGTATCAGTGAGGTGTGTGAACTATGTATGCATGGTCGGATAGCGATTCAATCAATTTAGTGTGTTTAAAGAAATGGCACGAGACGCCAGATACGGTCAGCTTTGAGCTTGGCAGTATTCCACAAGATTTACATTTCAATTTTAAGCCCGGTCAGTTCATCACCTTGGGTTTAGATATGCCGACGAAAACGGATTACCGTGCTTATTCCGTGGCTTCTTGCCCCGAAGATAACCGCCTGAAGTTGACGGTCAAGCGTGTGGAAGGTGGCTTGGTTTCGAACTTTATTGTTGATGAGCTTGATGAAGGTGACGAGGTTTCTGTGTTGAAGCCGGCAGGCTCGTTTAACTGTATTGATTGCATGCCAACGGCAACAAAGAAAGTAACGCTAGTGAGTGCGGGCTGTGGCATTACACCCGTAATGGCGATGGTAAAATATTGGCTGTCTCAAGACAGTGACAGTGACAGTGACATTGAGATTGATTTCGTCCACATGGCACGCAACAAGCTTGAGACTATCTACTTTCAAGAACTTCATCAGCTCGATGAATCACATGCGAATTTCAACTTAAAACTGCTGTTAAAAGACAACGAAGGAACAACCGCCCCTCAAGGTCGTTTAGATAAAAACTGGTTGGTGAAACTGAGCCCAGATATCTTAGATAGAACGGTTTACCTGTGTGGGCCTGTCGGCTTCATGCAAGATATTGAGAGTTATCTGAAAGAGCTTGAGTTCAACATGGATAACTTCTATCAAGAAAGCTTTACTCCTGCTACTCAGGATGCTCAATCAGAAGCGTCAAACGCCGAAATTGCTGACGATACGAATAGTGCTGTTAAGGTATTTGTGCCTGCGTTCGGCGCTGAAGTTGAAGCGGAAACTGGCACACCATTGGCGGATTCATTAGAAAAAGCAGGCGTTCCAATTATTATCGCTTGTCGTAGTGGGATTTGTGGTTCGTGTAAATGCAAAGTGACCAAAGGATCTGTGGAATCAAGCAGCCAAGAAACATTGACGCCAGAGCAGATTGAACAGGGCTACGTGCTTGCATGTTCAAGCTCGATTCAGTCAGATGTTGAGGTTGAGTTATAACAGACGTAAAGCTGTGCAAGAGTGATGAAGACAAGATCTTATTATAGCGATAAAAGTTAGGGCGCTAGATGTAAAAAGGCCACCTAGATCAGTTAGAGAGAGCAGATCTAAGTGGCAACCCTCTTGTTTATACGGGGGAGTAAAACAAAAGGGGTTGCGAAGTCCATACAGACTTCGCAGATATAGTTATTATGTTGTGGAGCTTGTTGCGATGGACGTATCTACAAGAGCGAAGTTAATTAAACTTCTGGGTATGTCTTGTAGCGTACACCCATCATCTGTTCCATACAGTGAACAACTTGGCAGCTGTAGCCAAACTCGTTATCGTACCAAATGTACAGCACGGCACGGTTGTCTTGTGCGATAGTCGCCACACCGTCAACCACACCTGGGTGACGAGAGCCAACCAAGTCGGTAGATACAATCTCAGTCGAGTCTGTGTAATCAATTTGTGCAGACAAAGCAGAAGACAGCGCCATTTCACGCAGGTACTCGTTCAACTCTTCTTTGTTTGTGCCTTTCTCAAGGTTTAGGTTCGCAACTGCCATTGAAACGTTTGGCGTAGGAACGCGAATCGCATTACCTGTTAGCTTACCTTCCATTTCCGGCATCGCTTTTGATACTGCTTTAGCAGCGCCAGTCGATGTCAGTACCATGTTCAATGATGCAGCACGACCACGACGATCACCCGAGTGGAAGTTATCGATTAGGTTTTGATCATTGGTAAATGAGTGCACCGTTTCGATGTGACCAGACAGCACGCCAAACTTGTCGTGAACCGCTTTCAATACTGGCGTGATTGCGTTAGTAGTACAGCTTGCTGCAGAGATGATGGTGTCTTCTGGCTGAATAACATTTTCATTCACACCAAATACCACGTTCTTGATGTCGCCTTTACCAGGTGCAGTCAGTAGCACTTTCTTCGCACCGTTACACGCAACGTGTTGGCTCAGGCCTTCCGCGTCACGCCATACGCCTGTGTTATCAACCACAAGTGCATTTTCAACACCGTAAGCCGTGTAATTCACTTCTTCTGGTTTGTTTGCGTAGATAACTTGGATGAAGTTACCGTTAACGATGATCGCTTTGCGTTCTTGGTCTACAACAATGCTGCCGTTGAATTGGCCGTGTACAGAGTCACGACGAAGCAGGCTTGCACGTTTTTCTAGGTCGCCATCTTTGCCGCCGCGTACAACGATTGCACGTAAACGCAGTGGGTACCCCGGGCCACTTTTCTCGATCAACAGACGAGTTAGCAGTCGGCCAATACGACCAAAACCGTACAATACAACGTCACGAGGTTCTGTCATTGCATCGCCTTCAAGCGATTCGATAAGTGCAGTTTGTAGGAAATCATCCAACCCGTGTGTGTCTTCGCGATCTTGCCAGAATGAATGCGCAAGGCGACCAACATCAATACGACATGGAGATAAGTCCATAGAGAGAAGGTGTTGAATGATAGGTTGAGTCTGTTCTGCTGTAAGAGGAGAACCCGTGTAACGTTTTGCGATGCGGTGAGCTTTGATGATGTCGATAGTTGTCGCGTTAACTAAGGTCTTACCAAAGAGGATAACTTCTACGCCTTTTTGACGGTATAACTGACCTAAAGTTGGAGCGATGGATTCAGCAATGGTTTGACTAGTTTGCCAATCTAGGAGGTGCTTTTCGGGACTCATCTTTACTCGGGACCTTTCACGTTAAGTTTCTGCATTCATGGCGGATGTAGGGAAGCCAATCAGCATAGGGGATTTGAGGCATCAGTCTGTGGTCTTTATTGCCACTTAAATGTGCTGATATACCTTGTGTGTAACTTGTGATTTTTATGTGGCAGGATTGTAAGGTACGACGGGTTATTCTGCTAGGAAAAATAAATGCAGACAAAATATCTTTAAATTGCCTTGATATTAGCAATAAATCAAGATTTGAACGTCGATAAAGACTATTGACTTTAACAATCTGTAGCACTTATTTTTCGTCAAAAAATACTCAATTCAAAAGATAATATGTAATGCAGGTCATAATGAACAATAAAGGTGTGATCGCTAACTCAAGTTACACGTAAACAGTAAACGACAAATAAGGGAATCAGCGAGTATTGTTGTTCGACCTTTGAATAAGCCTAGCTTGAGCGTGAAAAGTGCATCACGCAAACGATTGGATGTCACAATTTTAACCTAACTATCCGCTTTGTTAGCGCGCAGAGTCATTATTCACAGTCTAGTTGAGCCGCAGAATGTGGATGTGTACTTGTTATGCCGGTGATAATAACTGGAGAAAACGTCTTTTGTTTACATTTTGCTCACTGAAATCTCGCTTGTTTACATTTCATTGGTAGAAACCTCCTCGAGTAGACCTCTCTCACATAACGTTCACTTGTCTAGAATCGGCTTGTCTCAACCTCACTTAGTAAAGCAGACACCTCCGCTGTAAAGCCCTGTTTTGGATGCTTGTTGATTCTAATTTTTGGTTCTGGGCTCAGAGTATCGTTTGTTCATATCCAATTTGATCAATAACCCCCTGTTAATGTCCTATTCTTAATTTGGGCTAGGTAAATTACTTTCGGGAAGGGAGTCGTTATAAAAATGATAAACATGTCAATTAGATGGCGTCTTATTTTTCTTTCCACGGTTTCTGTACTCATTATGTTCGGGTTTACAGTGAATGAAGTGCTTAAGAACGATGAGAAGATGAATCACCTTGAAACAACGCGTATTAAGGTTGAAGCGCTTCAATCTTTTAATACGGTTTCAAGTGATGCTTATCGATGGTTGGTGCTGTCTAATGATTCCCCTGAGAAAGGTCAGTTGCTTTTAACACTGCAATCAGAACTGGATAGACTGACTCAGTATGGAATGCGACTTCAACGGTTCGACAGCAATTGGAGTATTGACCCTCAGTTAGCTGAATTGAAAAAGCTGTTGATGATCCTAGCTAGTACACCTGAAACGACAGACAGCAGACAATTGACAGAGCGCGCTTTCGACTTGTTAAAAGACGTGCTGATGGAGCTGTCCGAATATCGCATGGCCTTAGTCGATGGCAATATTGGTCAAGCGGAAGCGATGTTTATCAATCTTACGCATTATGTGTTTTGGACTCAGAGAGAAGCGTGGTTAAGCTTCAGTTTGTATCGCTCGCCCGAGCTAAGAAATCAATATTTATTGAGCTATGTAGGTGCGCTAGAGAGGCAGCAACAGTTGCTTGATGCATTTTTCCGCTCTGACACTCGTTCACCTGAAATTAGGCAACTGCTAAACGCGGTCGCCAAAGATGATTTTCAAGACAAATTTATATCTCGAATCCTCAAAGGGGACTTTTCATCACCCGAAATATATCAACACTTGAAAAGCTTAGAGGTTAAAAAACGGGCTATTTCAAACGCGATTGGCGCTTACACCAATCAAATACAGTTTGAACTGACCAAGAATATCGCGTTGCAGAAAAGGCAAACCTTGGTCATGACGTTGCTTATACTCATCGCTTCTGGTGTTTTGATGTGGCTTGGGGTTGCGACATCTCTGCGCTTAAACAGAAACCTGTCGATTATCTTGAAAGGTGTGTCGGAATGCGCTGATAGCTACGGCCAGCCAAAGGTGATTCGTATCCAAGGGAACGATGAGCTTGCCGAGTTCACTGAAACCCTAAATCGAGTGATGGAACGCAACTATCTGCACAACAAAGAGTTGATAACAGCAAAAGAAGACGCGATTTCGGCTAACAAAGCCAAAAGCGCATTCTTAGCAAATATGTCACATGAAATACGCACGCCACTTAACGGGATCATTGGCATGGCTGAGATCTTATCTCAAAGCCAACTGAGCCCAAATCAACAAGAAGTACTGGGGGATATCGAATCGTCCTCTCACTCTTTACTGGTGCTGCTGAATGACATACTCGACCTGTCTAAAATCGAGTCGGGTAACTTGATGTTGTCACCACACAATGCTGATTTGCGAGAAGCGGTTTATGACTCTGTGAGTGTGATTCAGTCGAAAGCGATAAGTAAGGATATTGAGCTCGACATCAATATCGATTATCAAACGCCGTCACAACTGTTTTTCGATGAGTACCGCGTGAGACAGGTGCTGACCAATCTGCTTTCTAATGCCATCAAATTTACGTCTAAGGGCACAATTACAACTGACATTGCTTATACACCTATGTCTATGGGCAGGGGCAAGCTTGAATGCAGCGTGTCTGATACCGGGATTGGGATTGAGCCCGAGAAGTTAGAGTCCATATTTGAACCTTTCACTCAAGAAGATGGCAGCATTACCCGTCAATTTGGCGGTACGGGGTTAGGGCTTGCGATTTGTCGACAGCTTGTTGATTTGATGGGTGGTTACATTACCGCGCGTTCAGTGAAAGGAGAGGGCTCTACATTCACTTTTTGTTTGTATGTCGATGTTGTAGAAGCGCCTGTTCAAACTTTCGATAACCTGAGCCGAGCGACCATCATCTCGAACTCTTTCAATTACCTCGATCAGCTCGTTAAAGAGTGTGAGCGTTTGAATGTTCGAGCCAATGTGGTGTCATCCATTGCTGCTCTTAGTGAAAGTGTAAAAGAAAGTGACTTCATACTTTATTGTCATACCTTGCACCACTCTATGGAAAAAGATCTTGCGACGTTGAAGGTGATATATCCTCTTGCTCGCGTCATCGTTTGTCAGCATCACCTATTTAAAACCAACCTAATCAGAGAAACGGTCCACTCGACTCATACCTTGCCATTCTTGGGCCGACGTTTCTTAACCAGCTTACAATCTCTCGATGTGGGCGAAGAGCAAACGCCTCAAGTGGAAGCAAAAGATGAAGAAGTTCGCTCTCTGAATCGACGCATTTTGATCGTTGAAGACAATCTGATGAATCAAAAAATAGCGAGCTTCTTCCTTGAGCAAGCGGGTTATGAATATTTGATTGCCAGTAATGGCCAAGAAGCGGTGGATGTCATCACCCAGGGTGCTCAGTTTGATGCAGTCTTAATGGACTGCATGATGCCTGTTATGGATGGCATAACGGCGACTCGTGCGATACGTCAGTGGGAAGCCGATCAACAAGTCACACCATTACCCATCATAGCTTTAACCGCCAGTGTTCTAGAAGAAGACATCAAAGATTGTTTTGAAGCCGGTATGAACGCCTACTTACCTAAACCCTATAAATCTCACCAGCTGTACGATCTTTTCAGTAGCCTTGATATTGTCTAGGGCTCCCGTATCAAGGCTAGCGCGGCGCTACTTAACGAACTTCCAATCCAAGGTTGTATTGTGCAAGGCAACGACCGACATAGCTGATGTTCAGCAAGGCTGCGACTAAGATGGTGCTGATGTGGGCGACGATTTGAATTGGCAGTGAGAAGTGATCGGCCATTGGATAAGCAACAATAATACTGAGAAGCATAAGCAAGGTTGTGATAGCTAGACTGAAGTTTGAAACAGAAAGCAGAGTTTGAAAGCGTTGAGTCATCGTCTTCATATTGAATTCCTAATTGCTATTAATAATTATGATACTTGTTATTAATATCAATTAGCGTTCCAGTTTTAATTTACATTTAAAATCATAATCTTATGTAATTTCGCTTGTTTTGAGAGTCTAAGTGACACGTGCGAATTGCAGGTCTTTATGACTTGATCGTGTTTCTTTACCATTGTCTAAACCCACAAGTATCGATGTGGAATCGAACACCTGAATATAAACCAAGCCCAACATTATTTTTTTGCCCGAATTCCGAATGAATCTTTTTAAGTTTCACGTGTAGATCTTCGCGAGTAATGTCATTTGCAGGCACTAGGTCTAAGGCACAAAACTCTAAGTGCTTACTTCGCAGTGCACCACCAGCTTGTTGATTGTAGATATCGGTTCGCTCTCCAGATACTGGTATAACAACACCGATTTCAGGCTCAATATATTGTTGTATGTACTTCAGGGTATTGATCATGTTTGGCACATGTTTCTTATTTGGGAGGGTAAACAAGGTTGTATTACTCATTGCCCAATCCGTCCCTTGCAATAGAACGAGATGCAGAGGCATGCTCTGAGTAACGCCATTGTCCTTGAGTTGTTGTCCGATTGCTCTCACTTGGTCTTGAGCGTGATTGAGGAGCATCCAACCTCGAAATGCTGATCGGGTCGGAACCTTGTAGCCATGAACATCGACCACGAGATCGTCATAAGTGATTTCGGTTTCTTCGGTATAAAGTTTCTCAAATTTTTCAGGGTAAGGTTGTGTCGTTGATAACGCCAAGGTAATCAGAATACTTCCGTACATAAAGTCTCTCCATCGCTAGTGTACACTTGTTATTTAGTTTGATACTGCTGTTGAGTTTCATTCATTTTGCTTAGGTACGCTTAAGCCTAGACGGTTAGGTTTAGATGCTTAAGTATAGACGCTGGAGTTTAGGTAAAAAAAACCCACTACTAAGAGTGGGTTACTAACATTGTTACAAGTAAATTAGCGAGGTTAGATTACTTCTTACCTTGGATTTGCTTGTCTTCTTCTGTCAGTTCACGAATGCGACGGCTGATGTCACGGCGAGCTTTAGAAATCTCAGCGCTCTTGATGATGTGGTCATCAACACGGTCTTCGTAGTCAGCTTTCATATTTTTGATAATGCCTAGGATCTCGTCGTGGGTCATCTCTGGCTTGATGTAATCAAGTAGGTTATCAAGAAGGTCGACACGCTTACGGTTGTCACGAACTTTCTTTTCGTTGTCTAAAAGTTCACGCTTAAGTTTGTTCTTACGTCGTGCTTGGTTAACAATTTCAAATACGCTGCTCATAGATTCCTTTTCCTATTCGTCAAATACGTTGTCTGCTTCTGATTAAAGCACATCAATTGATGATGTAACAGTCTTTAGATCAAAGCAAAAGTAAGGTTGTTTAATTATTCGTCACTCTCGCTGATGTGTGATTGTTTTTATCTTACCGTTCAAGTTAGTATCCCATGTAGATACTGCATTGATACGAAATGTGAAATGAATCAACAACAATTGGAAAACGAAGAATTGGACGACAATGTCACTGAATCTTCAGCAGAACAAAACAAGCTTCGTGATGCGTATGTACAAGAGCGTACTTATTTGGAAGTCGTGGAAATAGAGCTAAACCGTTCTAAGATCATAATGATTGATGAACAGGGCAGAAAGAAACGAGTACCAATTTTGTCTGAACACTAGTTACTGCATTGTTAGGTGTTGAGATGGAATTATCAAAATAATAAAAAGGAAAAACGATGAACACAGTACTTTCCCCAATTGAAGCGAGAATTATCGGTTGTTTGATCGAGAAAGAAGTCACTACTCCCGATCATTACCCACTGACACTGAACAGTTTAACCACGGCATGCAATCAAAAGAGTAACCGTGAACCTGTTCTCTCTCTTTCTGAGTCAGATGTTTTAGATGCAGTTGATGGTTTAATCGGACGTCGCATGGTGAGTGATGAGAGCAGCTTCAATAGCCGTGTTAATAAGTATCAGCATCGTTTCTGCAACACTGAGTTCGGCGATCTGCAATTTACAGAGCAAGAGCGTGCAATCATCTGCTGTATGTTACTGCGCGGTGCGCAAACACCCGGTGAACTTCGTACTCGAACGGGTCGCCTTGCAAACTTTAGTGATGTGAAAGAAGTAGAAGCAACATTAGACAAACTCGCTGCAAGAGAAGCAGGTGCCTTGGTTGTGAAGCTGCCACGCGAAGCGGGTAAACGTGAATCACGCTACCAGCATTTGTTGAGCGGTGAAGTGGACGTTGAAGCGTTTGCGATGGCATCAGTAAGCGCGGCTGCCCCCTCTGCAACGAGTGAAAAGTTTGAAGAGCTTGAGTCTGAAGTTGCAAGCCTACGAGCAGAAGTGGCAGAGCTTAAGGCTCTGGTTGAATCACTGCTTTAAATGTCAGATGCTGATAAAAATGCGGATTGGGTCGTGTACTTGATCCGCAATCGTCACAATGCCCTTTATTGTGGCGTGACGAACAATCTAGAACGTCGATTTGAACAACATCAAACCGGTAAAGGCGCCAAAGCTTTAAAAGGTAAAGGCCCACTTAAGCTGGTTTGGAGCTTTGGTGTTGGCTCAAAAAGTGAGGCGTTGAAAACCGAATACGCGATCAAGCAGTTGCCCAAATCCCGCAAAGAAAAACTGGTATCACTCAAACTGATTATTGAGTGGCAAAAAGACAAAATTCAATATATCGAAGTCTCATAATTCATAGCTAAAATGTTTGTTATTGATTAAATCTTAATAGTGTAAGGAGCTATATCGGCTCTAGCTAAGCTTATGAATTTAAATGGTAATTACTCTTACCGTGAATGGGCTGAAATCATAATTTAACTCGTTGTTCTTAATCTCCATTCCAAATTAACATATTGCTCATTTGGAATGTCGTTCTAATTAGTGTTAGACGCTATCATTTATCATCGTTGTCCTACATAATATCCATTAGCCATACAAAGAGATGGTGTCATGCTAGGTTAAAAAATGAGCCAAAGTAGCTCATATAAAACGAGAAAAATATGAAACGTTTACTGATGTTGTTTGGACTTGCCGTATTTTCTGCGTCCGCTCTCTCCCATGGTACTCATGTCCTCAATGGGTACTGGGAATACCAAGATTATCTTTCCACTTTTCCAGAACAAAGAGCATTGACCGATAAAATGGTCGAGGCTGTACAAAATCACCCTGTGCCACTGAGAAGGATCCAAGATGAGCCGATCACGATTTCCGTGGTGTATCCGGGTCAACAGATCTCGGATTACTGGGTTCGCAATATTCAAGCTTTTGAGAAGCGTCTCGATAGGCTGAAGATCCGCTATCAAATAAATCAAGTGTTTACCCGTATTAATGCCGATCTCGCGCAGCAGAGTATTTCGTTGCAAGAAGCGATTGAAAACAAGACGGATTATTTGATTTTCACGCTAGATACCACGCGCCACCGCAAGTTTATCGAGCACGTGTTGACCTCTACAGACACCAAACTGATTCTTCAAAATATCACGACGCCAGTGCGAGCTTGGGCAGATAGACAGCCATTTATGTATGTGGGTTTTGACCATGCGACAGGCAGTTTAAAACTGGCGGACTATTTTAAACAAGTAAGTCCGCCAGACAGTAAGTATTCTGTTTTGTATTACTCACAAGGCTATATCAGTGATGCGCGTGGAGATACTTTTATCCATGAAGTGAATACGGATACCAACTTTACCCTTAAGTCTTCGTTTTACACAAAATCAAACAAAGACAGTGGCTACCAAGCGGCTAAAATCAGCATAGAGAACGATAAGGATCTAGACTTTATCTATGCATGTTCAACGGATGTCGCTCTCGGTGCAATGGAAGCGATTCGTGAATTGGGCCAAGACATCTTAGTGAATGGTTGGGGAGGCGGCTCTGCTGAACTTGAAGCCATTGCAAGGGGCGACCTAGATGTTACTGTCATGCGTATGAACGACGATACAGGCATTGCAATGGCAGAGGCGATCAAGTGGGATCTGGCCGGTTTGGAAGTGCCTACCGTTTACTCTGGTGAATTTGAAATTGTCACCAAGGAAGATTCCCCAGAACGTATTTCAGAACTTAAACAGCGAGCATTTAGGTACTCAGGTCACTAATGAAGAAAAGTTACGCCAGTACACCTAGAAACACTTTAGCTAGACTCATTACGCGTATCGTTATTTTGGTGATAGGCGTGATGGCACTTGGCGTGCTTATTCATAATTATGAAACCAGCAGTAATATCGTACAGCAAGAGACGAATCGAACGGTACAGCAAACCTCAAGCCTGATCCAAAACATGTTTGATTATCGTTTGTCGGTGCTGCAAATCCATCAAGACAGTAGCTCACACAGTGAAACTCTCAGAGAGTACTTTGATACGGGTAATGACGAGACTCTGAGCTACTTTTTCTTTGGTGTTGACCAACGTGAACCGGATCATGCACCAGATTTACGCTTTGTCTCAACCCACGATGGTTTGGCTTGGGAAGACGGCAACAGTCAATTTTATGGTTTGGATGAGTCCAACTTAAAGCATATTTCTGATGAGGTTTCGTTCAGCAGTAATTGGCATTTTATTAAACTGAGGACAGATATAGGTAAGCGTCACTTGTTGGCTCGCCGTACCCCTATTGTTGATAACGCTACTGGGGAAGTCCTTGGTCAACTCTATATCGCCATTGTGCTTGACAACAACTTCTCTTTGGCTGAGTCAATCCAACAGGGCAGTAATAGCGAAAATATCGTGATTGAAGCGCACGGTACACCGGTGACATCGCCATTCAGTGGTGATGAAAGCTACACCATTACTGACATCCTCAATTACCAAATGTACGAACAGTTGCCGCGTCATTTCGTTACCATCGCAACCATTAAGATTAATGCTGTTGAAACTCCTTTAATCATTCGAGCTGTTCAAAAAAATAATAATTTCGTTGCGTTAGAAGAGAATTATCAGCGTGCGATCATCGTGGTGATTGTGGTGATCATATTGATGTCTTTTTTTGCTCGAACTTGGATTCAAAAGAGAGTCTCAGCCGAGCTTGATAAGCTAATGGACTTTACTCGTTCGGCAAGTGCTAGCGAAGAGTACAACAAGTTCGATGGCTCTAACATTTTCGAATTTCATCATATTGGTTGTACTCTTGAAGACACCTTTGAGCGCTTATCTGAACAGAATCAAAAATTCCAAGATCTCTTTAACTTTGCTCATTCGCCTATCTTAGTTTGGTCTGAAAAAGGCGATTTGATTCAGATGAACCCCGCCGCTCGCATGGCGTTGTTCGATGCTGATGACAATTATGGTCCAATTGCCCAAGAGTTTGAGCAGCGAATGCTGCCTAATATTCAAATGGTGGTTCAGGGTTCTAAACTGACGGGTATTAACGTACCCATTGGTGAAAAGGTGTTTCGTTGGAACATGTCTGCTATTCGCGTGGAACACGGCATCACAGGAGTGGTGGTACAAGGGCAAGATATTACTAAGCTTATCGAGGCGGAAAGACAGGCTGATCGAGCAAGAGAAGAAGCTGAGCATCTTGCGAATGTGCGAGCAGACTTCTTAGCTAAGATGAGTCATGAGATTCGCACGCCGCTCAACGGTATTCTCGGTGTGTCTCAGCTGCTCAAGCGCTCTATGCACAATGAAGATAATCGCGAGCAGGTGGATGTACTGTGTAATAGTGCGGAACATTTACTGGCGGTACTTAACGATATCTTGGACTTCTCAAAGATTGAGCAAGGGCAGTTTAATATTCAAAAGAAAGACTTCCGTTTAGGGGAGTTAGTTAATACCTTAGACAGCATCTATCGACCGCTGTGTGAAGATAAATCCGTCGAATTTACCATTGTGAATCACTTGGTTGATGACATTGAAATCAATACTGACCAAGTACGCCTCAATCAGATCATGTTTAATCTGTTGAGTAATGCTTTTAAATTCACTCATCAAGGCGGTATCTCCGTCAGCTTTGAGATCGAGAGTATCTTTAACTCCGATCACGCCAGCTTGATCGTTCGAGTGAAAGATTCTGGCATTGGTATTGATGAAAGCAAAATTGATGCTGTTTTTGAACCCTTTGTTCAAGCCGAAGAGACCACCACTCGTGAATATGGTGGCACTGGTTTAGGACTTACAATTGTAAAAAATCTGGTCGATATGCTGGAAGGGGACATTCAAGTCCGCAGCGTGATAGGTCAAGGCTCAGAGTTCACGATAGAAATTCCTGTAGTCGTACACGCCAAGCCGCTATTAGTCGATGCTAAGCAACAAGCTGAGGTTGAGCCAGAGGCGTTGTTTAGTCGACCTTTGAATGTGTTGCTGGTGGAAGACAATCACACCAACGCCTTTATTGCTCAGGCTTTCTGTAAGAAATATGGCATGGTCGTCACCTGGGCAAAAGATGGCTTAGAAGCGATTGAGATGGCTAAGACGATTACCTATGACTTGATCTTGATGGATAACCAACTCCCTAATCTCGGTGGTGTTGAAACCACTCAGCAGCTAAGAGGTGAGATTGGTGTGTCAGCCCCTATTTATGCGTGTACCGCTGATGCTCAAGAGTCAACTAGAGACAGCTTTATGGCCGCAGGGGCGAATTACGTGATTGTAAAGCCGATTAAAGAAGAGTCGCTCCACCAAGCGTTTGTTCATTTCAAAAACTCATACTGGAATGACACAGAGCACTAGGCTTTAACTTAGTGCTCTTTAATGGAGTCTGTTGAAGAGAAGTAACTAATTTTCTGCCTTTATATCGAGCCAGCGACAAAGGCTTGTTCCAATAGCAGCGTTTTCAACTCATCACTCATATCTAGGTGTTCAGGGAATTGGATACCTAGCAGCCAGCCTTGTCTTTGCCTTTTCTTACTTACCACCTTGTAGACAAGATCGTCATCTAAGTACTCATTTAAGTCAGAATTAACTTTTATCTTCCAGCCGACATCAATATCTGATTGCTGGGTAAGATAGATACCGCACCCTGACGCTGAAAAGTCGACTAGTGTGGCATCCAGCGACAAGGTATCAAAAGTGACTTCACAGCTGAGACGTACTTTATACCTTTCGTGTTCACGAATAGGCTTGGTTGCAAAGTTTGAGGGTGGGCGAAGGAAGATTAGATGTGCTGGAGAGGTGATATGAGCCAGTACATTGGTTTTGAACGCGACAATGTGCCCAAGTTCGGTGTCGGTAATCGCACGAACAATAATATCAACGTTTGTGAGCTTTCTCAGCGTCAGTGCTTCTGTCGCTTTTTGCGTAAGCTCTAGGATGAGGTACTGATCTTCTTTGTGTCCGATATAAAGTGTACTGATCTGGATTGAGTCGTCTGGGCCAAATTCCAATACACCTGCTGTTTTTGTACCTGGCTTTAGGTATCTGAACAGTTCTAAGTTTTTATCTTTATGCATATTCGTTACTGAACAATGTTAATCGTTTGATAAAATAATATAACGCCCTGATAAAACTATGTCATTAGTTTCATTGAAGTCATTAGCAGCGTACAACAAAAAAGTGAATCGCTATCTCAAGTAAACAACGGCTTACTCTTGTCGTAAAACAAGATACACTGCTGACAGATATATACTTGATGGAGAAATAGTAAATGGAACTGGAAACCTTATTGAATACTCTGGCTGAAACCCCAGAGGCCGTGCAATTTGAAGATACAATGCAAGTGATCGAAGCTCACTATGATTTTTCTGAGCGCGAATTTCGCAATGGTGAGGTAGTGAACGCTGCAGGGCAGAATAATGGTTCGTGTAAGATTTTTGCTTTTGGTTTAGAGCAAGGCCTATCAGCAGAGCAAACACTTGCTTGTTTTGGTCAATTTTATCGTAACGACGTGCTAGGTTTTCCTGAGAACAGCGACCATCAAAATATTCGTAACTTTATGGTTCATGGCTGGAATGGTATCCAGTTTTCTCAGCCTGCGCTGGTTGCAAAAGTGAAGTAGACACTAACCAGGTAACGATTAGGTCGAAATTTAATCTCAGTATTTTGAAGCGAGAAAACAACCTCTCGCTTTTTTTGTCTATGTTGAACTGGCTAGTAACTTGCTATCCAGTAACTTACTAAATGGGCTCTAAACTACTGAACGGGCAGGGCAGACAAGCACTTACGACACATACAAACTCCAGCCTTTGGAATATCGCTAGTATCTCGTTTTTCTAGGTCAAAACACCAACACGTATCTTTACCCGCACTGATATCGCATTGAGCTTGCTCATTACACTGTGGACATTGGTGAGTCGAACTCGTACCAGTAAGGTTATCCATGACTGACGCTCGTTCGTTTTCAGATAAGCCTTTCCAGCTAATAATCTCATCCATTGTTCGAAAGCAGCCACTACACATTCCGCCATTATTTTTACAAGCCGCTCGGCAAGGTGTTTTCATTTCTCTAACCCGTGATTCATTTGGGCTGAAATGTAGCATATTTGTTTCTTCTTGAAGAGCCGTTAAGCTAAGAAATTACTCAGTTAAATTTAGAAATGACCTCGTAATTTTTAGGCTTTTCATGTAGCATCTCGCCCCTTTTGTTGAGTGGGGGATATTATGTTTATTGGATTTGATTATGGAACAGCGAACTGTTCTGTCGCGGCGATGGTTAATGGAGAGCCAAGCCTGTTACCGCTAGAAGGTAACAACCACTATATTCCCTCAACCGTGTTTGCGCCTACTCGTGAGAGTGTTTCTGAACATCTATTCCGCCACTTGAATATCAAGCCGAGTGATGCGATCGGTGAGCAAGTACTACGACGTGCGATTGCGCTGAACAGAGAAGAGAGTATCGACTTAGTGCCAGAAGACATGGCATTTGGTCAGGCTGCGTTGGACTTATATTTAGAAGACCCTCGCGATGTTTATTATGTTAAGTCCCCTAAATCTTTCCTTGGCGCGAGTGGACTGCATGATGTGCAGGTGAGCTTTTTCGAAGATTTAGTGTGCGCCATGATGGCAAATATCAAGAATCAAGCCGAACTCACGACTCAAGAGCAGATCAAGCAAGCTGTTATCGGCCGACCAATTAACTTCCACGGTCGAGGTGGTGAAGAGGCGAACAGACAAGCTGAAGACATACTGTCTCGCGCAGCTAAGCGTGCCGGTTTCCTTGATATCGCTTTTCAATTTGAGCCCGTAGCCGCAGGCCTTGATTACGAAAGCACATTAACTGAAAACCAAACAGTATTGGTTGTTGATATTGGCGGTGGTACCACCGATTGCTCATTATTAGAAATGGGACCAACGTGGTCTGGTAAAGCGGATCGTACCCAGAGCTTGTTGGCACACAGTGGGCAAAGGGTAGGGGGGAATGACCTCGATATCTATCTTGCATTCAAACAACTGATGTCACCTTTTGGTATGGGCAGCAAAGGCATTTCGGGTATTGATATGCCACTGACTCAATTCTGGAACCCAATTGCGATTAATAATGTTGAAGCTCAAAAGAACTTCTATTCAAGAGAAAACCTAGCGGCATTAAAATTACTTCGTAAAGAAGCGTCAGAGCCTCAAAAGCTAGAACGTTTGATGAAGGTTTATCACGACACTTTGGGTTACGGTATTGTGCGTAGAGCGGAAGAGGCCAAGATTGCGCTGGCAGAATCCCCTCAATATCGTGCTGCGATTAATGTTGCCTCTGAACTGGTCGAGGTAGATATCTCAGTCGAACAGATGGTTGAAGCGATTGAAACACCAAAGTCTAAGATGATTGAGTTGGTTAAAGAAGCGATTCAACAAGGCCAGAAAAAGCCAGACGTAATCTACATGACGGGTGGTTCCGCTCGTTCACCGATACTTCGTGAAGCCGTACAACAAGCTGTGCCGAATGTACCGATTGTGAGTGGTAATTACTTCGGTTCAGTAACTGCAGGTTTAGCTCGTTGGGCTGAGGTTTGCTTCAAATAAGAGTTCAATGATGAGTTATGAAGGGCAACCAGTCGCTGATTGGTTGCCCTTTTTTTGTTTTTCTCTAATGAACTTTCTATTGAACGATTTTTCCTAGCTCATATTGGGATTTGTTTCACAAAGCTAAATATTTCAGCTGAGCTCTACGTGTTACAAAATGTTTCAAAGGCAAAGGCGAGCCTCTCGATGGTCTGATGAGTTACCTTGGGTTTAGATTTTCAATGCTTTTTTGGTGATTATAAAATCAAAAATAATCAAAGTAATTATCTCAAAGAATGAAAAGAGCTCCCAGTGATTACTGTGTTATTTATTTGTTTTAGAAGGGATTTTTGTTTTTTATAGTGCGATTTTTTTTATTTTATATATTTTAATGCAACTTTATTATCATTCGTATATTAGGGTTTGGCTACTTGTTAAATACAGGTAACAACTTCTCCGTAAGCACGAGGTTGTTAGTGAATAACTCACCCAGTTACATAATGGACATGACAAATGAATAAGAAACTTTTAGCGCTAGCAATTTCTGGTGCAGTATTTGGTACACAGGCAGTTGCAGTAGAACTTTACAACGAAGACGGCACAACATTCTCAGTTGGCGGTCACGTTTCAGTTGCAGTTGGTGATGTAAACAGCGCTGACCGTCTTAACGAAGATGACATCGGTGTAGAAACTGTTTCTCCACGTATCAACTTCGGTGCAACTCACGACCTTGGTAATGGCTTTACTGCTGACGCTAAAGGTGAATGGGCGCTAAACATGCTAGACGGTGGTGATGAGTCATTCACAACTCGTCTTGGTTACGTTGGCCTTTCTCACGATGATTACGGTCGTGCAGCAGTAGGTACTCAATGGGCACCTTACTACAACGTTGCTGGTGTTGCTGATATGCCAATCGCATTCGCGAACGACTTCATCTATGACGATCACGGTAACCTAGGTACTGGTCGTGGTGAAGAGATGGTTAGTTACGCTAATGCTATCGATTTCGGCAACGCAGGTTCTCTAAACGTTGGTGTTGCATGGCAAGGTCGTAAGTCTGACGACGTGTCAGCTTCAAACACAAACGAATACGGTAACCGTGGTCAAATCGCGTTGAACTACTCGATTGCTGATGTGACTGCAAACTACGCATACAACACTGGTGATGTTACGTTTGGTAACATCGCAGGTGGTTCTAAAACAGCTGATTCTCACGTAGTTAGTGCAACATACGGCTCTTACGGTTCAGAAGGCTTGTTCCTAGCTGGTGTTTACGCAATGAACAACTACATGAACTCAAGTTCAGGCGTTGCTCTAGAAGAGACAGTAGCAGTTGAATTACTAGCATCTTACGCTCTTTCTAACAGCCTTAACCTAAGCGTTAACTACGAAGCTGTAGAAGATGATAAGAAGAGCGAAACTGTATTCTCTACAACAGCTCTACAAGCTGAATACAACTTCACATCTCAGTTCGTAGGCTTCGCTGGTTACCAATTCGACCTACAAGGTTCTGGTGAGTACAAAGAGAAAGCTGACGACCAATGGCTACTTGGTGCTCGTTACTACCTATAAGTCGCAGACTGATTTAGCATAGTGTTTACTCCTTAGGTTTACCTTTTAGGATACTGTCCTAGACACCATGCTAAGCCCTCTCAAACCTTTTGGTTAGAGAGGGCTTTTTTCGTTTTGGGCTTTTGTCTTGAATGGTGATTTCGCACTATTGCGACCTTCGTATAAACGCTTTCAAATCATCGAATTGAGCTAAAGATCAGAATTTAGATATTGGTAACCATCTTGTCGAAGACTCTCATTTTATGATGCGTTAAACTCTCCACTCAAAAAAAATAGTTCAGGGATAAACTATGAGCAGTGTTGTCGATCAGGAACAGCTGATGAATTCGAGACGAACAGCAACCCCAACTAAGGTGCTGTGTGTTGGGCGTAACTATGTCGATCACATCGAAGAACTCAATAACGCAATCCCAGACTCTATGGTGGTTTTCAATAAACCAAGTACCAGCGTTACGTCATCCCTGTCTTCTTTTCATCAAGAAGCGCTGCACTACGAAGCAGAAATCTGTTTTATTGTTGAAAATGGCCAGTACTCCGCTGTGGGTTTAGGACTAGATCTCACCAAACGTGAATTACAAAGTAGCTTAAAAGCGAAAGGCCTACCTTGGGAGCGCGCCAAGGCGTTTGATGGTTCCGCTGTCTTGAGTCGCTTTGTTCCAATTGATAACTTAGACCTTGCAGACTTAAACCTAGAGTTGTTTATTAACTGTGTTCGTGTTCAGAAAGGACATGTTGAGCAGATGCTTTACTCTCCAAAAACTATCCTAGAAGAGCTGTCTTCTTATACCACCTTACTAGACGGCGATGTTGTGATGACAGGTACGCCAAAAGGTGTTGGGGCCGTACATCGAGGCGATATCTTCCTTGGTCGCCTAAAGTGTGGCGATACGACATTGATTGAGATCGAATGGGTAGCAAGTTAATTAGTCTTTTCTATTTAGTTAATAAATTGGCTTTGTCGATTAATGTTGGTTTTTAATTCGATTAAATAAACGTCGAACAACTGATTGCATCTGGAAGGGTGTTAGTAATTGATATAAAATCCGCCTCCGTTTTTATCAATGCTGACCCTCATGATCGACTTAACCATTTTACCTGTCTACCTGACTGCCGTTGTTGCACTTCTTCTTTTACCTGGCCCTGATATGTTACTGATTGCGAGTTCAAGCATGAGCTATGGCCGTAAGGTCGGCGTGTTTGCAAGCCTAGGTAATGCGACTTCTGGAATCATTCTGACAGTATTAGCGGCCATGGGTGTATCAGCGTTGATCGCAATGAGCCCAATAGCGCTTAAAGCTCTCCATTTGTTAGGCGGCGCGTACTTGTTGAAGATGGGTTGGGATTGCCTGCGAACAGAGCAGGGTAATGCGCCGGAGTTAAACGATAATTTTGCTGCAAAAGCCTATTATCAACGAGCGCTGATCAGCAACCTGCTTAACCCTAAAGCCTTGGTTTTCTTTGTGATGTTTCTGCCTCAGTTTGTGTCGACGAATATTGAAGCGACTTCCGGTCAGCAGATGCTTGTTCTGGGTTTATTACTGAATGTTCTCGGCTTAACGTTTAACTTTTTGCTGGTGGCGTTAGTGGGTACGATTGGTAAATCTCTCGTAGAAAACGCGAAGTTTCGTACCTATCAACAGAAAGTCATGGGCGGAGTTTTCATCGTGTTAGCTATCTGGATGTTGTCTTCTTTCTTTACTTCGTAGACGAATCAAATCAGACATCTTCTCGTGGTTAGCCGCTGAGACAAAAATGGACGCTTCGAGCGTCCATTTTTATGTTTAACCGTTACATGTTGAACGCGCTAAATCGCTATGAATTCAACTCTTGTTGGTGCTGTTCAATCAGTTTCTCCATGTACTTCTCACCGCGCAGGCGAGTGTCTTCATAGGTTTCTGTCCCTTCAAATTTTGTCACCGTCTCATAGTAGACCTTAACTTTTGGCTCAGTACCGGAAGGTCTTACGATAATGCGTGAACCATCTTCGAGATGATAGATGAGTACGTCACTTGCAGGCAGGTTAATGGCTTCAGTATTGCCTCCAATGACGAAGCGTAAAGAAGACTGCAGGTCTTCAATTACAGAGATAGCGACACCGTTGATTGCTTTAGGCTGTGCCGAGCGGAGCTTAGAACCAATCGATGGTGAGTCTGGGTCTAGTGCAATACTTCGCTGAGCGTTGGTATGAACCCCATGTTCAAATGAAATTTGAGCGAGAAGATCCCAAACTGTTCGACCTTGAGATTTTAACTCCTCAACCAATTGAGCAAACACGACAATAGCAGACAGCCCATCTTTGTCTCGTACTTGAGTACCAATTGTGTAGCCTAATGCTTCTTCATAGGCGAACAAGAAGTCGTTCTGATCATTTTCCAATTGCATGCCAATATTCGCTAACCATTTAAAACCTGTCAGCGTTTGGAAATAAGTCGCCCCGTGGGATTGAGCTACTTTTTCAAGCAATGTTGAAGATACGATACTGTTACCAACTAATTGGTTTTTGGTATGCGGCTTTGAGAGTAGATAATGAGCGAATAGCACGCCGACTTGGTCACCTGTTAGCATTTTGTATGAGCCATCATCTGTTCTCACTGCAACCGCAAATCGGTCTGCATCTGGATCGTTGGCACAAGCAATGTCGGCATCGACACTTTTTGCTAAGTTAACCACCAGATCCATCGCGCCTTTTTCTTCCGGATTCGGGAAGTTGACGGTCGGGAAGTTACCATCGGGCTCTCTTTGCTCGGCGACGCTGAACACCTTATGGAAACCAGAATCGTGAAGTAGATCCTCGGCCATTTGTGCGCCGACACCATGCATTGCGGTATAGGTGATGGTGGTGTTCGCCGATTCGATCTCGTCACTCACGTATGGGCTCTGATTGATCGCAGCGCGGTACGTTTGATAATAGCCTTCAGTTAACCACACCAACTTACCTTGCGTTTCAGCGTCACTTAGGCTCATTAAAGGGAGCGGCTTGGTTGATGCGATATCGATTTCAGCGGCAATACCCGCGTCGTGAGGAGGAATGATTTGAGCGCCATTCTCCCAGTACACTTTGAAACCATTGTATTCTGGTGGGTTGTGGCTGGCCGTCACCACAACGGCAGCTGCGGCGTTGAAGTGCTCAATACCAAAAGCAACGATAGGGGTCGCCGCGACGTTCGAGGTTAGATAAACCTTAATGCCTAAAGCCGTGAGTACGGAAGCGGTATCAATCGCGAACTGCTTGGAATCTAAACGGCCGTCATAACCGACGACCACACCGCGGATGGTCGCATTAGCGATATGTTCGATTAAGTAGTGGCCGAGCCCGGTTGCTGTTTCCTGTATGACTAAACGGTTCATTCGATTTGGGCCGCATCCAACTTTGCCTCTAAGTCCTGCCGTTCCGAACTCTAATCGTTGAGTAAAGCGGTCTTCAAGTTCGTCGTGCATTCCCTCATCGATGAGGTGTTGAAGTTCTTCACGAGTTCTTGGATCTGGGTCTCTCGCTAACCAATTCATTGCATCTTGCATAATCACTAAACCTATTAATGTCTGTATGACTTACCGTTGATTTAATTTAAGTGATATTAATTCTCATTTCCATGAAAGCAATCGTAAAACTCGATATAAAATAAATTCCAACGGCAAGAGGGCACGTAGATTAAGCCACTTCAAATAATTGACTGTTTAGTAAGTAAACTTACCTTGAATAATTGGATATCACTAACTAGCCTTTTACATAAATATAACAAAATTTAACAAATTCGCCGTTTTTGAATCTTTCATGGAAACCTCCAACGCTTTTGAACCGTATTAGTTCTTGGGTTTATATGAGGTCAGTAGCCTGCTCACAGGCTAGTTCCATGTGAGTTGTAGATTGAGATTCAGCCTTTTCATGTGTAGCCGGAATAACAATGAATGTTGTCCAGTTCGCAACGACATTTAGGTCGCAAGTATCCAATTAGGAAGGACAAGGAGAGATCTTTTGAAAAGATTACTGGTTAGGCTAGCGTGGCTTTTGAAGAGTTTTGTTGTGCTTTTAGTATCGCCTTTAGTGCACGCTAGCAGTGATTACAACATGACTCAAGGCGTCACTGAGATCAGTGGTAAGGTGTATGAACTTCATATGCTGATCTTCTACATCTGTTGTGCGATTGCCTTTGTTGTTTTTGGTGTGATGTTTTATTCGATTTTGAGGCACAGGAAATCGAAGGGCGCAGTTGCTGCCCATTTTCACGAAAGCACGAAAGTCGAAATTCTTTGGACCATCATCCCTATCATCATTCTCATCGCTATGGCGATACCCGCCACCAAAACCTTAATAGCGATGGAAGATACCTCCCAATCAGATCTGACCGTTAAAATCACCGGGTCACAATGGAAATGGCATTACAGCTATTTTGGTGAAGACGTCGAATTTTTCAGCCTTCTAGCGACCAGTGACAAAGAGATTGAAGGCCTCGAAGTGAAAGGCGCGCATTACCTGCTAGAAGTTGATAAGCCGCTGGTACTGCCTGTTGACCGTAAAGTCCGTTTCTTGATGACTTCCGATGATGTGATTCACTCATGGTGGGTGCCAGCATTCGCCATTAAGAAAGATACCATTCCGGGCTTTATTAATGAGGCTTGGACTAAGATAGATGAGCCTGGTGTTTACCGAGGGCAGTGTGCAGAGTTGTGTGGTCGTGCCCATGGTTTCATGCCGATCGTGGTGCATGCCATGGAAGAAGACGAGTTTGACGCATGGCTAGCGGAACAGAAAGAGTTGGCGATAGCTGAACAACAAGCCGCGAAAGATGCATTAGATGCGTCACTTTCCTTGGCGGAGTTGAATACCATCGGTGAAGAGGTTTACAAAACTCGATGTGCGGTTTGTCACCAAGCAAACGGTGAGGGCATTCCTGGAGCATTCCCTGCCATCAAAGGAAGTCCTATTGCCCTTGGTGATGTGGATGTTCATATCGACACAATTGTTTATGGTCGTGGCGGTACGGCGATGCAAGCATTCGATAATCAGTTAACCGAGAAAGAGATCGCAGCGGTAGTGACTTATCAACGAAACGCTTGGGGTAATGATACCGGCGATATTGTTCAGGCCTCAGATATCAACGCTTATAAGGCGAAGCAAGAAGGCAGTTCTGAAAGCTCAACGGATGATGCACAAAATGATGCTAAGGATCAGTTATGAGTTCACCAATCAATAAGCCGGTGAAATCGGCTCCAGCAGAAGATCAAGTACTGAGCCATTCTGCGGAAGGCACCTTGGGCAATAATGATTTGCCTGTTGATGATCACGATTCACATGCGGCACCTAAAGGCTGGGCTCGTTGGCTGTATTCAACCAATCATAAAGACATTGGTACACTTTATTTGTGGTTCAGCTTTGCAATGTTCTTAACGGGCGGCGCAATGGCGATGGTGATCCGTGCGGAGCTGTTCCAACCGGGTTTGCAACTCGTTGAGCCAGATTTCTTCAATCAGATGACTACAGTCCATGGTTTAATCATGGTATTCGGTGCCGTAATGCCTGCATTTACGGGTTTGGCTAACTGGATGATTCCGATGATGATCGGTGCACCAGATATGGCGCTGCCGAGAATGAACAACCTCAGTTTCTGGATCTTGCCTTTTGCGTTTCTAATCTTAATTGGATCTTTGTTTACAGAGGGTGGCGGCCCGAGCTTTGGTTGGACCTTCTACGCGCCACTCTCGACAACTTATGGCCCCGACAGTACCGCGCTATTCGTATTCTCAGTTCATATTATGGGGATCAGTTCGATCATGGGGGCGATTAACGTGATCGTAACCATAGTGAACATGCGCGCACCGGGCATGACTTGGTTCAAGCTACCGATGTTCGTATGGACTTGGTTAATTACCGCTTTCTTGCTGATAGCCGTGATGCCCGTGCTCGCGGGTGCGGTGACCATGGTACTGACTGACAAATATTTTGGGACTAGTTTCTTTGATGCCGCTGGTGGTGGTGATCCGGTGATGTTCCAGCACATATTCTGGTTCTTTGGGCACCCCGAAGTGTACATCATGATCTTGCCGTCTTTTGGTATTGTCTCAGCCATCATCCCTGCATTCAGTGGTAAGCGCCTGTTTGGTTATCACTCGATGGTTTATGCGACCTGTAGTATCGCACTGTTGTCATTTTTGGTTTGGGCACACCACATGTTCACCACGGGTATGCCAGTATTTGCCGAACTGTTCTTCATGTATTGCACCATGTTGATAGCGGTGCCGACCGGTGTGAAAGTCTTCAACTGGGTGGCGACCATGTGGCGCGGTGCTTTGACCTTTGAAACACCAATGCTGTTTGCGATTGCCTTCATTGTTTTGTTTACGATTGGCGGGTTATCTGGATTGATGCTCGCTATCGTGCCAGCTGATTTCCAATACCACGATACTTATTTTGTTGTGGCTCACTTCCATTATGTTCTGGTAACCGGTGCCGTGTTCTCGATTATGGCTGCTGCCTATTATTGGCTGCCTAAGTGGACCGGACATATGTACGACCACAAGCTCAGCCTGTGGCATTTCTGGACGTCGGTGATTTCAGTTAATGTACTGTTTTTCCCGATGCACTTTTTAGGGTTAGCGGGTATGCCGCGTCGTATTCCTGATTATGCGATTCAGTTTGCTGACGTTAACCAAGTCGTGTCGATTGGTGGTTTTGCGTTTGGGTTGTCTCAGCTAATTTTCTTATGGCTAGCGATTAAGTGCGTAAGAGGGGGAGAGCCTGCGCCAAGTAAGCCTTGGGATAGAGCTGAAGGTCTTGAATGGACAGTACCAAGCCCTGCGCCTCACCACACCTTTACCCATCCGCCGAAAGTGGATTAGAGGGCAGAACCATGAGTGATAAGCAAAGCGATCCCAATCAAGATAAAAAACAACCTAAGCGCCTGTCTAATAAGCGATCGACCAAAAAGCTGACGGGCTACTTGGTGTTGAGCGTGGTTGCGATGTTTTGCTTCGGTTTCGCTTTGGTGCCGCTCTACGATGTCATGTGTGAGGCCTTAGGCATCAATGGCAAAACTAATACTGTTTCAGCGGTGCAACCTCAGGGAATGCAGCCAGACTACTCTCGTACGGTTCGAGTCGAATTCATGTCCCACATCAAGCCAGATATGCCATGGCAGTTTTCGCCTGAAGTTCGAGTGTTAGAGGTTCATCCTGGTGAGGTGGTTCAAACTAACTACATTGCCAAAAACCTTTCTGGAGCCTCATTGGTTGGCCAAGCCGTACCGTCGGTTTCTCCAGGTATGGGGGCAACCTACTTCAATAAGATGGAATGCTTTTGCTTTAATCAGCAGCCATTGGACGGGCACAAGAGCGCAGAAATGGGTTTGATATTTTACATTGAGCCAGATATTCCAGAATCGATACATACGCTGACGCTCTCTTACACATTATTCAATATCACGAATGAGGTGGGTGCTGCGGCCAATAAATCTGAGCCTAACGTACTCGCAAGTAACTAGGAATTTACAGAACCAGTATCAACATAAGGAGTTGAGCGATGAGTTCTAAAAAGGAAGTGTATTTCGTTCCACATCAAAGTCACTGGCCATTGGTGGGTGCTGTAGCACTGTTTTTGGTCGCGGTTGGCGCTGGCTTGACGGTGCAAAACATGGGTACCGACGCCGCAGGTGGTGTGTTTGGCAAAGCGGTGTTGTTAGTCGGGTTTGCTGTGCTGCTTTACATGCTCGCAGGTTGGTTTAGCAATGTGATCACAGAATCATTGAGTGGTCTCTATTCTGAGCAGATTTCTCGTTCTTTTAGACAAGGAATGAGTTGGTTCATCTTTTCCGAAATCATGTTCTTTGGCGCTTTCTTTGGCGCGCTTTTCTATGCTCGAATGATTTCTGTGCCTTGGATTGGTGGTGCGGGCAATAATGAAATGACCCATGAAGTATTGTGGCCGATGTTCCAATCAATTTGGCCACTAACGACGACCCCTGATGGCGTAACGACACAAGCCATGCCTTGGCAAGGTATCCCGCTTAAGAACACCATTATTCTGCTGCTTTCCTCTGTGACGCTGCACATGGCACATATCAGTCTTGAACAAAATAAGCGTATGGCTTTGATCGTGTGGTTGGAGATAACCATTGTTCTGGCTGGCTTCTTCCTGTTCTTCCAAGTTGAAGAGTATCTTCACGCTTATCAAGAGATGGGGCTGACACTTCAGTCTGGCATCTACGGTAATACCTTCTTTTTACTTACTGGGTTTCATGGCTTACATGTCTGTTTAGGGACGATCTTTTTGATTGTGTTGCTGGCAAGGGTTGCGAAAGACCACTTCACTCCGAAAGACCACTTTGCGTTCCAAGCGGGCAGTTGGTATTGGCACTTTGTTGATGTGGTTTGGTTAGGCCTGTTTGTATTTGTCTATGTGCTTTAACTGCTGAGCCTATAGGGGATTAATAGGGGCGAGGGTTAGGAGTTATCACTCCTGATCCCAAAGCAAGTAATAAAAGTAGCACGACAACGGCTGACCACATGACACGACGACCCAAGAAGTAACTGAGTCTTTTTCCATTGTGTTTACCTGAGGCGATTTGGATTAGACCTTTCATCAAATTGAAAGCGATAAAAAACAGCAAAGCGACCAATACGACTTTAAATAACAGAACAAAGGTAGATGACGCCATAGTGATAACTCCAAACCGATTGATTGATGATGAACACAAGTTCCGCAGTAAAGGTTTTTGGATAGCGGTTGTTTTAACTGTGGTTTCAGTCGGCGCTTTAATCAAGTTAGGTTTATGGCAACTCGATCGTGGTAACGAGAAATTACGTTATGAACAGCAACTATCAGAAAGAGCGCAGCAATCGTTTAGGTCATTGGACACGGTTATCTCTGAATGGAAGGGCTCGCGTACACAAGCCCAAGGTACATCTGAACAGCAGTTTTTAAATGGTTTGAAGGTTGATGTTGAATTGGAAACACCAAGTGGTTTGGTGGTCTTGTTAGACAATCAGATTAACCAAGGAACGGTGGGGTATGTGATTTACATGTTGGGTGAGGTTCAATCTAAAGAGCAAGGCAACCAGCTTTTACACGAAAAGCAGTTATTGATCGATCTTGGGTTTGTTCCGGCAAGTAATGACAGAAGAGAACTACCGCAATTAGGAAGTATCACTGTACCAACCAAAATGTCAGGGCGCTTGTATACACGCTCAATTAATCCTTTAAGTCATGAGTTGGGTTTAGAAAATACGACACCGAATAGAATCCAAAACCTAAACATAGCAGCGTTATCACAGTATACAGGACAAGAAGTGCTGCCCTTTGTCTTCCAACCTCAGAGTTTAGATTCATGGCCCTATGAAATGTTATGGCGTCCAACGGCGATGAGGTCTGAGAAGCATTTTGGTTACTCATTTCAATGGTTTGTTATGGCTGCGGTACTTTTGTTTTTGATGTTGTTGATTGGCTATCGGTACCTAAAAGCAACACCTATCACGAGGAATAAGGATGGATAAATCTCAAGCACAAGTGAACAGGGAAATTACCGAGGCAAACATGGCTGAGCTCAGAAGCCGTCGTACTAAAGGACGCTTGGTATTAATCGGACTCGTTTTAATTTTCGCTTTGCCAGCCATTATCGCCAAAACTGTGTTGGATCAGAATTGGTATACGTCAGGTGTCACTAACTCAGGCGAATTGGTAGAACCAAGAATTACACTAGCGGATTTTGGCGTAACGGTACCCATGGCAGGAGAGGGTTGGGTTGTGGGGTATATCGCACCGATGGAGTGCGAAAGCTTGTGTGAACAACAACTCCATTATTTGAATCAAAGTTATTTAGCGCTAGGGAAAAACAAAGAGCGCGTGACCGCCGTTGTTTTTGTATCGGAAGGTAACTCGTTAACGGGTTACCTTGATAAGCCGGATTTGTCTTTTTTAGCTGGTGGCGATCAGTTAAGCACCGAGTTTGCACCGGCTTCCATTGTCATTATTGACCCGCTAGGACAGTTGGTTATGGAATACAAAAGCGTGTCGGAACCGTCGCAGTTAGTCGGGCAATCCAAAGGCATGATTCATGATTTAAGAAAGCTACTTAAGCTATCACGAGTTGGGTAGTTGATAAGATTATCCACTAAAGCTTAAGTTTATAAGCTTTAGCAGATTGCGTTAATGCTGAGTGTTGTTAGCGAAAAGGGAATAAGTATAGGGAGATAAACGATGCAGAATAAAGCCCCTGATTTACTCATGCACATGATGAGATTAACTATCTTGTTAACCCTTACCGTGATTGTGCTCGGCGCTTATACCCGTTTGTCTGATGCTGGCCTTGGCTGTCCTGACTGGCCTGGGTGCTATGGAAAGATTACCGTTCCCTCGAATACCCAAGCAGTTAATCAAGCCAATCTACAATTTCCAGAACGAGCTCTCGAAGCAGACAAAGCTTGGATAGAGATGATCCATCGCTACTTTGCAGGAACATTAGGGCTGCTTATCTTTGTCGTTGTTGCTTGGTGTATTAAAAAGAATATAACAGCTGCTGGTCTTCCGTTACTTATCTCTGCAACCGTGATATTTCAGGCTTTGCTTGGAATGTGGACGGTGACTCTCAAGTTGATGCCCGTTGTGGTTATGGCGCATTTGATGGGGGGCTTCACGTTGCTGTCACTGCTGTGTCTGCTCTACTGTCGTTTGTCTCAATTCCAAAGCCGTTTTGGTGAGGCTACCTATTCTTCATCACTTAAAGTCTCGGCACTATTCGGATTACTCATTGTAGTCGGGCAGATACTGCTTGGTGGCTGGACATCGTCTAATTATGCCGCTCTGGTGTGTACCCAATTACCTATCTGCGAAGGGAACTGGACAAGCTATTTAGATTTCAAGAATGCGTTCGATTTTGCTCAACATGGACACGACAACTATGAGTTTGGCGTGTTGGAATATCCAGCAAGGCTTACCATTCATGTTATGCACAGGTTCGGGGCTATTGTGGCGACGTTAACGGTGCTGATGATCGTGTACCAGCTATGGAAATTTGGCCAAGCGCCTCACCAAAAGCTGAGCGTGATTGTCGCAATAGTCCTGTTTACCCAAATCAGCCTTGGGATCAGTAATGTATGGTTTCACCTGCCAATCTCAGTCGCGGTTTTGCATAACCTAGTCGCAGCGATGTTGCTCATCAGTATGGTTGTAACCAATTTTGTCGTGTGGCAACACAAACCAAGTCAGAGCTTGGTGAAGAACAGTGTATTACAAGGAGGTAATCATGGTCAGTAGAACGTCAACACAGTATGAAGTGGTGGCTCAAGACGCAGCCTTAACTCATAAGATAACAGCCAATAATGACATAACTTTAAGTAACGAAAAGGCTGAAAAAAACAAAGCCACTTGGAAAGTTTATTTAACGCTGACTAAGCCTAAAGTGGTGGCTTTGATGTTGCTGACAGCATTGGTTGGGATGTGTTTGGCCGTGCCGAATGGATTGCCTTTGCAACAAACTCTGTTCGGAATGATTGGGATAGGGTTAATGGCAGGTTCAGCGGCTGCGTTTAACCATTTGATCGATAAAAAGATCGACGGCCAGATGACTCGAACAAATCGACGCCCTTTACCATCCGGTGAGCTGAGTAGTGTGCGTGTGTTTAGCTTTGCAGCAGGTATCGGCTTACTTGGGTTTGCCACGTTAATGGTGTGGGTCAATCAACTCACGGCTTGGTTAACCTTTGCAAGCTTGTTGGGTTACGCGGTGATTTATACCATGTACTTAAAACGAGCGACGCCACAAAACATTGTGATCGCAGGGATTGCAGGCGCAATGCCACCTCTACTGGGCTGGACGGCAGTCACCAACGAGCTTCATTCAAATGCTTGGTTGTTGGTGATGATCATCTTTATTTGGACACCTCCGCACTTCTGGGCGTTGGCAATTCATCGTCGTGATGAGTATGCCAAAGTGAATATCCCCATGCTGCCTGTGACCCATGGTATTGCTTACACCAAAACATCGATTCTGCTCTATACCTTGCTGCTAAGCATCGTATGTATATTGCCAGTGTTGGTCGGCATGAGTAGTTGGATATATCTAAGCGCTTCATTGGTGCTCAACGGCGGGTTTGTTTATCACGCTTGGATACTTAAATATCGTGATGAGCCTAATATGGCGATGAAGACCTTTAAGTTCTCCATCTATCATCTCATGATCTTGTTTGTGGCTCTGTTGGCAGACCACTATCTACTTTGACAACTGGCGTTTCTACTTTTAATGAACAAGAAAACGGATGCTCTGGGCATCCGTTTTTGTTTGGTTGATCACTAAAACTCACCTAATACAAAGTAAGTATCTAGCGAGTACTTAGTCCACTTTGTTCCAAGCACTTTGCCAGTGTGAACCGACACCTGGTTCGTACTGAGTTGCTGTTGGAGCCCATTGAACACAGTAGCCAGAGTATGGGAACTCTTTACACTGATAAACGCCACCATCGCTGCTTAGAACCTTTGTTCCTGCTGTGTAAGACTCAATGCTTTCTGGGAACACGAAGTCGTAGTCGCCTGCTGGTGGCGGTGTTTGCTCGTCCATTAGGTGGAAATCAAGCGTGTTCTGATCAACTAAGTTACCTTGGTCATCTTTCGTCACAACCACAAGCATGTGGTGACCAGCTTCAGACTTAGAAAGAGTCAGTTGAATATCTTCAACTTGTCCGTCTGTTAGATCCGATTTCTGAGATGCAAGTGCTTCACGGTGATGGTTGTACACGGTAAGCTCAGCTTGGATATCGCCTGTTGCCGTTAACGTAAGATCAAGCTGAGTAGGTTGGCTCTCATCGATAATGTACTCTGATTCTAAGCCCGAGACTTCAAGATCATGCTCGGGTTCTGGAGTATCAATCTTGTAGCCGATTTCGACACTGTTAAAGCCAGAGCCTGCTTTTAGATAAACAGGATTCGTGCCGTAAACGGGTGCGAAATCGCCTTGGTCATTCAATTGACCTGCTTTGATTTGCGTCTGCTCTTGGTTGATCTTAGAAGCAAGCGCGTAAGACCAGTTATTGGCTTTGCCTTGTTCAGAAGTTTCAATCACAAGCTCAGTGCTGTATGAAGCGTTCTCACCAGACTGGTCGAATACACGCGTATAAACAGCGTCACCAACATTCAGGTCTTGTGTCGGGTTGATTTGACCACCTTGATCCCAATCAGGAATGATAGGGCCGTCACCATCAAATTTCACGTCGATAACGTTGTAGAAAGCCGCTGCAGTGTCACCTACATCCCATACGGCAAGGATCACTTGATAACCTTCACGCTCTGGGACATTACACAAGTGACTGACTTGCATCGGTGGCTGTTCCATATTGCCTTCAACAACACAGAATGGCGTTAAGTCAAAAGAGCTGCGAGCCAACGGCTGGTTTGGATTCCAGTCGGGTTGAGTAATGTAATATTTCCAATCGCGAGTCTTGTGGTTAGCTGTGAATGTCCACTCGAAGTATTGAGAACCAGACTTGATAGGGCGTTTAACCCAGCGGTCTGCCTTTTGTTCGTCTAGTGCTGCTGCTAAAGAAGATTGCGCACTGGCGATTTTCCCATCAGCAGGGCCAACTTCTGGGAAGCCTTCAGGGCCTTCTACACTTTGTGGTTCGTATTGGATACCACCACAGTTGGTGTTTTTCTCTTGCGTATCACTCGCAGGGAACTTACATAGGGCAACACGGCTCTCAGCTACGCCATTGTTGTATGCCGAGACATAACCGTGACCGAAGCTTGCACCGCTTACGCTAAGAAGCGATAGCGCGATGAGTGATTTTTTTTGGAGTTGTTTCATTATTTGTCCTTACTGTATTTGGCCGACAAAAAAGAGAACACCCCGGCATGCATTTACACTTAAATTCTATTAAGTGGCGGCCCCGCTATCATAGACAGAATATTTGTCGACAGACCGGTGGCTTTGCGTCCTATTCTTTCAAATAGTTTGCCAGAAGTGCGTTTGAGCAATCGAAATGTAGCCAACCAGTTTTATAAATGCGAATCAATCGATTGAAATGTGGAATGCCAATCTCGAACTTTTAATTCTTGATACAAATTAACTTGCTATATGTTTAGTTCGTTAACGTATAAATTATTGATATAAATAAAGAAAGCATTTGATCTAATCGTTTTAGTGAATGACTTTGGGTTGTTTCGCTTCGCTCTGTACAACAATTGTGCACATATCAAAACCAAACCTTTGGTTTCCACTAACCGAACCCTGACACGCCATGTATGAAAAACCGGACAATTGATTGGTATGAATTATATAAAGGAGCCAGTATGGAATTCACAGAACTAGACAGAGACGCGTTGTATCAAACGTGGATGTCACAAAAATCGAGAATGCGAATTACGCAGATGGAGTTTTCAAAAAAGCTAGGCATGAACCAGCTTGATTTCTCAAGAGTGCTAAGAGGGGAGACGCCATTAACCATGTCTTTCATTAGTCATTTTTGTCGTTTACTTCATTTGGAACCAAGGAATGTATTCCCCTCGCTAAAAGAGGTCAATGAATCGGGGCCTAAAGTGGTCTACCTGAAAAGTAGAATGAGTGTTGATGGTGAGATCCAAAATGCTTATATTGAAGGAAATCAGGTAATTGTAGAGTACGCACACACTGTTCAACATGATTAATTTTAGAGTTAGCTCTGATTTTTAACCCCCTTTTTCTACAACCTTTTCACATAGGGTATGTCATACTTAATTAGATTCCTTAATTTTGACTAAGTGCGTTATGAACCCTTTAAAAGTCCTTTTGCTTGTTGCAACCAGCATTTTCTTGCTTGGTTGTGCAGGCGGCCCAATTAGAACCGCTACTAAATTTACCAGCTACGAAGATTTTCAGGCTGGGCCTGACGGAGGCGTCGACTTGGTTTGGGCAAGGGTTGGGCTACGTGACGCGCAGCGTTTGAAATCCAAGTTAGATGACTACGATTCTGTGGTGATCGACCGTGAAGCGGGTAATAAAGACTTTTCAACCATGATTGATTCGCTGGATGATGCCAAAGACGCGATCAACTATTGGGTTGAACGTTTAGGTGATACTCTACACAACATAGATGACGCATAGTAAAGACCGAATAATGCTAGAGAAAGAGAACCTGATTAAGTTGGCTCGAATGCAGATGCCATTTGGAAAGTACGCGGGTCGTACACTGATTGACTTACCTGAAGAATATTTGCTGTGGTTTGATAAAAAGGGATTCCCGTCTGGTGAACTCGGCGATTTATTGAAACTGTGCCTTGCTCTGAAAATTGAAGGGCTTGATAGTGTCGTCAAGCCATTGAAAAGAATGTAATTAAATAAAAGCTCACGCTGATCACGTGAGCTTTTTTGTTTTTGAGTTCGACACAATTTTACATGCATGATGTAGCTTGAAGAATGGCTCTTCTTACCTTGCTATAAAATACGCAATCGATAGCGTGTAAATAATGGTATACAGGGTGTTTTAAATATAAAACACAAAAAAAATTGCGTTTATTTTTAATTAGTGATTGAAACTAGAGTTTTTACTAGTTAAGTTACAGGGAACAAGAAGATTAGTGCTGATAGAAAGTGACGTGAGACAACGTACATTCAGCTCAAGGATAGAAAAAAGGAAGAAGTAAGCAATGTTCCAGACTGATGATGTAAGAATTAACAAAGTAAAAGAGTTATTACCCCCTGTTGCTGTTTTAGAAAAGTTTCCAGCGACAGAAGTTGCTTCTTCTACAACCTTTGAAAGCCGCAAAGCGATCCACAATATTTTAGAAGAGAGCGATGATCGCTTGCTTGTTATTGTCGGCCCATGTTCTATTCATGACACAGAAGCTGCTCTTGAGTACGGTAAACGTTTGAAAGTGTTGCGCGACGAACTTGGTGATAACCTTGAAATCGTAATGCGTGTTTACTTTGAAAAACCACGTACAACTGTTGGTTGGAAAGGTCTAATAAATGACCCGTACATGAACGATACGTTCAAGCTAAATGATGGCCTTCGTCTAGGACGTAAGCTACTGCTGGACCTAACTGACATGGGCATGCCAACGGCAAGCGAATTCCTAGACATGATCACGCCTCAATACGTTGCTGACCTAATCAGCTGGGGTGCAATCGGCGCACGTACTACAGAATCTCAAGTTCACCGCGAACTGGCTTCTGGCCTATCTTGCCCAGTTGGATTTAAGAATGGTACTGATGGCAACATCAAGATTGCAACAGATGCTATTCGCTCTGCTAGCGCTTCTCACCACTTCTTATCAGTAACTAAGTACGGTCACTCAGCTATCGTTGAAACAGCAGGTAACCCTGATTGTCATATCATCCTACGTGGTGGCAAAGAGCCAAATTACAGCGCAGAACACGTTGGTAAGATTAAAGAAGAGCTAGCAGCTTCTGGTCTTCCACAAAAAGTGATGATCGATTTCAGCCACGCAAACAGCTCTAAGCAGTTTAAGCGTCAAATGAACGTATCTGATGACGTAAGCGCACAAATTTCTGGTGGCGACAAAGCTATCTTTGGTGTGATGATTGAATCTCATCTTGTTGAAGGTCGCCAAGACCTGGTTGAGGGCAAAGCTGCAACGTACGGCCAATCTGTTACTGATGCGTGTATTGGTTGGGAAGACACTGAAACAGTACTTCGCCAGCTGGCAGACGCTGTTGAAGCTCGTCGTAACAAATAGACTAATTACAGTCAGCGATTAAGCTACTGAAAATTCAAAGCCCTTAGTTAGCAACAGCTAATAAGGGCTTTTTTGTGGATCTTAGTTGAAAACTGGAAGTGTCTGTATTCTTAAATGAGAAAAGACAGTAACTCGTCGACTTTAAGTGACAGTAAAGCTTTATCTTGTTTGGTTTCAACGTTAAGGCGTATTAATGGCTCGGTATTGGACTTTCTTAAGTTGAAGCGCCATGAGCCCATATTCATGCTGATTCCGTCTGTGTGATCGATCTCAACGGCATGATCTTGGTAGTGCGATAACACGCAAGCCATGACCTGCTCTGGGTCTGAGACTCTTCGATTGATCTCCCCGGAAGAGGGGAATCTATCTATACTAGTACTCGTTAATTGGTGAAGAGATTGTTGAGTTTTCGACATCAGCTCGATAACCAATAGCCAAGGAATCATGCCTGAATCGCAATATCCAAAATCACGAAAATAATGGTGTGCGCTCATTTCGCCCCCATAGACGGCATTCGTTTCACGCATCTTCTCTTTGATCAGTGCGTGTCCTGCTTTAATTCCAATCGCTTTTCCACCATGCGTTTTTGCGATTTCAATTGTGTTCCAGGTCATGCGCATATCGTGCAATACAGTCGTGTTAGGCTGTTTGACCAAGAATGCTTCAGCAAGCAACCCTACAATGTAATAACCCTCGATGTAATTGCCTTGCTCATCAAAGAAAAAGCATCGGTCGAAGTCTCCATCCCAAGCAATTCCAAGGTTGGCAGAATGCTCTAAAACGGCATCTCGAGTGGCTGCTTGGTTCTCTCTAATCAAAGGGTTTGGAATACCATTTGGGAAGTTTCCATCAGGGTTATGATGAACTTTGATGAAGGTGATAGGGACACCGAGTTCGTTAAATTTATTATCTAAAGCATCAATGATATGTCCTGCAACACCGTTCCCAGCATTAACCACAATCTTCATCGGTGACAGCTTTGATGGGGTTATGTACGAGAGTAGGTGCTCGACGTACGGAGCAAGAATACTGTTCGATCTACTAGAGTTACTTGGTTGTGCATGAACGAACGGTAAATTGCAGTTCAGCTCTTGATTAAGTTCTTCAATGCGTCGTTTGATTTCATCTAAACCACTGTTTTTACTGATAGGGCTAGCGTCTACACCGACCATTTTCATGCCGTTGTAATTGATTGGGTTGTGGCTGGCTGTGATTTGTATTCCGCCAATCGCTTTTAGGTAACGAGTCGCAAAGTAGACCTCTTCAGTGCCAGTCATACCTAGATCAATGACGGTAATCCCTGACTCGATTAAGCCTTTGGTCATGGCTTCTTGTAATGACAGGGAGGTTTTGCGGTTATCACGACCAATCACTACCTGCGCCAAACCATCGAGTGAGGTTTCAGGCTTAGCGGATAGGACGTATTCGCCAAATGCCTTACCGAGCAGGTAGGCGAGTGGCTCATTGATTTGTTTACCAATGACGCCGCGGATATCGTTGTTCTTAAAGCAGTTTAGGTCTAATGTTGGTTTCATCGATTTGTCGCTGCTTTATTTCGTTTGGTTGTGCTTTGATGAGTGGACTTGTTGCTTGCGCACGTCTCGCCTATAACTGTCTTGATATCGAATGATATCGTCTTCACTTAAATGGCTGCCGGTTTGAACTTCAATCATTTCAAGAGGTGTCTCGCCAGGGTTCTCTAGGCAGTGGATGTGACCTAAAGGGATGTAAGTCGATTGATCTTCTTCGACGAGATAGGTTTTCTCATCGTTGGTCACTTTTGCAGTGCCAGCTACTACTATCCAATGTTCCGCTCTATGATGATGCATCTGAAGTGAAAGCTGATGACCCGCTTTTACGGTGATACGCTTAACTTTGTCTCGCTTTCCTAAATCAATCACATCGTATTTACCCCAAGGTCTAAATACCTCTCGGTGATGAATATGCTCTGTTCTACCTGCTTGATTTAGTTGACTAACAATCGATTTTACACCCTGAACCTTGTCTTTATCTGCGACCAATATAGCGTCTTTGGTCTCGACAATAATCAGGTTATCGACACCTACAGTAGCAACTAGCTTGTTTTCAGCATGAATGTAGTTGTGTTGAGAGTCGACGGTTAACACGTCACCTTCAATGACGTTGTTATGCCCATCTTTGTCGCTTACATCCCAGATAGCAGACCATGAGCCAATATCATTCCAACCGACATCCATCGGGATCACAGCTGCGTGCGAGGTTTTCTCCATCACGGCGTAATCGATTGAATCACTCGGACTGCTTTTGAATGCTTCAGCGTCGATACGGATAAAGTCGAGGTCGGTATTTTGCTTTGCAAGAGCGAGTTTACAAGCCGCTACTATCTCAGGGTGGTGTTCGGCGAGTTCTTCAACATACCGTGATGCCTTAAACATGAACATGCCACTGTTCCATAAGTATTGTCCTGAGCGGATGTACTCTTCTGCTGTTGCTGTGTCTGGCTTTTCTACAAAGCATTCTATGGCGAAGGCGTGATTGATTGGCTGCTCTGTTCCATTAGTATCAGTTTGAGCACTGGAGGAAAGAGGCTCTCCCTGCTTGATATAGCCATAGCCAGTCTCTGGGGAGCTAGGTGTTATACCGAATGTCACCAGCTTGCCTTGTTTTGCATAATCAACACCACGACTAATCGCTTGTTGGAATTCAGAGGTTTTCGCGATGTGATGATCAGCAGCCAGCACTAACAAGATAGGGTCGGATGCGCTTTGTTCATTAAGCGGTGGTTTACTTAAAGCCTTTAGGGCGGCAAGCGCAATGGCTGGGGCTGTATTTCTACCGACTGGCTCTAGCAGAATACCACTATGTTGAATGTTAGCTGATCGAGCTTGTTCAGCGGCAATAAAGCGATGCTCTTCATTACAGATAATGAATGGGGCATCGCATTTACTATCCATCAAGTGCTCTTCAAGGCCTTGCAGGCGTTGAAGTGTGTGCTGAAGCATTGACTGGTCGCCGGCAATATTGAGAAATTGCTTAGGGTAAAGCTCGCGAGACAGTGGCCAGAGACGACTTCCGGAGCCGCCGGCTAGAATGACAGGTAAAATCATAGCGTGGTAATTAGGTGCATTAGAATACTGCCATCATATTACCACGCTTCACGCTTATTACTTATCGATAACCAAGAAGGATATGACTATCGATGACCTTCCGTAGGGGAGTTCAACATGTCTTTGGGATCGCTAATATTCTGATTATCACCTAGGCTTTGAACGCTGTTATGATCTTGAACATTAGAAAAGTCTTGAGGGTCAATCTTGAGTGTCTGTGTTGGGAACGCGATGTCTGCATTGTGTTTATGAATAATCGCCAGAACCTGTAACAGAACGTCTTGCTTCACTTTGTGGTACCTGATCCAGTTGACTGTTTTTGTGAAGGTATAGATAAAGAAGTTGAGCGTTGATGGCCCAAATTTGTCAAAGTTAACGATCAACGTCTGTTTGGCATCAATATCTGGGTGGGTCTCGAGCATGGTTCTTACATCATCAACAATGAGCGCCAATTTGTCTGCATCTTGATAACGAAGACCAAAGGTTTCATTGATTCTACGATTCAACATTCTCGATGGATTCTCTACCACAATACTACTGAACACCGAATTTGGCACGTACAAAGGACGCTTATCAAAAGTGCGGATGATCGTCATGCGCCAACCAATGCGTTCGACAGTGCCTTCGATTTGACGATCGGGAGAACGTATCCAATCACCGACTTTAAAAGGGCGGTCGAAGTAAATCATCATGCCACCGAAGAAATTCGACAGTAAGTCCTTAGCCGCTAAACCGACGATCAAGCCACCAACACCACCAAAGGTGAGTAAGCCTGATAGGCTGAGTCCAAACGCTTGCATGATTGTCAGGCCGCCCATGACCATAAAGAACAGACGAGCTACTTTTGCAATCGCCTGTACAGTTGTCTCATCCCTGTTTTTTTGCTCTAAGACGTATGCTTCAGCATTGGTGATCATTCGTAAGGTGAACCAAACGAAGGTACATATGATCAATATGTGCTTGAGAGTTTTTAACCAGTTGATTTCATTGCCAAACTGATCTTGAAGAATCAACCCGATAGATACGGTCGCTGGCCAACACCAAAGTAACGTACTGACAGGGGTTTTCAGTGCCTCTAGTAGTAGGTCATCCCAGTGAAAGTGGGTTCTCTGTACCAGAACTTCCAAGCGATTATGGATAATTCGCCAAGCTACCCAAGCGAGAAAACTCGCAATAGTGATGCATAGGACGCTGTTTGCCCAATCACTATGGCTCTGGTTGATGTAGGTTTGTACTTGGGTTATGAATTCATTCATTGTGTGTGCTGCCGCAGAAATTATGAATTGGAAATTAGCAGAAACTCGAGTTGTTCTCTACCTTTATAAATCAAGCGATTATGACAATAGTATAACCTTATTCTTGCAGAACTAACTTTTTTTGAGATAGAAACTAATGTAGGTTTGGCTATCCCGTGTAATTAAAATTTCTAAACAGGATTTCAAATGAGCGACAAACAATATGCAGTTATCGGTTTAGGGCGATTTGGTCTGTCTGTTTGCAAAGAGCTACAAAGTTCAGGGGCACAGGTACTGGCCGTCGATATTGATGAAGAGCGAGTGAAAGAAGCAGCGGCTTTTGTTTCACAAGCGATTGTTGCGAACTGCACGAGCGAAGAGACGGTGAAAGAGTTAAGACTCGATGATTACGATATGGTGATGGTGTCGATAGGCTCTGACGTTAACTCAAGCATTCTAACGACTTTGGTGGTGAAAGAATCTGGAGCAAAAGCAGTCTGGGTTAAGGCGAACGATAAGTTTCACGGCAAGATTCTCTCTAAGATTGGTGCTGACCATATCATCATGCCTGAACGAGATATGGGCATTCGTGTTGCGCGTAAAATGTTGGATAGACGCGTTCTCGAATTTATCGACCTTGGCAGTGGCTTAGCGATGACGGAGATTGTTATTGGTTCTAAACTGTTGGGTAAGAAACTTGGCGATCTTAAGCTGTGTAAAGAAAATGGTGTTGAGGTACTTGGCTTCAAGCGAGGGCCGAACCTCACTAAAGCACCAGAATTGGATGTGAGTTTAGAAATTGGGGATGTGGTGATCATCGCTGGGCCGAAAGAGACCTTATCTAGAAAGCTACGCAATTGGTAATTGGCAATAAGGTAACAGTATGAATTCGTTAAAACGAAAAGGTACTTTCTACACGCTTAAGAGTGATAAAAAGCCACGTAAAGGCTCTGAACCTAAGATTATCCTTACGAGCTTCTTAGGCGTACTTATCCCCTCTGCAATATTGTTGACGATGCCTGTATTCTCTGTGACAGGCCTAAGTTTTACGGATGCACTGTTTACAGCAACCTCGGCGATCAGTGTGACAGGATTAGGTGTTGTCGATACCGGTGAGCATTTCACCTTGACGGGTAAAATCTTACTGATGTTCTTGATGCAAGTCGGCGGGTTAGGGCAGATGACTCTATCTGCGGTACTGCTTTACATGTTCGGTGTTAGGTTAAGCCTTAAACAACAAGCACTCGCGAAAGAAGCGCTTGGCCAAGATCGTAAGATTAACCTTCGTAAATTGGTTAAGAAGATCATCATCTTTGCATTAGTGGCTGAATTTATCGGTTTTGTATTGCTCTGCTTCCGCTGGGTACCTGAGATGGGATGGTCAACGGGCAGTTTTTATGCTCTATTTCATGCGATATCTGCATTCAATAACGCAGGTTTTGCACTGTTTTCAGACAGTATGATGAGTTTTGTTGATGATCCGCTGGTGATCTTCACCTTAGCTGGCTTGTTTATTTTCGGTGGGCTAGGCTTCACAGTCGTCGGCGACCTATCGAGTAACTGGCGTAAAGGTTTTCGACATCTTCATTTACACACCAAGATTATGCTAACCGCCACTCCGACTCTATTGTTGGTAGGTACGGTATTGTTCTGGCTGCTAGAAAGAAATAACTCAGCAACCATGGAAGGGTTATCGACTCAAGGACAGTGGCTAGCCGCATTTTTTCAGTCGGCAAGTGCTCGTACTGCTGGCTTTAATAGTGTGGATTTGTCTCAGTACACACAGCCTGCGTTGCTGGTAATGATTGTACTGATGTTGATTGGTGCAGGTTCTACCTCAACAGGTGGTGGTATTAAGGTTTCGACCTTTGCAGTAGCCTTTGTCGCAACGTGGACCTTCCTCCGTCAGAAAAAGCACGTGGTGATGTTTAAGCGCACTGTGACTTGGCAAGCGGTAACAAAGTCATTGGCCATTATTGTGGTAAGTGGGGCGTTATTAACCACCGCGATGTTTTTGTTAATGCTTACTGAAAAGGCAGCGTTTGATCGAGTCATGTTTGAGGTGATTTCTGCCTTTGCAACGGTTGGTTTAACAGCTGGCTTAACCGCAAACCTGACTGAGCCAGGTAAATACATCATGATTGTGGTTATGGTGATTGGACGTATCGGCCCCCTGACCTTGGCTTATATGCTAGCTCGCCCAGAACCTTCCTTGTTGAAATACCCTGAAGACACGGTGTTAACGGGTTAATTAGGTCCATGGGCTGATAAATAAAGCTCTGTAAATAAAAACAAAGCCAGCGATATGCTGGCTTTGTTGTCATAGGCTGATCGTTAATTGCTGAATGCCTATCCCTCAAACATCTCAACGTATTCCTCATAGCCTTCTTCTGCTAATTTATCCGCAGGGATAAAGCGCATTGCGGCTGAGTTCATGCAGTAACGTAACCCTGTTGGTTTTGGACCATCTTTGAATACATGCCCTAGGTGGGAATCGCCAAACTTACTTCGAACCTCTGTTCTTGGGTAAAGCAGCTTGTAGTCAGTAGTTGTAACGACATAAGCTTCGCTGATTGGTTGGGTGAAGCTCGGCCAACCCGTACCTGATTTGTATTTGTCTTTTGATGAGAACAACGGCTCACCAGTAACGATGTCGACGTAGATTCCTTCCTGTTTGTTATCCCAGTATTTGTTATCAAACGGGCGTTCTGTCGCGTCATCTTGCGTTACATCGTACTGAAGTGCCGTTAGCTTGGCTTTGATCTCCGCGTCAGACGGCTTAACGTAGGTTTTAGCATTGGCTGTCGCATTCTTACTGTCGATGATCTGACGTAGTGTTTTAGGGTTGTCCTTTCTATCATCACCGAAGATTTTATCTAGGTACTGATCGCGGCCAGAAGCATAGCGGTAGTAGTTATAACGAACTTTACTCTTCTTGTAATAGTCTTGGTGATAGTCTTCCGCTGGCCAGAATTTTTCAAATTCAATCAGTTCTGTTTTTAGTGGTTCACCAAAGATATTAGCTTTGTCGATTTCCATCATGAAGTTCTGAGCAACATCTTTTTGTGCTTGGTTATGATAGAAAATAGCTGGTCGATAATGACGGCCTCGGTCTACAAAAGAACCTTTGTCATCGGTTGGGTCGATGTGTCGGAAGAATTGGTCAAGAACCTGTTCGTAGCTAACCACATCAGGGTTATAGGTCACGTTGATCACTTCGATGTGACCTGACTTACCCGAAGAGACCTGTTTGTAGGTTGGGTTTTCCAGTTCACCACCAGAGTATCCAGAGATAACGTCGGTTACACCTTTTAGCTTCTCTAGATCGGACTCCGTACACCAAAAACAGCCACCAGCCAGTGTCGCGATTTCACTTTTACCTGAATTAGCCGTTTTATCCATTGTATTGGCAGTGCCAGTCTGGCTTACAAACAGCGAAATCAGTGGTAGCGCAACCACGAGTGATACCAATATTTTAGATAATTTATTCATAGATACCTCATCTTGACGTTCTTCTCATTCGATTTTGAATGTACGAATAGAGACAGGTTTTAGATGGAAAAAATTGCATCATTCACAAAAAAATATGTCGCCGAGAAAATCTTGCTCATAAATGCCGCCAGTAGTAGGGTGTCAGTATTGATATCCAATAATAGACAGCGATGGCGGTTATCGTACATCTAAGGAACAACATGCAAGCAGAAGTTAAATGGGTCGAAGGCTTTAAATTCCTAGGTCAATCTCAATCTGGCCACTCTGTAGTAATGGATGGCAGTGGTGGTGCAACCGCGCCAAGCCCAATGGAAATGGTCCTTATGGCCGCTGGTGGTTGTAGCTCTGTTGATGTCGTCGATGGTTTGAAATCTGCAGGCCAGAACATCACAGGCTGTAATGCAAAACTTGAAACGACACGTCGTGAAACAGCACCAAAAATCTTTACTGTGATTAACATTCACTTTGAAGTGTCTGGTGACAACCTAGATCCTGAGTTAGTGGCTAAAGTATGTGCTGATTCGTTAGAAAAATACTGTTCAGTATGTCTAATGTTAGGTGCTGGCGTAGAAATGACTCACAGCTGGGAAATCGTCTAGTCTTCTGGCTGTATAGCTTGGCTTTGAGTCGTTACTTTTCGGCTTATGAGCAAACATAGATAAAGAAAGGGAGGAGCACTTAGCAGTGCTCCTCCCTTGTTATTAAGGAAGTCGTTATTACGTTAGAATACGATTATTCCACTGTTTCAATGATAACTTCTTCAACTTGAACATCTTCTTGGTACTCGAAGCTTGGGATTGTTGCTTCCACACGACGGTTTTGAGCACGACCTTCAGCCGTATCGTTTGATGCGATTGGGTTTTCTTCCCCTTCACCAGAAGCGGTAATGCGATCAGCTTCAATACCTTGCTCTTCGATGTATGCTGCTACTGCTGCCGCACGTTTCTTAGAGATCATCATGTTGTACTCAGCTGCACCTGTTGAATCTGTGTGACCAACAATGTTAACGGTAGACTGAGGGTATGTTTGTAAGACTTCCACAATTGGCTGTATAGCGGCTTTACCTTCGTCTGAAAGTTCTGTGCTGTTAGTCGCAAATGTACCTTGAGAGAAACTCTCAGTTTGCGCTTTGGTAACCACTACCTCCGCTTCCTCTTCAACGACCACAGCTTCTGGCTCTGTGATTGGTTCAGAAGGTGCTTGAGTTACAGCCGCCGCAGAAGCTGCAGCCGCTGATGCGGTTGTATTACCCGTGCCGAAATTGTAGCTAAGACCTACTGTGACAAGGTTGGAGTTTAGGTCTTGGATGATCTTATCGTCAAAATCATCGAAGTATTGGTATTCCACTCTCAGCGCCCAATCGTCTGAAAGCTGTTTCTCGGCACCGATACCTAAGGCTAAAACAACGTCGTCTTCGTCATCGTGCATGATGTAAGCAGGACCTGCTTTAAAGAAGATATCAAACTCTTGTTTAATCGCTAGTCGATACATTGGGCTTAAAGAAATGGCTACTATAGAATCGCTGTATCTTTGAGTCGCTCCGTTGTTGTTAAAGCTGGTGTCATAATCACCTAAGTAATCTGCATTCAATTCTAGAGCAATGTTATCGGTAAAGTTGTAACCACCGTAAATACCGCCCGCCACTGAATCATCTTCACAATCAATGTTGTCGACACAAGCGCTATCTAGCCAACCCATGCCAACTTTTGCGCCTACGTATGTCGTTGCGGCAATTGATGGAGCAGCAGCGAAACCTGAAGCAGCTATCACAGCACACATGATTTTTGACAATTTTTTCATAATCTTATCCTTGGATTAACTCTTATTGTTATCTGAATGAGCCTTTAAAGCGACGACTTACTGATTGGGACACTGCAACAGTAGATCGTTCAAGGCGTAGATTCAGGTCGAACCTATCTTGGAACTGTTATTACATTGTTAGTACAGTTGCTTAGTATGGTCAATGAAATTGTTAAAAATTATATATTTAAGGTGCTATTTACAGAGGTTTTTGTCAATTAATTGCTGTCTCAAATGTTGGAAACGAAGAAACCTCGTATCATTTTTAGGCGATACGAGGTTTCATTTTCATGTGTACGGAATGTTTGGTTGGGTAATCTAGGTGATTACCGTTATGGGCGCTCACCAGCTAACAAACGTTTTTCAATATCTGCAATGACACCTGGTAGGTCTGCAATGGTATCGATTAGGTAGTGTGGGTTTGATTTGTTTAGCTTAACGCTTGCTTTTTCACGTGCAGCTGCAAGTGTTGTCTCGTCTGCATCTAAATATTCTTGATACGTTAAGCCTGCTTCGTTCCCCGATAATACAAGTCCAACTGTCCACATGCCTGCGTTGTGACCCTCATCGATCCCCGGTGCTGCGTCGTCTACTTTTACACACGCAGCAACGCTAGTTACACCTAGATCGATTACGTTTTTCAGTGCCATAAATGGAGCAGGGCGACCACCTTGAGGTAAGTCATCGGTCGCTACCACGTTATCTGGTCGGTAACCGTAATCTGCAGCAGCAGGAATTAAAACATCCATCACTTCACGTGGGTAACCTGAACAAGACCCGATCTTCACGTTCTTCTCTTTTAGGTTATTGACCACTTCTATCGCATTCAAAATAGGTGCTGCGTGATCGGCTACTTTCGCTTTTTGAAGAGGCATGAATGCCGCGTAGATCGCATCAACGTCTTCACTGGTCATCGAACGTCCGAACTGAGCTTTCCAACGAGCGTCAACAGCAGGAATTCGACCCACTGCTTGGATGTGGTCCCATTTGCCGATCCCCATAGGTTCACGCGCTTCTGCTAAATCGATATCAAAGTCGAAACCTTGTCTGAATGCTTCAACGAAAATACTGGTTGGAGCAAATGACCCAAAATCAACGATAGTGCCGGCCCAGTCAAAGATAACCGCTTGGATAGGTGATGTTGTATTCATAGTCGTGTCCTATTTCTGTTCTCTCCCAACTCAGGTTGTTCTGGGAGATGAATGATTGTTTTAGGTTATTGGTTACTTGAAATTATTGCTTCAAGGCATGCTTTTAAAGGTGGTTTAAAGGTATTCAAAGTCTTTGCAGATTTTTGCTATCGCTTTTTCGAATACAGACAGAGCGACTTGTAGTTCGCTGCGGCTGATGATCAATGGTGGGCTCAACTGAATCACATTACCTTGTGACACCTTAAAGCTCAGGCCATCGTTTAAACATTGGTAAAGTACTGCTTCCGCTTCATCGAAAGCTCGGGTTTTGGTGATATGATCGGTGACCAATTCCACCCCCCAGAGTAGACCGATGCCGCGAACGTCACCAATGACTGGGTACTTCTCTTTCATTTGAAGCAGCTGTTCACGCACGAATGCGCTGTCCGCTTGTACTTTTTCAAGTAGGTTTTCTTGTTCAATTACTTCCATGGTGGCGAGTGCTGCCGCGCAACCGATTGGGTTTTTTTCGTGGGTGTAGTGACCAAGAGATACTTGCGCTGCCGTGTTGTATTTGTCTTTAGTGATCATGGCTGCGATTGGTACTAAGCCTCCGCCAAAACCTTTACCGATACAAAGAATGTCAGGTTCGATATCAAACGCTTGGTGTGTAAACCATTCGCCGCTACGACCCATGCCATTTGGGATGTCGTCAATGATCAATATGACGTTGTGTTTGTCACAGATCTCACGAATGCGCTTCCAATAAGCCTTACTTGGCACTTGAACGTCTGTGTTACGAACCGCTTCTGCAATGAAGGCTCCAATACCGCCTTCTTTTTCAATCACATACTCTAAATAGTCGGCATAGTGAACGTCGCATGCAGTTTCGTTTGCATTGACTGCGCTATTCTCGTTAAACGGGAAAGCGCCACGATAAGAGACGGCTGGTGGAATGCGCTCTACGCCAGCCATTAATGGCCCCATGCCTTCGCGGAAACACGCTTCGCCACCTACTGAAATTGCATCGAGTGACGCGCCATGGAATGAGTCCCACAAAGACACTACTTTGAAATTGTTGGTGACATGTCGAGCAAGTTTTAGCGCCATGCCGATCACTGATGTGCCACCGGGAGCAAACAACACGCGATTCAAATCACCACCGCAGATCTGTGTGAGTTTCTCAGCACACTGAACGGCCGTCTCATTGGTAAAGCGACGCGGTGAAAACGGCAATGACGCCATTTGCTGAGTCACTTTATTGATGATGTGTGGGTGACCATAACCTAGCTGGTGAACATTATTGCCGTGAAAGTCCATGTACTTCTTGCCCGTCGCATCTTGAATGTAGATGCCTTCGGCTGCTTCAAGTGTGTCTAGGCAAGGCGTTGACATGGCTTGATGAAGAAACACGTCAGCATCACGCTTTAACATTACTTGAGTCGCATCATCGTTTAGCGACTCGTTCCATTTTTCGCGTGCTGGCGTGGTGTTCACATCGCCTTCGCTTCGAAAGTGTGTGGCCTTTAGAACTGGCTCTGGATTGGTCGTCGTCATTATTTGATGTCCCAGTACATAGCGTTTTTCACTGCGCTAATGAGAGCTTCAATGTCTGACGGATACACTTCACCAATGTTACCGATTCGGAAGCAGTCTGCGTTTGAAACCTTGCCCGGGTAAATCACAAACCCTTGCTCTTTCAAACGGTCATAGAATTCCTTGAATTGGTAATCGCTATGAGTTGGAGAATAGAAAGAGGTGATGATAGGTGAATGAAGGTCATCATTAAGCAGTGGTTCAAAACCAAGAGAACGCATACCTGCAACCAATGTGGTTTGGTTGGTTTGGTAGCGACTATGACGAGCTTCGATGCCGCCTTCTTGTTCCAATTCAAGTAGAGCTTGGTAGAAAGCGCGCACTGTATGAGTCGGAGAGGTGAAGCGCCATTTACCATGGTTGCTTTCCATGCAGTGCCACTGGTCAAACAGGTCAAGGCTTAATGAGCGAGCTTGGCCTTTGCATTTTTCCAGTTCCGATTGCTTCGCAATAACAAAGCCGAATCCAGGTACACCTTGAATACACTTGTTTGCCGAGCTGATCATGTAATCAATACCTAAGTCAGCAATATCCATAGGGATGCCACCAAAGCTCGACATCGCATCAAGAATGACGGTTTTGTTGTGCTGTTTTGCCAATTTGGCAATCTCTTCGATTGGATTCAACATACCTGTAGTGGTCTCACAGTGCACAATCGCAACGTGAGTAATATCTGAATCCATAGCCAATGCCGTTTCCATTTTGTTCAAGTCAGGCTGTGATGTTTCACCTGGGGAAACGACATGGCATGGAATGTTTAAATATTCTGCGATTTGAGCAATACGAGCACCATACGCACCGTTATCGACCACAAGAAGCTTATCGCTGTTAGAGATAACGCTACCGATTGTTGCTTCAACTGAAGCAGTGCCGCTGCCTTGCATTAATACACTTGTATATCCCGCCTGCTTAGTCGCCAAAGTAACAAGCTTGCTACGAATCACTTCAACAACGTCTTTGTTGTATTCATCATCCCAAGTACACCAGTCTTTTAGCATCGCTTGGCGAACGGTTTCAGAAGTAGATAAAGGGCCCGGTGTCAGCAGTAAGTATTCGTTTCTCATGTTCAACTCTCGTGATTTTAATTTTTGGACTATACCAATATTTAGAGTTACTTTAACAACCAATTTAAACGGTCGTAAATAGCCCAAACATCATTTTCACAAAAGCTTCATATTAAAAATGGTCACTTGTCTTGAGAAAGTTTTCGATCTTTAAATTGCCATTTTTCGTTCATTTAATCGTCACAAAAGCCAGTTAGCTTAATAATCGAAATCTGGTACATACCAGTGGGAGAGGTGTGTGCCAACAACTGGAATGAATTTTTGAATATAGGTGCCTCTCGATAGGGCTTCTAGCTTTAACAACTTTAACTTTGGCAATTTTTAATTTTGGCAACTTCTCACTCTAGAGTTGGGCCTGACTGGAGAAAATGATGAAAAACCGTTTTATGAAAGGATCACTTGCAGCATTAGTCACACTATTAGCTGGTAACGCTTATGCGGCACAGGAAGTGACGGTTTATACCGCTTTTGAAACTGACATCTTAGCGAAGTACAAAAATGCTTTTGAAAGCGAAAACCCAGACATCAACATCAAATGGGTTCGTGATTCAACAGGAATCATGACGGCAAAATTATTGGCTGAGAAAAACAACCCTCGTGCAGAAGTGGTGTGGGGCCTTGCGGGTTCTTCAATGGCTCTACTTAAGGAGGAGGGCATTCTTAAGCCTTACACTCCTCAAGGTGTAGAAGCGCTGCGCTCAAACCTCAACGATCCGCAATCTACTCAAGCTTGGTATGGCAACGATGCATTCTTCAATGCGGTTTGTTTCAACGAAGCGGTAGCGAAACAACTTAACCTACCAGCACCTAAATCTTGGGATGACCTAACCAAGCCTATCTACAAAGGCCACATTGCGATGCCAAACCCAGCGTCTTCTGGTACGGGTTATATGCAAGTGTCTGCTTGGCTACAAAACATGGGTGAAGACCAAGGTTGGAACTACATGCAGAAGCTAGACCAAAACATCGCTCACTACACGCACTCTGGTTCTAAGCCATGTGTTCAAGCGGGTATGGGTGAAGTCGCTATCGGTATTTCTATGGCGAGCCGCGGCGCTAAGTTGAAAACTCAAGGTGCACCACTTTCTGTGATTACGCCTGAAGGTATCGGCTGGGAATCTGAAGCGGTAGGTCTTGTGAAGCCGTCTGATGCTGCGCAACGCGTGGTTGATTGGTCTATCTCTAAAGCAGCAAACGAGCTTTACATCGAAATGTACCCAGTTGTTGGTCACCAAGATGTGACGGCAACAATTGAAAACTTCCCTAACGTCGAAAAGAACATGGCAAAAATGGACTTTGCACGTATGGGCAGCGAGCGTGCAGACGTATTGAAAACATGGTCTGAGAAGTTTGACGCTAAATCAGAGCCAAAATCTTAATCTATCGAGCTACTCAGTTAATTAACTATTTAGCTATTTAACTGTTTAGTTCATTAGAAGTTAGAAATCAGTAAAGGAAGGCTTCGGTCTTCCTTTTTTAGTTTTACGCCTTTAGGTTTTAAGTAAGGTACAACAAATGACAAAGCACTACTCATATTGGTTCAAGCAAGCGTTGGAACAAGAGTTTGGCAACATCCATGCGGGGCTAGATTCGGCTAAGCCGCTCCAAAAAGACGTCAACTGTGATATCGCCATTGTTGGCGGTGGCTATACGGGTTTATGGACGGCGATTTTAATCAAACAACAGCAACCAGAAAAGCATGTTGTCGTGATTGAAAAAGGCCTATGTGGTAGCGGTGCTTCTAGTGCGAACGGCGGTTGCATGCTGACGTGGTCAACTAAGTATCCGACGCTGAAAAAGCTCTATGGAAAAGAACAAGCGAAATGGTTGGTTAAGGAGTCGGAAAAGGTTATATACGAGATCGAAGCCTTCTGTAACGAACACAAGATTGACGCGCATCTATATCGAAGCGGTACTTACTACACGGCGACTAATGAAGCCCAAAAGGGTGGAATGGAGCCTGTTGTTAATGAGCTGGTTAAGCAGGGTATCAATAGCTGGAAGAAGTGCGACAATTCTTTGGCTGATAAAGCGGGATCTGAACGCCACATTGAGGGTTACTACTCAGAAGCTGCGGGTAGTGTGCAGCCAGCGTTATTGGCGAGAGGCTTACGCCGCGTTGCGATCGAATTGGGTGTCGAAATTCACGAAAACACAGAAATGACATCACTCGACTATGGCTCTCCCGCTCGAATTCAAACCAAAGGCGGGTCAGTATTTGCGGATAAAGTGATTTTGGCACTCAATGCGTGGATGCTCGATCACTTCAAAGAGTTCAAACGCAGCATTGTGGTTGTCTCTTCAGATATGGTGGTGACCAAGCCCATTCCGGAAAAGCTCAAGCAATTTGGCCCAGAGAAAGGGGCGGCGGTGGTGGATTCGCGTATCTTTGTCCACTACTACCGAGATACCCAGGACGGACGACTCATGTTGGGCAAAGGCGGCAATAAATTCTCGTTTGCCAATCAAGTTGAAAGCATGTTTAACCAAACGACTAACTACCTGCCGATTCTCAATCAATCGTTCCAAAAACTGTTCCCTAAATTGGAACAAAGTGAATTCGATTACAACTGGTCTGGCGGCTCAGATCGTTCGGTTACCGGATTGCCATTTTTCGGTAACCTAAAAGGCCAAAGCAACATCTATTATGGGCTTGGTTATTCAGGCAATGGCGTTGCTCAAACCCGTATGGGCGGGAAGATTTTGTCAGCAATGGTGCTCGATATCGACAATGCTTGGACACGAAGCGGTTTAACTAAAGGCCCGTTAGGACACTTCCCGCCAGAGCCATTTCGTTGGGTAGGTGCGATGATGGTGCGTGATGCGGTACGAAGAAAAGAGAATGCGGAAGATTCGGGTAACACGCCATTGTGGCTAGATAAACAGTTATCCAAACTCGCAGGTGCGGCGGGCAAAGCCGACAAGGTTGAATCATAGATTAATCTTGCGTTTAAATTAGAAGTTTACATTAAGGCTCTCAGTGATTTATGGGCAAGTCACTGAGGGCTTTCAACGTTGAACGAACTGTTAATGCTGAACAAATAGCAATCCTTAATGCTTATTATATCTGCAATATAACTGTCATTTAGCTACTATAAATTTGTCACTCAACTGCAATATTCTCAGTTTAAATTTGGTATATACCATATAGAGAGTGCTGTAGTATGAGCAACCAAACTTATTTGAATATTGAAAACGTTGTAAAGCAATTTGGCCAATTTACAGCGTTAAAAGACATCTCCCTATCGATAGATAAAGGCGAGTTCGTCTGCTTCCTTGGCCCATCTGGCTGTGGAAAAACCACCTTATTACGTGCGATTGCAGGCCTAGACTTACCAACGTCAGGTTCTATTGAGCAGAACGGTAATGATACGACCTTCTTGCCACCAGAAAAGCGCGACTTTGGCATCGTGTTCCAGTCTTACGCTTTGTTTCCAAATCTCACTGTGGAAGAAAATATTGCGATTGGTCTGAAAAACCAAGGCATGTCGACCAAAGAAGCCCTTGAGACGGTTGAGTCTTGGTTAGAAACCATCGGCTTACCAACGTCTGGTCAGAAATATCCAAATCAGCTATCTGGTGGACAGCAGCAGCGTGTTGCTCTGGCTCGCGCATTGGCGTTATCTCCAGGCTTGTTGCTACTCGACGAACCACTTTCTGCGTTGGACGCGAAGGTAAGAACACACCTACGTGATGAGATCTGCCAACTGCAACGCAAGCTGGGTATCACCACTATTATGGTGACGCACGACCAAGATGAAGCGTTAACGATGGCAGACCGTATTGTCGTGATGAATCATGGTGTTATCGAGCAGGTCGGTGCTCCTCAAGAGATCTACCAAAAACCCGTCAGTCGTTTTGTTGCTGAGTTTGTTGGCAGCATGAACTTTATCCAAGCTTCTGTTGCGGCTCAAGGCAAGATGCGCATTGCTGAGTCAATGCTGCCGTTACCTGGCTTAGATAATCTCACGCCAAATCTGGGTGATGTTTTCGATATTGCCGTTCGTCCAGAGCAAATCCAGTTTGTTGATCGTTTTAGTGAATCCTTGCCAGTGAGAATCGTATCAAGCGAATTCTTAGGGGCGTTTTATCGTATTGAGTGCCAATTGCAACATGACTCAACGGCGAAAGAGATCATCGTTGATGTACCCGTCAAAGAGTTCAACCGATTGAAGCTGCGTCGCAGTGATATTCGTTACGTGGCGTTTGATCAAGAAGGCCTTAGAGCTTACCCATCGAAAAGCCTGCAAGTGATGAAAGACGAGGCGGCGTAAACAATCATGGAATCGACTCAAATGATGCAATCTAAGCTGCTAATTCAACGACGAGTACAACCTTTTCTGGCTCGGTTAAGCAAAGACAACGTAATTCTGTTTGGGCTGTTGGCCTTTTTGTCTGTGGTCATGACGTTGTTTATCCTGATGCCACTGTGGGCGATGTTGAAAAAGAGTGTTCAGAACGCAGATGGCGAATTTGTAGGCTTAGAGAATTTCGCAACGTATTTTGCGTCTCAAAGCTTATGGCAGTCGGTAGGCAATACCTTCACGCTTGGGTTGCTAGTGACAGTTGTCGTGGGCGTCTTGGCGTTTGGTTATGCCTATGCGCTAACTCGTTCATGCATGCCTTTTAAGGGGCTTTTTCAAGTGCTGGGTTCTGCGCCTATTCTGGCTCCTTCATTGCTTCCAGCGATCAGTTTGATCTTCTTATTTGGTAATCAAGGTATCGCTAAAGAAGTCTTAGGTGGTAACTCGGTGTACGGCTTGATTGGTATCTCACTGGGCCTGATATTCTGGACGTTTCCACACGCCTTAATGATTTTAACTACTTCATTGAGAACCTCTGACGCTCGCCTTTATGAGGCGGCACGTGCACTCAATACTTCATCGCTAAAAACCTTCTTCATGGTGACGTTACCTGCGGCAAAATACGGTTTGATAAGTACCTTGATCGTTGTGTTTACGCTGGTGGTTTGTGATTTTGGTGTGCCAAAGGTGATTGGTGGTAGCTACAACGTTCTGTCTACCGATATCTTTAAACAGGTAGTAGGGCAACAGAATTTCTCTATGGGCGCGGTGACTAGCATCCTATTGCTATTGCCTGCGTTGCTTGCGTTTACCGTTGACCGCTGGGTTCAAAAGAAACAGAAGAGCTTGTTTGATACTCGTTCTGTCGCGTACCAACCTGAACCTAGCTCTCTGCGTGATGGCTTATGTTTCCTTTATTGCACCATCATCTCTGCTGCTGTGGTTATCGTGTTGGGCATGGCGATATACGGTTCGATGGTCACCTTCTGGCCTTGGAACAAAGCGCTGACGCTAAACAACTATAACTTTGCAGAAATGAGTACCTATGGTTGGGCGCCATTCTTCAACTCGTTAACGCTTGGTGCTTGGACTGCGATAATTGGTACTGTTCTGATTTTCCTAGGGGCATACTGCATTGAGAAAGGTCGCGCCTTCGGTCCTGTTCGTCAAGCGATGCAAATGCTCAGCGTTGTTCCGATGGCCGTTCCGGGTATGGTGCTGGGTTTGGGTTATATCTTCTACTTCAATGATTTGAGTAACCCACTTAACTTCTTGTATGGCCCGATGGCGTTCTTGGTGATTAATACCGTGGTTCACTACTACACGGTAGGGCACATGACGGCGTTAACGGCATTGAAACAACTGCCTTCCGAAATTGAAGCAACAGCGGCTTCGGTAAACTTACCGCAATACAAGCTGTTCTTTAAGGTGACGGTACCTGTTTGTCTGCCGGCGATTTTAGATATTGCGACATACCTGTTTATTAATGCACTTACCACGACATCTGCGGTAGTATTCTTGTATTCTACCAATACGATTCCAGCGTCAGTATCAGTACTGAATATGGACGATGCAGGTCAAACCGGTGCAGCAGCAGCGATGGCGGTGATGATCATGATATCTGCAGCGAGTGCGAAGTTGATTCATATGCTAATCAACAAGTTATTCGATAAGCGCACCCAAGCTTGGCGTAAACGCTAGCGAACCACTTATATTGCAGTTGGCCAAGGAGTGGCTGACGACAAGAACAAGAATGAAAGGAAATGAAGTGCAGTACGTAAAAATCAAAGATGTCATCGTAGAGCAGATAGAGTCGGGGATGTTAACACCACGACAGAAGCTGCCTGCGGAACGTAAGCTGGCTGAATCGTTTGATACGACTCGAGTTACCTTACGCGAAGCCTTGTCTTCACTTGAAGCGGAAGGGCGCATTTATCGAGAAGACCGACGTGGTTGGTTTATCTCTCCCGAGCCGCTTCGTTACGATCCAACACAAACGCTGAACTTCACCAATATGGCTCTATCGCAGAATCGTAAGCCGAAAACAGAGTTGGTGGCGGCGAAAGGAATGTTAGCAACCAAGGAGGCGACTCGGCTTCTTGAGTTACAACCTTTCTCGGACGTTTATCGAGTAGACAGAGTTCGTTATCTTGAAGATAGGCCGGTTGTGTATGTGACCAACTACATTCGACCTGAGTTGTTCCCTAACTTGCTTGACTACGACTTGTCTAAATCGTTGACGGACATCTACCGCGAACACTTTGGTGTGGTGTATCAGAAGATCCGTTACCGAGTGAGCACAACGTCTTTACTTGGCGAGACAGCGCAAGCCCTACGTGCGACTTCTGGCTCTCCTGCAATGGTCGTAGAGCGTGTGAACTACAACCAAAACGGCGACTTGATTGACTGCGATATTGAGTATTGGCGTCATGACGCGATCAGTATCGAGTCAATCGCGCAGCTAGAGCGCTAGTCATACCTTAGAACGTGTACATATCTGTAACTCTGTGGGCTTGCCCAATTGAATCGATCAAAGGTCTCTTACCAAGAGGCCTTTTTTATCACCTGTTGTCAGCCGTTGCGCTTATTCATCAATAATTTAGGAATGAAATGGAATTCTCTGCCATTGTCATCGTGATCATTTCGGCTCTGCTTCATGCGGGTTGGAATGTTCTGGGTAAATCTAATCAAGGCTCGGGCTCGTCTTTCTTCTTGGCCTCTGGTTTTACCGCTGCCGCGATATTGACGCCTTACTTGATCTGGTATGTACACAGTGTTGGCCTGTCAAATATCTCAATTCCATTTTGGCAACTGGTTTTCTTGAGCGGGATCTGTCAAATCGTTTATTTGATTGGGTTAGGGACTGCCTATAAACAAGCAGACATCGGCGTGATTTATCCAATGGCCCGAGCTCTTCCGGTTCTAATGGTTGGCTTGGGTACAGTGTTGATTGGTTATGAACTGTCGTCTAATCAATGGATTGGGTTCACTTTAATAACATTAGGCTGCTTGTTTGTACCACTTAAGAAGTTTTCAGATCTTAGGTTAAAAGCGTATCTCAACCTTGGCGTACTGTGGGCGTTAATCGCGGCCATTGGTACCACGGGCTATTCCATCATTGATAAAGAAGCGCTTCTGTTACTCGATCCTTTGAGCACACCAGTTATAACTAACAAGCACACCGCGATTTTCTACCTAGGTATCCAGTTCTGGGCAATTGTGATTCCGTTGAGTGTTTGGTTATTCGTAACCAACCAAAGAGTCGAGTTTACTAATGCTTGGATATTGCGAAAGAAAGCCACGCTTGCAGGCATTATGATGGCTTCGACTTATGGTTTGGTGTTATTTGCGATGACTATGACAGAGAACGTCAGCTTGGTTGTTGCTCTTAGGCAAGTGAGTATCATTTTCGGCGTAGTGATGGGGATCTACTTTTTAAAGGAAAAGTGGCACGCGACTCGCGGTGTAGGCGTATCTCTAATTATTGCTGGCTTAGTTATCTCATTGACTTAAAAGATCGCCTGAGTGATTGGGGATTTGTGAATAGGTATCTCTATTAAGTTAAATGAAAAAACGCCCTTAGCGAAACAAACTTCGTTAAGGGCGTTTTCTCTTTATCTAGTAAGAAGCTGTAGGTAGTAAAAGACTTACCCCGCTAAATCTTGAGCATCTTGCTGTTTCAACACTTTGTGGCCATCTTCAGTGACACCACGTTTCCAGTAGCTGCTGATGTAGATGTTCTCTTTCGCGACTTCTTTTTCGTTGCGGAAGTATTGTCTTAGCTCACGCATGCTTTCAAATTCACACGCTGTCCATATTGAAACCTGACCTTCTAACCATTCTGTGTTGCGCACGGTTTGTGAAAGTGACTCTGAGGTTTCATCTTCAATCAACCAGGTTACTTTGATACCTTGAGGAGTCTCAAGTACCTGCTTATCTGCTGCTGAGTTGATCTGAATGATAGCGTGACCAGTCGCTGTTTCTGGGAGCGTTTTTACTTTTGCAGAAAGCGCAGGTAGGGACGTCATGTCTGCAACTAAGAAGAACCAGTCTGACTCTAGGTTAAGCCCCTGAATTAAACCAGGACCAGCCACTGAAATAGTGTCACCCACTTTCGCGTTCATTGCCCACCTTGCAGCAAAGCCACACTGCAAATCTTTAGTGATGTGACGAACGAAATCGACTTCAATCCACTGCTCTACAGGATTGTACTGACGAATGGTGTAGGTACGCATGGTTGGGCGCTCACCTTCGTTTAGCTGGCTTAAATCAGTCGTGCCAAGTGGCGAGAATAAAAGCTTGATGTAGCCGCCGGCACATTCTGTTGGGTATTTACTTAATCCCTCACCGCTAAGCGTTATGCGCTGCATGTTTGGAGTAATTGTTGAGGTTTGAGTAACGGTTAATGTGATAGGGCTAGGCTTGCTCATATAAGGCTCTCTTAGATTTGGATTTCCACATCATAATCCTGAACTAAAAAACACTCAATACTAATAGTTATCATTTACTTTGATTTACACATGTACTACCTAACTTATACGACAGATCCTATTGAGAAACGGATCCTACAAAAAAGAGCCCTTTAGAAAACTAAAGGGCTCTTAGGATTGGTTTGACTCAGCGAACAGAATTAGCTGTTTGCTTGCTCTAGTTCAATCGTTTCTTCAGCGGCTTTCGCAGCTTCTAGCATCTTACGAATAATGAACGATGCTGCCATTGCGATACCTACCATCACGACGGCAAGAACAGTCAGCATTTGGAAGTAATCACCGTAAACCGTTTGCACGATCTCTTGTGTGATCTCTTGACCTTTCTCTAGTGCAATAGACGTTGAGAATACCGCGCCAACAATGCCTGATAGTGCGATAGCAACAGAGAACAAGCTTACTGAGAAGTTTTCAATGTGCTTAGGTGCAACAGACAGGATGAAGGCTACAACCATTGAACCTACAATCACTTCACCGAATGCTAGGAAGAAGTGAATCGCTAGGAAGACTTCTGGGCGGATCAGAACATCGTCACCAACTGTCGTTACTGCCATCGTAAGGATACCGAAAGCGATAGCCGTAAGGATGAAAGAGAAACCGACTTTGGTTGCAGTTGAGAAGTTAATGTTTTTCTTTTCTAGGTTAGAGAAGATACCCGCGATGATAGGGCCAGCAACCATACACCATAGTGGGTTCATTGCCATTGAAGCTTCAGGTGCAACAGGGATAAAACCAAATAGATCGCCACGCATTGTGTTGATCGCTACCATTGTCATCGAAGTCATCATCTGACCGTAGTACACGAAGAAACATGTCGTCAGGAATGTGATGATTAAAATAGTGCCCATTTTCAGCATGTCTGATTTCTTCGATTTCAACATCAAAGAAACAAAGTAGACGATTGCTGCACCGCCAATTGCGTATACGATGTTTTGGCCAATATCCATGTTCGAGAACATGAAGAATACCAAGCCAATCATAGCGGCAGAAAGACCAAGGAACGCTGCCCAGTTTTTAGTGCTTACTGGTTTTTGGTCGATTTCAGCACTTGCTTCAACAAGGCCTTTGCGAACAAAGATCATCATCAGAAGCGCAGCACCGGCTAGAACCGCTGAAAGAAGGAAACCACCGTGGAAACCAACAACAAGTACTAGCATTGGGAACAGGTATTGGCCTAACAGAGCACCAATATTGTTTACTGAGTAGTTGATTGGGTAGCAGTTCTCAAAATCTTCTTGAGTTTTGAACGTGCGTTTGTAAAGACTTGGGTAAGAAGGGGACATCAAACCACGTGCATAACTTGCTAACGCAATACCACATAATGCCATCGGAACATTGGTTGCTGCTGCACCAAGTACCAGTAGAACGTAACCACTTGCGAACCCTAGGAAGGCAATGGTTAAAGATCGGTAAGCGCCTAAAAACTTGTCGGCGATAAAGCCACCTGCGATAGCAAATAGCGGTCCGATTGCAGAGAAAGCACCAACAACCATCATGGTGTCGGCTTCATTGTAGTTCAGATCTTCAAGGAAGAAACGAGTCAAGATCACCATGACGCCATAGAACGAAAGTCCGAACATCATTTGGCAGAACATCATTGATTTGTTTAATCTATTCCACATTATTTTATTCTCACGTTTGTATTAATATGTAGTGTAATTACCCGATTATAATATCATTAGTAGTAATACATAAACTGAAACATCTGTCCCAAACAGAACTATACTCGATATATCTTTTCTTATGAGTGCATTCATATTTCTCATGAATGAGATTTGCAACGTTAGATTTTGCAAGTGGATGCATGGCGGTATGAAATTTAGCCATCATCATTTGTGGCTAAGTAATGAACTAATAAAGGGAAAGTTAGAGGTAGTCATTCTGTAAGTTATTTTGAGTGAGTATCACTTTCAATTAGCTGTTGGGCTTTAGCCAATAAAAAAGCCAGCTTGGTGGCTGGCTTTGTTGAGATATTGAAAACTAAGTTTACAAGAATGCTGTCTCTATAGAGGCTTTCTCCACTCGTGTTCCTGTCTTTTATTCACAAGGTGGTGCCATGTGGATCACGGCTAGGCCGCCTAGAGAAGTTTCACGGTACTTCTTGTTCATGTCTTTACCTGTTTGATACATGGTCTCGATAACCTTGTCTAACGAGATAAGACACTTGCTGGTACGTTTCAATGCCATGCGCGATGCATTGATCGCTTTCATTGCACCCATTGCGTTACGTTCGATACATGGTACCTGTACTAGTCCGCCGATTGGGTCGCATGTCATGCCGAGAGAGTGCTCCATCGCGATCTCAGCTGCAATACAAATCTGTTCGTTGCTACCACCACGTAGGGCAGTTAGGCCTGCTGCGGCCATTGATGAAGAAACGCCGACTTCACCCTGACAACCTACCTCTGCGCCAGAAATCGAAGCGTTGGTTTTGTATAAGATGCCGATTGCGCCAGAGACTGCCAAGAAGTCTTTAAGCTGCTTAGTGTCTAGCTCTTTGATGAAACGATGGTAGTACATCAAAACCGCAGGAATAACGCCAGCCGCACCATTAGTAGGTGATGTCACGACCTGACCGCCCGCTGCATTCTCTTCACTCACGGCAAAGGCAAATAGGTTAATCCAATCCATGATCTCCATTGGATCGTTTTCAATCGAGGCATTCGCTTCCAGCTTTTTAAGCAGAGCAGGTGCTCGACGAGTGACTTCTAGACCGCCATCAAGGATGCCTTCCGTGTCAAAGCCACGCTGCATACACAGAGACATCACCTTCCAAATTTGGTCGGCTTTCTGGTCAATCACATCCATACCTTGGAATGAAACTTCGTTACGTAGAATTAAGCCACCAAGGCTCAGTCCTTGTTGTTCGGATAGTTCAAGCAACTGATCAGCAGAAGAGAAAGGGAACTCAACTTGAGTTTCTGCTTCCTGTTTGCCGTTTTGTAGCTCATCAGCGGTTGCGATAAAGCCACCACCAATCGAGTAGTAGGTTTCCATATCCAGAAGGCTGCCGCTTTCGTTAAAGGCAGAGATAGTCATACCATTTTCATGCAGCGGAAGGTTGGTCTTGTGGAAGAGCAGATCGCTTTCTACATCGAAATAAATTTCATGGTTACCGCTAACCAATAGAGATTTATCTTCAATCGCCTTACGCATTGCTTGGTTAGCACTGGTGATTTTAATGGTGTCGGGGCGGTTACCTAGCAAACCTAACAAGGTCGCTCTGTCTGTGTGGTGACCAATACCCGTCAATGATAACGAGCCGTATAAGTCGATTTGAATACGCTCTACTTGTGTAAGCTGAGCATCAATTTTTTGGGTAAAGTTAAACCCAGCGATCATTGGTCCATTTGTGTGGGAGCTGGACGGTCCAACCCCAATTTTGTAGATATCAAAAATAGACAGCATAGTAACTTCCTGTGAAGACGGTTCGATGAACGAACTCTGTGTAAAATTTGTATTTCGTTAGTTCCACTTCTGTGAGTGAACCTGTTCTTTGGGTGAAGCAGTTCTTTGGCTGAAACAGTTATTCGATTGAGCTGGCTCTTTGCTTTAAAGGTCTCTTTTATTGAAACTCGTGTTGAGCAAGCATAGAGCGATGAAATACAAGAGCGTGCTATGTTTGCTTTAAAGCGACACGTCTATTCTTGTATGACCCGAGATGTTGCTATCAATAGTGAGCATTATTGATAGCAACATGTAAGAATTTCAAAATACTTTTGTTAATAAGTATTGTATACATAATTCACTCCATCTAATCACTAAAACGAGACTTGAACATAAAATGAGCATTATTCACCTCCTTATTGTGCTAGGTAAGCGACTTAATGAGAATAAATTGACTAATGAAGGAATCAGTCGAGTTGATGCTCTGGTTGAATATCTTGCTGAGCTTTTGGTAGAAGAGTCGAATCAGCAAACCGCGGTTGCATTTTGTGGTGGAGTGACAAAGGGCCAGACAATCTCCGAAGCTGATGCAATGCACGCGTATTTTCGAAATCTGGAAAGTCAATGTGAAGTTCCGTTTATGCTGAGTGCAGTTTTACTAGAACAGCTTTCGACAAATACAGTAGAGAATATTCAAAACCTAGCTTCGGAAATGATTGACAGTGGATTGTTTACTCGTGGGCAGAGTGTACGGGTAACATTCATTTCTAATGACTATCACTTGCAACGTATTTTTGACATCCAGATGTTGATGGACGAGCAAGGTTTGCTTAAGGTTCTAGTCGAGAAGTGTTCTGCACTTGGGGTAGAGCTGCAAATAGATCGTCAGCTAGAGGCTCATGTTGCGGTGCCATATCCTCATCAAAGTACTCAAGGGCAATTGTTTCTATTGATGGATGTACTGACGACCTACCGAGTCTATCTTGAAGGTGTCTCTGCGGGCGCATTTGAGAGAGACTTGGAGTCCGTAAGGCGTGAGCCTGAAAGGTTGTCCTTGGAAGCACTGATAGCCGCAAAGGAACTCGTTGGGCGTTCATCTCACTTTGAAATTGTGGACAGTTTACTCCCAATATTGGAGCGCTGTATCCAGCAAACTCCTGTCGATACTGACATAAAAAAAGTCAGGGAATATCTAGCACTGCTAGATACTAACCTGACTTTATTGAACCGTTATTTAGATCCGGAATCGGATCTCACACATCGCTGGTGGCGATAGGTGATTATTTCTTTCTCGTGATGCCAATAACGGTCTTTAAACTCGCAAAGGCAATCAGACAGTAAGCTAGAAGCTCAGTGCCTTCTTCAGCGATGTTTTTAACCGCTCGAACGTAATCATCGCCCATAACATTGTGCCAGAAGGCTCATGTGTTTTTTACAGTGATTAACTTTGGTTTTCTGAATCTTGCTCATGGTTATTGCGGTAGTACTCCCACTGTTCAATGCGCTCGCCGTCATCGAATACACAGTAAGTTGTACGCTGATTGTTTTCAGTAACCGTGTCTAATTCACCGTCTTGTTGAACACAATAAACCGCTGCTGGGTTAGCGACTGAAACACGTTGGCCCTCGCTATATTCTGCATAGTCGTTTGCACAACCGCCTAATACAACGGCACATACAGCCATCAAACCAATTTTCTTCATGTCTATCTCCTACGTGATAACTCTATAATCGAATGCGTTAAGTTCTACAGAACCAAATGAGAAGCTCTATGAAATTAGTATATTTTAGATTTCAGAAAAGGTTGTCCTAATTTGGTCAAGATATTGAAATAGGTTGATATTTCTTCATGTTTAACGACTTTTTGAGTGTTAGATCAAGCTAAGTGGATTCAAGTTACCGTAGGAATATCCCCGTCCGATCCGTTCTGGTTAGCGGTTGTGAACCTCGAATCTATTGATGATTATGATATGATGCCGCCAAATTCAGTAGAGCAGTCAGAATCATGAGACACCTAAAAACAACCATCCATCCTGATATCGACCATCTAGACAATAAAACGGTCTATAAGCGCAACGCTGCCCGTGCCATTGTGTTAGATGGTGAAGACATTCTGATGCTGTATACAGAGCGTTATCACGACTACACCATTCCTGGTGGTGGTTTGGATGAAGGGGAAGATGTGATCGCAGGTATGGTTCGTGAACTCGAAGAAGAGACTGGCGCGAAGAATATCCATAGCATCAAGCCGTTCGGCATTTTTGAAGAGTTTCGTCCTTGGTACAAAGATGATGCAGACATGATGCACATGATTTCTTACTGCTACTCATGCAAGATCGATCGTGAGCTTGGTGAAACGGCTTACGAAGATTATGAAGTGAAAAACGGGATGAAACCGGTGTGGATGAATATCCATGAAGCGATCGCTCATAACGAAAAGACCATGGCAGAGAGCCCTAAGAAGGGCATGAGTATTGAACGTGAAACCTTTTTGCTGCATTTGATTGCCAAAGAGATGCTTTAGCCGTTATCAATACTAGCCTGCTAAGCTATTTATTTGCCGCCACTTTTGGCGGCAAAGTTGTTTCTAGCAATGCTAAAACTTAATACCCGAAACTAATTATTGAATATGGTTGATATTGTCAACTAAGTGTTTTTGATGTATCTTTACCTCAGCGATGAACCTATCTAGCTTAACTGCCCGGTTATATCGTTAAATCTCGCTGTGAGCCTGCCCTAAACAAAGAATACTATGAATAAAAGACAGTTTATTGCCCATTATCTGCGCATGAATCGCACCTCGTACTTATTGGCGATTGTGTTCATCTTTCTCGTCAACTGGTTACAAGTAGAGATCCCTCGCTATATCCAATTGGCGATAGATTTGATTGATGATGCCTCTTCAACTGGCCACCAACAGCTTCAAACCTATGTTTGGATTGTGGTCGGGATGTCGGTTGCCATGGTGGTGGTGAGAATTCTGTCTCGTATCTATGCGCTTAATCCGGGGCGAATTACAGAGGCCGCACTTAAAAGTACACTTCTACAAAAGTTGAATCGCTTACCGAGCAGCTTTCACGAACGCTTTGCTTCGGGTCGACTGATCTCGATTATCAACAATGACCTTAGTGGCATTCGACTGCTGTTTGGTGTCGGCTTCTTGCAGTTCTTCAATGCCTTGCTTGCGTTGTCGTTGACGCCTCTTTACATGTGGCGCATATCGCCAGAACTCACACTGTATTCGATCATTCCTATTTCAATCGCTTTTGTGATTTTCCGTGTGGGCTTCAAGCGTATGAAAACGCTGCATTTAGAGCACATGAAGCGTCTACAAAACCTGTCTGCTCAACTAATGAGTTACCTGTCTGGGATTGACTTGATTAAGAGCCAGCAGATGTCACCTTGGGTGAAAGCTGAAACTGAAAAACTGAACCAGTTATTGCTTGAATGCCGCCTTAAAATTACACGCATTCAAGTCTTCTTTATGCCGGTACTCGACTACGCCAATGACCTGATGAAAATCATCATTCTTGGGCTTGGTGGCTACATGTTAATGAGACAGGAACTCACACTTGGTGAGATTACCGCCTTTCTGACTTACTCGGTTTTGCTCGCTATGCCATTGATGCAACTTGGCAGAATCGCGACCATTTATCAGCGAGGCATGGTCGGTATCCAAAGTGCACAAACCATTCTTAATGCCAAAGTCCCAGAGCTAGATGAAGATAAGCTGACTGAACTAGATGTTGAATCACTGAAGGGAAAAACGTTTTCTGTTCGCAACCTCAGCTTCAGCTATTCAGGTGAAGAACGCGTGATTCTCGATGACATCAGCTTTGATATTCCAACAGGTAAGAAAGTGGGTGTGTTAGGCGGGATCGGATCGGGTAAAACGACATTAGTGAACTGCTTAAACCACCACTTGGATGTACCACAAGGTTCTGTTTTCCTTGGTGAAAGAGATGTCACTAGCTTCTCACGCAGTGACTTACGCCGTTACGTGAAAACCGTGACTCAAGACCCTTACCTGTTTTCAGCAACCGTCGAAGACAATATCCGCTTTGGTAGCCTAGATACCGATTTGGCAAAGAGTCAGGTTGATGAAGTGCTAGAGCTCAGCCAGTTGGCTAGTGATGTGACACGTTTTGAACACGGCGATCAAACCTTAGTCGGTGAGAAAGGGATCATGTTGTCAGGTGGTCAGAAGCAGCGCTTAAGTATTGCGCGTGCTTTATTGCAACCCACCGACCTGATCATCATGGATAACGTTCTATCGGCTGTCGACTATGAAACAGAACGTAAGATCTTGGAAGGTTTGTTTAAACGTTTGGAAAATCAATCGGTTCTTGTGGTTTCACACCGCGTTAATGCCCTTGAATATATGGATGAAGTCATCGTGTTGAACGAAGGTAAAGTGATCGCGAAGGGCGACCACGCCACGTTATTGAAAACCTGTGATTACTATTACGATACATGGCAACTACAGCAGAATGAAACGGAGGCAGCAGCATGTTAAAACGTGTTGATCTCAAGTACCTCAAGCACTTTTTTAAGTTTGCTAAGAAATACAAAGGCTCTGCGATTCTGGGCATCGCTATGCTTCCTCTTTCTGTCATCACGAGCTTGTTGTTCCCTTGGCTGATCATTCAAGTGATCGATGTTCACCTGAGTCACGGGGATATGGATGGTCTGCTCGAATACGTCTTCTATCTCGTTGCCGTGCTGGTGGCGAGTTATGTGGTGGATACCACCTATTCGTACAATCTGCGTAAAACTGGTCAATACACGATAACTGACATGCGCTCAGTATTGTTTGCTCGCGTGCTCAAACTACCGCGCAGCTATTTTGATAACACACCGATTGGGGTAACGCTTTCACGATTAACCAGTGACTTGGAAACCATCGGCGAGACGTTTGTTCAGTCGGTTGTAGGGCTAGTTAAAGACAGCATCAATACCATTGCTCTGTTGGTGATGATGTTCTTCATTGATTGGCAGTTAACGATGATTGTATTGATCATTATGCCGCCAGTGATGTATTTGACGGTGTATGTGAGAAACCGACTTCGTGCTCTCTATAAGGTGACTCGTTCTTCTCTCGCTCGCGGTATTGGCTTTTTACAAGAAGTCTTATTTGGCATGAAAACCGTTCAGATGTACCGAGCGGAAGAGCAAGTCGAGCAACGCTACCAAGGCTATACCGATGAGTTTTTAAGAGCGCAGAAGAAGATCAATAAATACGATGCGATTTTGTTCTCGTTTATCTCCGGCATCACTTCAATCACTATCGCGATTATGATCTGGTATGGCTCTGAGCAAGTGATAGAAGGAGCGCTCACCTTGGGTGTGCTGATTGCGTTCATCAATACTTTAGAGAAAGTGTTTGTTCCGATCCGAGACTTTACTTCGCAGATCGCTTCGATTCAGAGTTCATTTGCAGCGTTTGACCATATTGAAGAACTGTTTGTTGAGCCGACTGAAGAGGAAGGGCGTAACCTGCTGCCATCTAACAAGGTTGAGAAACAGCTTGAACAGTTTGTGGGCCTAGAGTTTAAGAACGTAAGCTTCCGCTACAAAGACGACTCTCCCTACGTTCTAAAGAATGTCTCGTTTGTATTGGAGAAAGGGCATCAAATCGCCCTTGTGGGTTCGACGGGTTCGGGCAAGTCGACGATTCTGCGTCTGATCTCTAAAACCTACCAAGATTATGAAGGCAGCATTTTGTTGAATGGAATAGAGCTGTCACAGATCTCAAGTGAAGACTCTGCTCATTTGTTCTCAATGATGATGCAAGACGTGCACTTATTTGAAGAGACCATTCAATTCAATATCGCGCTGGGCAAAACGCATCTATCTAGAACTAAGGTTGAACAGGCGGCGCGCTATGTTTATGCCGATAAGTTTATTGAACAATTGCCACAAGGTTATGACTTCCACTTGGAAAAGAACGGTTCCAACTTGTCTGTAGGGCAAACGCAGCTTATCTCGTTCGCTAGAGCGGTTGCACAGGGTGGTCAATTGATGATGCTTGACGAGGCGACCAGTTCGGTAGATTCAATCACCGAAGACCTGATTCAAAAAGCAATGCAGCGCCTTTTCAAGGAAAAAACTGTGATTGCGATTGCACACCGTTTGAGTACCGTTCGTCACTCAGATACGATTTTGGTGTTGGAAAAGGGTGAAATTGTTGAGCAAGGTAATCATCAACAGTTGGTGGCACACAATGGTATTTATGCTGGCTTGTTACAAGAATCGATTGTAGAAACGGGCGATTCTCAAGTAACGGTTGCCTGATCACCTCAAATCAGGTTTACCGTTATCGATACTATGAATTGGTGTTGCTTATGTTTCACCAATTTCTATTCTTTTCTAGTATTCCCAGTAGCTTAGGGAAAATAAAACATATTTTACGATTATTAATATGTTATGATCTCCCTACTACTAAAGGGGTGTCTTAGGGCATCGGGATGTATGCAAGCAAAAAGAACCGGCTTGTGTCAGTCACTTTCTGGCGAATATGGAATCGAAAATGTTGTTGGAAGAAGTTGTAGAAATTATTGAATTAACCGACTCAGACCATTTATCTCAAGCAATGGAACTGTTTAACGAGCATGGTTTTGTTGATGCTGAGTCTTTACCTTTTATGAATGTTGTTTTTGAAACAGCACCAGATCAACTTGCGAAGAAGCTGTCGCAGATTGGTTTTAAAGGTTTAGTGCAAGTCGAAAAGAATGAAGATGCATCAGGCTTCACCATTATTGATGCTGACCGTGTTCTGCTAAAAGATTCTGCTTAGTCGAAAGGCTCTGCTTAGCTGCAAGATTCTTCTTAATAACAAGAATAAGATTCAGCTTAGTGAAAAGACTCTATCCAGTTCAGTAACACCCGTTATGATTATTTGAGGTTAACACAGTGACAACAGCAACCGTTTCATCAACAGAACAACATATTTCCAACGAACATGCACTTTTAGGTGCATCGTTATTAGCGTCTCAAAAAGTTGAGTTGGCTCTGTTCAGTGTGATCTCTAAATTAGCTAAAGCCCTATCAAAAGAGCAGCAACAGTCATTAGGTTTGGATTTGGATACCTTTTTAAGGGAGAAGCCAAGTGAACAAGCCTCGACTCTGAGCCGCTACGAAAATACGTTTGGTGAACAACTTCCTTTGAAGGCTAATGAACTCAACGATTTTATTTATCATCGAAACTTGGTCACTCGTGGCTTTTGGCGTGTGACTGGTGCTGATGTTAAAGGCGGTGAGAAACTTGCTAACCCAGAGCTTTATTTAAAAGAGTTCTTGGCTAAATGTGAATACTGGCAAGTGATGATTGATACTCAAACCAAGTAATCAAATTGAAATAAGAAAGCCATAGCGAACATGCTATGGTTTTTTTGTTGTTTGTGCAAATTGTCTTGAATTCTTTGAATCTAGAGCATCATCTTCAATACATAGTTCCTAGAGACAAAGTGATGTTTAAGTGCGGCACTGATATGCAGCACAATTAAACAGGCTAGGGCAATACAACTGGCACGATGTAAATAGAAAAAGAAGCCGTTGATTGCAGAGTCGGTAATTAGATTATTTACGCTCACTAACCAAAATAAAGAGTACGGTTCTTTTAGCATTAAGTAGCCGGTGCTGAAAACCATAAACATCACAAGATACATCAAAGAGTGTGCAAGCTTGGCAACGCATTTTTGCCCTTCAGGCACAGAGGTTGGCATGCTTGGCGACGAGCGAAAGTGGCTCCAGATATAACGAACCACAAGCAGTGGCGTCGCAACGGTCGCCAATGACATGTTGAGCACTGACAGAAAAGAAAACAGCTCTGGATGACTGGTGACATAGTGCATCACATACCCTGCGATCGTTGCATAGATGATTACAGAAGCCATTACCCAGTGCAGTACACGGCTTACTAAATCGTATCGTGGATTATTCAAATTAACCTCGTTCTGATCGTTATTAATATAAGATTCATCTCGATGCAATAAACCATTTTTCGGTATATTCGCATCGCGAATTAATCATATAGAACAGTATTACGCGGTATTTTTATAATTTAGAAATTAATGATGTTGCTTCAGGTGTTTTATAATTATCAATGATGTTTTAGAGTGTTAATTCCAATATGGACATAGCAAACTTGTCGACTTCCTAGCTTGTATGCCTATTACGAGATACAGTTAGTCTAAATATAAACATATAAGGAATGTATAATGCTTCGAATCTTATTGGTTGCAGTTATCTCGGTGTTCAGCACGATGAGTTTTGCAAGCGAAGATGTTAAGTACTCGGAACAAGAGTATTTGGATAGACCGCTGATGGAACGCTATATCTTGGATGAGTTGAAGCAGCTTCGAATGGAACAGCAGGATCTTGAAAGACGCTTGACCATTCAGATGACTGACCGGGAACTGACTGTGGCAGACAAGTCTCTGAATTACGCCAATGTAACCGTAACCTACTTCTTCTACATTATTGCTGGTGTGGCCTCTCTTATCGCGCTGGTGGGTTGGCAATCCATCAAAGAGCTTAAACACACAACTCAAGACATGGCTGATAAGCGACTTAATTCTATCGCTCAAGACTATGAGAAGAAGTTTAATGTTCTTGAACGGGATCTTAAGCGCAAGACCAGAATCATTTCCGACAACAACCGCGAAATTGAAATTATCAATGAGATTCATAACCTATGGTTGAGAGCACAGAACGCACAAACGGCAGAGCAAAAAATTGAAATCTACGATGAAATACTGAAGGTTCGTCCTGGAGATTTAGAAGCACTTACTGCCAAAGCTGACGCTGCTATGGATATACAGGAATACCACTGGGCAATGAGTCTTTGTAACCGTGTATTAGAAGTCGATGACCAAAATGCTCATGCCTTGTATCAACGTGCTTGCGCCTATGCTCGATTAGGGGCAGAAGGTCAAGCTATCGATGACTTAGAGCGCGCTATTGAAGCCAGTGGGTCCATGAGAGAGCTGCTAACTGAAGAGCCGGACTTTGAGATGCTGCGAGGCTTAGAACGCTTCGAAGTACTTCGTGAAGAGTAATATGAGGTAAAGATCCGTGTTAACTAAGGTGGTGGGCTTTGCATGCTCACCATACTTTCACACCTATCGCGCTATGGTTTCTTACATTTCATTTATTTTTTTGATTTAATTGTTATGTTATAACACTTTCTAAGTTCCTCGTTATAACCGCTAAGTATTTTATGAAGTTCCTCCGTATTGGTCTGATCGTTACTGCGATCAGCGCATTTTCCCTTGCTGCTTTGCTCTCTTTTCACTCCAAACCAGCACCAGAAATCTCTATCAAAATAACACCTTACCAAGGTTCTCAACCTAATGATAAGGAAGTCATCGACTCGCAAGCGACTCCCAACTCTTTGGTTAAGGTCCATTATTTTGTGAAAGTTGGCGATACGCTAAGCAACATCTTTTCGTCATGGCAACTGCCATATGGAACCGTTCAAAAGGTGATGGAAGCGGATCTGGAGTCTTTGAAACTCGACACAATAAAACCTGGTGACCATCTAGAGTTGCTTTTGGATAGTGACTCAAAACAGCTTGTGGAGCTGATTTATCACGAGAGTTTGGTTGAGCAAGCAGCCTTTACTCGAAACGATAATGGTAGCTTCACCTATAAATTCCACGAGATCCCAGGCGAATGGAAAGAAAAACTCTATGCGGGTAGTGTTCACGGTAGCTTTTCAACGTCAGCCTACAAAGCGGGGTTAACTACTAACCAGATAGCCAATATCACCCGCACACTAAAAGACAAAGTCAACTTCGCTCGAGAGCTGAGAGCTGGTGATAGCTTCAATGTATTGGTCAAAGAGCAGTACACGGATGATCACCTAACGGGTAAAACAGAAATTCAAGGTATCTCAATTCAATTAAGAAACCGAGAAGTCGCAGCTTTTCTAGCACCAGATGGTCTTTTTTATGACAGAGAGGGAAATAGTCTAGAGCAAGCCTTTGATAGATACCCAGTCGACAGAAAATTCCGAAGAATCACTTCTTCGTTCAATCCGACACGAAGACACCCAGTAACTGGGCGAATCTCACCGCACAATGGTACCGACTTTGCGACACCTGTTGGTTCACCTATCTACTCAACTGGTGATGGTCGAGTGGTGGCACTTCGTGACCACCCGTATGCTGGTAAATATTTGGTGATTGAACACAACAGCGTATATACGACGCGTTATCTTCACTTGAGCCGCTTCTTAGTTAAGAAAGGTCAGCAAATTAAGCGAGGTCAGAAAATTGCGCTATCGGGTGCTACTGGTCGTATTACTGGCCCGCACTTGCACTTTGAGGTATTGGTTCGTGGTCGCGCCGTCGATGCGATGAAGGCGAACTTACCAATGGCAAGCTCAATTATGCCTAAAGATAGAAAAGAGTTTTTGGCTCGAATTGCCTCTTTTGATGCCATGCTCTCTGAGCCCGCAGATCGCGCGAGTTAGAGATATTCATATCTAACTTGGCAACGCATACAATCACGCCCCTTAGTTAGCGATTTAGCTAAGGGGCATTTTTAGAGAATCACACGATTAAGCGAATGAATCCGTTATTCGATGGATAGAGCTATTGAGCGATGGGTTTGCCACTGGCTAAGCAACCACCACCGCAGTGCCACTAGCAGACACCATCAACATGCCATTACCTGTTCCCAAGACTTCGTAATCAATATCTACGCCTACCACCGCGTTGGCACCCGCTTCAATCGCTTTTTGCTCCAACTCTTTGAATGCGTAGTTGCGTGCTTTTTCTAATTCTTTCTCGTAGGTGCCAGAACGTCCACCCACAAAGTCACGAATTCCTGAAAACATATCTTTGAAAACGTTCACCCCTAGAATGGCTTCTCCGGCAATAACCCCTTTGTAATCGACAATGCGTTTGCCTTCGACTGATTGTGTGGTGGTAATAATCATAATGGCCTCTTGTAAGCTTGCTGAGCTGTCACTCGCTTATTGATTGATAGTTTGGTCTTGCTCTTGAATGTCATCGTTCAGTGCTGTCTCTGAGCGTGTGAATTCATGTCTTAACCATGTTCTCAGTTTTAGCACACTTTCTTGTTTTAATTTGTTTTTTGGGCAAACAAAGTAAAAATCTTGGTGCGGGTTAGCAACCGGTTTACCCAATTCGACAAGCATCCCATGGCTGATATCATCTTTCACAAACAAGCGATGCGTTACTAGTACGCCTAACGAACGAATTGAAGCTTGCACCGCTTGAATGGAGACATCGAACGTCAGATTGCTATGGAATGTGGGCAGTGGAATTTGGTAATTGTCGCACCACACTTGCCAGTCGTGTTGCCGCCTGAGGTTAAAAACGCCAATGGTCGGGTTTTGTTTGACGAGTTGCTCGACGCTCAATCCGGTCTGGTTTTTTAATAGAGTAGGGCTGCACACCAAGACCAGATCATCGTCGCCCAGTTTCTCGCTGTAATATTGCTCCCACTCATTGGGCTTGCCATGTACGAGCGCAACATCGACCCCTTCCTGTTCAATATCGAAAGGGCCAGTTAGCGTCGAAATACGGATATCAAGTGAGGGAGCGAAAGCTTGGAAGTCGGGAACTCGTGGGATCCACCAGTGCATCGCGAGCGAATTGACCATGTTGAGGGTAATGCGGTGGTCGTTAGGCGTTCTGGCAAGCTCTTCGGTCGCCTCTATCACTTGCTCAAGTGCGGGCGCGACTTTGCGGTAATATCGCTTACCTGCGGCATTAAGAACAACACGACGACCGACTCGTTGAAACAGAGGCTTGTTGACCAGTTGTTCTAACGACTTTATCGCTTGGCTTACCGCAGAGTGACTGACGTACAGCACCCGAGCGGCGTCGGTCATGCTGCCAGTCTCAGCGACAGCAATGAAAGCGTAAACGGATTTAAGCGGAACGAGTTTTTTCATTGGTAAGTTTTCCTTACAGTTATCGTTAATATTACTCGCTATTTTTCATTACGTCACGCCTCTAAAATAGATGTCATAGGAGGTGATAATTATGTCTGATATTACCAAGGCGACGACTTTCATGTTGTTGTCGACGTTCAGTTTGTCTTTAAGTGGCTTGATGGCCAAGTATCTATCTGAAGTGATGCCCACTTCGTTACTCAGTTTTGTGCGTTTTTTGTTACCCGGTCTGTTTTTATTTCTTTTCCTGACTTTTTACAAAATCAGCAAGCCGACACGAGAAATGTGGAAACCTTTGGTGATGCGAGCGATCTTTATGGTGGCGTGTCAGTGGTGTTTCCTTACTTCACTGCAAACCTTAACGCTGGTTGAAGGGGTTGTGTTATTCAGTACGGGTCCTCTGTTTATTCCATTGTTAGAAAAGTTAATATTTAGAACCAAGATTCATACAACGACGATCGTGTGTTTAGCTGTCACTTTTGTTGGCGTAGTGATGATGGCGGGGGATTGGTCGCAGTTTGAGTTGGGTTCTGAGTTCTTTAGACCTGCGCTTCTGCTTGGACTTCTCGCGGGGGTATTTAATTCTGGCTCGCAAGTGAGTTTGTACCGAGCGTCTAAAACTAGCCTGACACCAGCAGAGCTTAACGCGTGGACCTTTTTAGTCGCGGCAATCATTGTGATTCCAATGGTGGTGTTTACTTCACTTTCTGCGGTGCCCGATGTGCTTGAAAGTGCTGAAAAAGGCTTCGTGTCGGCGTTACTGTCTTTTGACGATTTACGCTGGATTGTTCTCGGATCACTTGGTCTTGCACTGTTTACCATCAATACCCAAATCTTCCGTTCCAAGGCGTATAAGCTTGCAGACAGTGGCTCCCAGTTGGCACCTCTGATTTTTACTAACATGCTGTTTAGCGCGCTTTGGCAGGGCTTGTTCTTTGATGATGTGTTTTCTACACAGCAGATGATTGGCATTAACCTGATTGTCGTGGCGAGCATCACCAATACATTGCTGGCAAAAAGACACAGCAAGGCGAAAGCCAAACAAAAACCGCACACCACAGTGGCTGTAGCGACTGTAGTGGACGTTGCGGTATTGGACTCGGCAGCTAAAAGCTAACCATTGAGTTATGGCTTATCCTCTGAATGGTTAATTTAAAACTTAGAACAATGAGCGTATGTATTCTTTTACTCGGTCGATGTGTTCGTGCGGGTCAATCTCGCAGCGTTGGTTCATTTCTAGGAATCGCTCAGCGTATTTATCGTAGATTTTGTTTTCCAAAAACAGCAGATACAACTTGGGATCGATATGACCGCTGGTGGCCATGTCGGTCATGATGTTGAGTGATTCGCTTAAGAGTTTACCTTTCTTATAAGGGCGATCACTAGAGGTGAGCGCTTCAAAGACATCAGCAATTGCCATTGCTCTGGACGGCAGAGGTAACTGGTCTTCGTTTAAGCCTCTTGGGTATCCCTTACCGTCGATACGTTCGTGGTGTCCGCTGGCGATATCCGGAATGTTTTGAAGGTAAGGCGGGTAAGGCAGCTTGTTGAGCATGGTGAAGGTTTGGATAATATGATCGTTGATCATGAAACGTTCTTCATCGTTTAGCGTACCACGGCGTACTTTCAAATTGTGCAGTTCACCTTGGTTGTATTTAACTTCTCCGGGCTTAAGTACAAACGCTTCTTGCCATACATCGCCAGGGTTAAAGCCATTGTCCCAAGGTATTTTATGCTCCGGTTTGTCTGCAAGCAGAGGCTCCATGACAGGCAAACCCTTTTCCTGACTTGTTGGCTCAGTTCTCTCTTTCTCAACCGACTCTTTTTGGGTGTTAAATCTCTCTTTTTCAGACCAAGACAAACCCAATTGATCATCCAGTGTACGTTTCCATTGGCGTTTGGCTATTTGATCTAAGCGTTCTAGCTGCTCTTCCGTCATAGATTCGCCGCCAAGATTACACTCAGCAACGAAGGCAAACTCCTCATCCAGCTCAGACAGGTTTTGTTCGAGTATTTTGAGTTGTTCTTCTTGTAGTGCACCGTTCGCCATCGCTTTCCAGTAATCGGTTTCCGCTTGCTGTTTCAACAACTCAAAACGCATTCGCACTTCGTGGATTCGGTCGTAAATGGTTTCCAGTTTTGTTGCCTTATCTACCACATATTCAGGCGTGGTCACCTTGCCGCAGTCATGAAGCCAAGCGGCGAGCATCAACTCTTCCCACTGTTTACTGTCCAATGAGAATTGCGGGTAATAGCGGTCATCATCTATGGTTGCTTGAGTTAGCCATTTGGTGAGCTCAGGCACTCGTTGGCAATGCCCGCCCGTATAAGGTGACTTGGTATCAATCGCCGATGCAATCAGCTCAATAAAGGCATTAAGCATGTCTTTTTGTTGCTGCATTTGGTCGATGTTGTCTTTCGCTATTTCCGCAAAGCTGAGCAACTCTCTTAAAAAGGCGTGCTTGTCTGCCTGCATCTTGGTAATTGGTCTCTCATAGCCAATTGCCACAATCCCTACCAACAGTTTCTCTCGGTTTAATAGTGGAAATAGGTACAGGTCTGAATTGAAGATCGAATCTTGGTAATAGTTGAGAACATTGTCTTCTCTGTTTAAATGGATCGTCTCACCAGATTTAAGCTGACACAGCAACCAAGGCGTGTGTTTGATGAAGTCATTGATGTCGGCCTTAAAAGGAAGAATGGCAAGGTTGGCTGCCGTATCAAACACGTCTTTCTCTTTGGATTGAGTGAAAAGGACAATGGTTTCTGCTTTGGTAATTAAATAGCTTTGATGAGCAATGTTCTTGGCTAAGATCGAAAACTCCTGATTCCCGGCGGTGTCTCGAAGTAGGGTAATCAGATCATGAAGCGTGTGTTCCATTAGCTCAATCGAGTGGGCGAGGTTAGCCACTTCTTGAATCATGCTTTTGGGATAATGAGTACGCCTGAAGTCGAACCGAGCGATGTTGTCGGTGAGTTGCATCAGCGTATTGAGCGGCTGAGACAGTCGATTAGCAACAAACCATACGATAGCGAAGCAGATGAACAACATCCCAATCGCGACCGCAACTTGCTTGTCTCGCATCGAGATAAGATCAGCGAGCAGCTCATTGTGTGGCGTCGCTTCTGCCAAGTATAAGGTGACATTTTGAGTCAGTTGAACCGGCGTTAGCGTTAGTGCCCAAGTGTTTAAGTTGTACTCAACGTTTTTTAGATTGAAGTTAAACTTCTCTTCATCAGAGATAAGCGGCGCAATAACGGACGCTTTCAATGCTTCCATCTGTTCACGTTTGGGCACATTAAAGAAGCTTTGGTCTTGCTCACTGCCAGAGAGATTCCCCGTTGTTTGGTTGTTCGTTTGCTCAGTTTTACTTGTGTCATCAGATTGGGAGTCAGGCTTGGGTACTGATAGCTCAAGTTGATGCTGACCGAGAAGATTAAAATGTTGATCGAACAAGGCGAGTCGGGTTTGCGGAGAATAAGCTAATTCACTGATCTGAGAAGAGAGGGAACTCAACGTAAAGTCGGCACCAACCACATGCTTGCCATCGGCAGAACGCCTAGAGAGCGTAATACCATTGGTTTGCAGGAAATAGAACAGATAGGGTTCAGAGAGTTGTATTGAGCCATCAGGCTTTGCGTTACGAAACCAAGGACGAGTGGTGGGGTTGAACTTACTCTCTGCTTGTCGAGTACTGATCACTTGATGTGCGCCATCAAGATAGGTAATAAAGTTTTCACCGTCTAGATTGGTGCTGCTGACCATCATGGTCGCTTTAGCGGGCGCGCTGTTTTCGGCTCTCTGTTTATTGGTGCTTAATGGACGAAAGATTCTGAAGTCACCATCTTCAGAACCATAAAATAGAGCGACCAAATTGGTGTTTTGCTTGAAGATGATATCGACCGAAGCAAGCCAAGAGTCTTTTTCGACAGCGGAAGCTTGATGAGCAACAAACGGGCTCACCGCCATCACATTTAAGGTTGTGATAACAGGGGCAATGGCTTGTTTAAATACTGATTCCAGTTTGTCGCGGTGCTCATTACTGATCTCGCGCACTGTGCCTAGCAGCAGCTCTTGGGAGTGCCGATAACTTATCGAAATCAATACCGCACCGACAAGTGTTGTCAAAATTAGGAAAAGGCTAGTGATGTGGATACTCAGCGGATATCGTCTTCTTCTCATCTAACACTCCGGTTTGTAGACTGGTTTAAGTATTGACGAACTTGGGTAGGTTGCAAAAAATTGGCGCAATTACCGAGTGTGTGCGGTTCTACTTAGATAAGGCCAAGCGCTGGCTGGCTCTGGTTAGCCACGTATTCCCGTGTCGTGTAAATGAACCAGTAATAAACCTTTATGTTTGGGTGCTAATTGTCACTTTCAGCTGATAAACTGGCCGAATTGTTGCCATTAGGCATTCATTTTCTGAAGTATTCTTTTCCTGAAAGAGATTCAGAGTTACTTTCTGAAAAACGTATTTTGACCGAGCGAAGAGGGCATTGATTCATGGAACTCAAAGTAGATACTCACACCCACACATACGCAAGTGGTCATGCTTACAGCACATTGATCGAAAACGCCAAGTCGGCAAAGCAAAATGGTTTAGCCATGTTTTGTACTACTGATCATTCAGAATCAATGCCGGGCGCGCCACACTATTGGTTCTTCAGCAATCAGCGTGTGCTCCCTCGTTTTATTGAAGATGTCGCAATTATTCGAGGTGTTGAGTCAAACATCATGAACACACAGGGTGAAATCGACATTCATCCGAGTGTGGATAAGAACTTGGATTGGGTGATCGCGAGTTTTCATGAGCCAGTATTTCGCCCATCGGATGTCGCTACCCATACAGAAGCATTGTTGAATGTGATTAAGGGCGGTCGAATTGATGCGCTTGGTCACTTAGGCAATCCTAATTTTGATTTCGATTTCGAAGCCGTTATTCAATGTGCGGTTGAGAACAACGTGGCGATTGAGATCAACAACACCACACTCAAAGGCAATAGCCGAGTTGGCAGTGTTGACCGCTGCTATGAGATTGCAAGAATAGCGAAAGCGAAGGGTGCATTTATTACAACAGGCAGCGATGCGCATTTCTGTTTAGATGTCGGTGGCTTAGACTTAGTCGCAGCATTGTTAGATGAAGTGGGCGTAGATTCGAGTAAAGTGATTACCCATTCGCCAAAGCAGTTCCTAGCCTTTTTGGCCTTGCGCGGTCGTAATGAAATCCCAGAATATTCAGATCTTGTTTAAGAGAATGTCGGCGGGTTTGCATTTCGACACAATCAATTTTTGTGCCTGAAAGATTTTTGTATACACTAGCCGAAAATAATAAAGTCGAAGTGCCACAGTAATGACGGCTCTAACTTCAAAGACACCGCTTCACTTGGAGAAACAATGAAAACTCGCTCAATCCTTTTATCTGGCTTAATCGCTGCTTCAGTATTGTCTGGCAACGCATTTGCTAATGTAGACCTTAAGAAAAACATGCAAGAAATGAAGCTTGCGTTCAAACAAGCGGCAGAAGCTCAAAGCATTGAAGAGATGCAAAAGCCTATCGTTCGTTTAGATACGCTAGTGGCAGAGCTGAAAACGGGTGTTTACCCAGTCGAGAAAGAAGACAACTTCATGGAAGGCTTCAAAAAGATCAGTGCATCACTGGATAGCATTGAGCAGAAGCTAGACCAAGGTGACTTAGCGTCGGCACAGCAAGAACTTCGTACTATTGATGGCCTTCGTGAAGAGTACCATGAGAAGCGTAACCCAAGCATCTGGAGCAAGATCTTCGGTTAATTCGTTAATCATGAACGTTTGCTAGATAGGTAACAAAGAGCAAACCTCAAGATTCGATTTCTAAAACGCCGCCTTACATTACCCTCTTTCGAGGAAGGTGTAAGGCGGCGTTTTTATTGTCTCTTTTATCGAAAGCCTGCTGCAAAGAGATGAGTATTACTTTCTTAGCTTTAGTGTTGTAACCAGTATTTAACGAAAAAGAGTGTGCGTTAGCTTCAATTTTTTAACTTGCTGTTAATCTTTACGTTTACCTATATTCCAAGTCCCTCATAATAAGGGAAATTTATAAAGACTTGGAATAATGCGCCGAACCTCGTTCAACTTCTTCATGTTACTTGCAACAGCATTAAGCTGGGCGCTAGTGACATTAATGCCTGTTATCAATGCTCATGGTAATAGTGCGGGAGTATGGGCGTCGTTATGTACGGTCAATGGCTTTGAATTGGTTCAAATCGAAGAAGGCGAACCTAATACTCATAAAGGAAAGCCGTGTCCGTTTAGCCATTTTTCCACGTTTCACCAAGATGAACTTCCCACTACACTACTGACAACTCGACTGAGTTCTATTGTCTCCGACAGCTACGCTTTTTTGGCTCTAAGCGAACGCTACACGAGGCAAGCCCCGCGCGGCCCTCCCTTTGTTATTGCTTAAACCTAACCCATTAAAATAATTAAAAAATAAAGTATTAAGTAAAGTTAAACATGCTCAGATTACTTTCTGATTTTTCAGAAGGTATGTTTGCGTGTGTCAAAGGAAATTATAATGTTGAGAAATGAATCTCAAACCCCTGCGAAAGCACAAGCAACTTCGCAGTCTAAAAGCAGTGCAACAACCGGTTCGGAAACCAATATAAAAAGCAAAGACCGCAATAAAACCCTCTATTTCCTCACATGGCGCTGGCACTTCTATGCTGGGCTATTTGTTATCCCGTTTATGTTAATGCTGAGCATTACAGGTTTGGTGATGCTGTTTGATGATGAAATCGAATTGACTTTCCACCACGAAGCCCTAGAGATTGTTGCATCGGGCGAGCCGATTAAAGTGTCACAACAGTTAGCTGCAGTACAACTTCAATACCCACAAGGTTCGGTTACCCAGTTTGTTCCGAGCAAAGCTCCTGATCTGGCTAACCGCTTTTCGGTAGCACTTGTAGACGGCACATCGGTCTTCGCCACGGTAAATCAATATACGGGCGAAGTGGTCGGAGAGATTCCGCGTAGCGACAGCCTGTACCAACTCGCGAATGACATTCACGGCACTTTGTTGATTGGTGATTGGGGTGATTATCTAATTGAAGTCGCAATAAGCTTGTCTATTCTGTTGCTCATCAGTGGTATTTACTTATGGTTACCTAGAGATAACGCGAGCCGCGCTGGTTTTCTTAAGCTTCGATTTGGTTCAGGAACGCGTATTTTAATGCGTGATCTGCATGCGAACATTGGAGGTGTGTTATCGCTCGTTCTGTTGTTGTTTATTCTGTCTGGATTGGCTTGGACAGGCTTCTGGGGCGGTAAATTAGTTCAAGCATGGAGCACTTTCCCTGCTCAAATGTGGGACGATATTCCGCTGTCTGATAAGACGCACACATCGCTTAACCATGGCTCAGAGGAAGAACTTCCATGGAATCTAGAACAAACACCGCTGCCGTTGTCTCAAGATAAGCCTGCAGAACATGTACATCACGTGGAAGAGGCATCTGAACCTCATGATCACTCTAAGATGGGCGAAGACCACTCTCAACATGTGATGTCAGCAAGCAGTTTCGGGATTGATGATGTTATCCAAAAAGCGCACTCACTTGGTTTCACTCAATACAAGGTGAATTTCCCGCGTTCAGAAACAGGTGTTTACACGGTCACAGCCAACACTATGGGCGGTGACATCATTGATCCAACGCAGGATCGTACTACGCACCTCGACCAATACTCAGGTCGTATTCTGGGTGAGGTGACATGGCAAGATTATAACTTCATTGCCAAAACGTTAGCGGTAGGTATTTCATTGCATCAAGGTGACATCAACATCATTAACAAGCTTCTAAATGCTTTGTTTTGTTTGGCGTTCATTGTTGTGTCCGTGACTGGCGGTGTGATGTGGTGGATACGTAGACCTTCAGGTCAAAGAAAGCTTGGCACGCCACCGAAGTTTGGCGATGCAGGGCTTTGGAAGACAGGTTTAGTGATCGTGATAGTTATTTCAGTACTGTTTCCACTGGCGGGAGCGACGATCGTGACAGCAATGCTGCTGGATTGGTTACTATTTTCACGCGTTGAGAAATTCAAGACGGCATTGAGTTAATTGATATACAAACTGACCTCCTTTTTCAGGAGGTCAGTTTCATTATTCAGATGACATGCTCTGTTTATTAAGAAGACGTTAGACTTGTACAGCTCTATATTTGATAAAGCTCTAGATTTCATAAAGCTCTAACGGAAGCCCGTCAGGGTCGGCAAAAAAAGTAAATGCTTTACCTGTAAATTCATCAATTCGGATCTGTTCGACTTCGATTCTTTGTTCTTCCAAATAGCTTTTGATTTGTTGAACGTCATCAACACAAAAAGCTAAGTGTCTTAGCCCTTGAGCTTCAGGAAAGCTAGGCCTTTCTGGCGCGTTAGGGAAGCTGAATAGTTCTATTTGAGCACCATTAGGTAGCGCTAAATCAAGTTTGTACGACTGGCGAGCCTCACGATAGTTTTCGGCAATTATCTCAAGTTTCAAAATCTCAGTGTAAAAGTGTTTCGACGCGTCGTAGTTTGAACAGATTATGGCCGCGTGGTGTATTCCTTTCAGCATCAGTTTATTTCTCCTGCCAACTTGTCACCTAAGTGCTTCATGGCGTAATCAATGAATACACGCAGTCGTGCGGGCATATACTTGGTTTGAGCAAATTGCATCGCGATAGCACCATGGTAGTTACTCTTGATGGTCCAATCTTCCAACACTTGTACTACAGACCCTTCAGCCAACGCATCTTGAATCACGAAGTCATGGAAAATACCGACGCCTAGACCTTCTTTCACACCTTTCAGTCGCATCTGCGAGTGGTTAACTGCGTAACGTCCACTGACGGGTACTGTGTGAAATTCATCATCTTTAAGAAAATCCCAAATGTGATCTTTGTCTGTCTCTGCAAGATACAAACAGTCGTGTTCAGACAGCTCGGTAGGGTGGTGAGGAATCCCCTTGGCATCTAAATAGTCAGGGCTTGCACACAACACGAGGTTTGTTTTTCCTAACTCTTTCAATACTAAGCTTTCGTCGGGCTTATCAGTCAGGCGGAAAGCAATGTCGATGCCTTGACGTAAAATATCGATGTCGCCGTCAGCCGCTCTCAATTTAAGTTGGATTTCTGGATACTGATTTAAGAATGGAACAACGAAAGGCTGCAATACCGAATTCAAGAAGGCTTCAGGCGCCGCTACCGTTATCGAGCCTGCAGGTTCGGTATGGTCGGAGGTAGACAGTTCAACGGCTTGTTGCGCTGCGTTGATCATCACCACACTCTGATCATAAACCAATTGACCCGCTTGCGTAATGATAAGGGTACGAGTGGTACGCTCAAACAGTTTCACCGATAGCGCTTTTTCCAAGCGGGTGATGAGCTTACTCAAGGCTGATGGTGTCACGCCTAACTGTTTTGCTGCAGCCGTAAAACTACCTTCGTTAACCACCAAAATGAACGAGGCGAGATCCGGAAGCAGGGCGATGAGTTTTGGGTTAATCATAAGTATCCAGTTAAGCTAGTTTCAACGATGAACTTAATGGTCATTGTGAGCGATTTACTTTGATTTGTGAATCAATTTCATTAATTGATTGACGTGATTGCTCTGATAGGTTGTTGTGTTTGAAGCTCATCTGTATAGCGGCGTTGCTGCTGCGCATTCTGAGATGAAAAATTGAGATTTGATATGAAAGCGAAATTAGACGGAAATTATAGCTAATTTGGCGTTTAAAAAAGCAGGTGAAGGGCGTTTATGTGCCCTGCGTCACTGGGATGAACTATTATTCGTGCCTGTGATTCATTAATGTTTTTCCAACTAAAGGGATAATCGAGAAGGAGATGTTCAACTAGAATAGGGGTATAAGTTTTACAGTGTAAATGATCGAATTGAAATCGTTTACATCCCCTACATAATGCGGCGCGCGATGCTGCTGAATAATAATTAGGAAGGAATAGACAATGTCTTCTGCATTTTACCAACAGATTCAAACTCAAATCGAAGAAGTTAAAGAAGAAGGTCTTTACAAGTCTGAGCGCATTATCACTTCTGCACAAAAAGCAGCGGTTTCTATCTCGACTGGTGAAGAAGTACTAAACTTCTGTGCAAACAACTACTTAGGTCTTGCTAACCACCCAGCTCTTATCGAAGCAGCTAAAGATGGTATGGATCAGCACGGCTTTGGTATGGCTTCAGTACGTTTCATCTGTGGTACTCAAGACTCTCACAAAGAACTAGAGCAAAAGCTATCTTCGTTCCTTGGTAAAGAAGACACTATCCTTTACACATCTTGCTTTGATGCAAACGCTGGCCTATTCGAAACGATTCTAGGCAAAGAAGACGCAATCATTTCTGATGCTCTAAACCACGCATCTATCATTGATGGTGTTCGTCTGTGTAAAGCAATGCGCTTCCGTTACTCGAACAACAACATGGAAGAGCTAGAGCAACAACTTATCGCAGCTAAAGAAGCGGGCGCTCGTCACACGCTTATCGTAACTGACGGTGTGTTCTCAATGGACGGCGTAGTCGCTAACCTTCCTGCTATCTGTGACCTTGCTGACAAGTACGGCGCACTAGTGATGGTTGATGATTCTCACGCAGTGGGCTTCATGGGCGAAAACGGAGCGGGTACTCACGAGTTCCACAACGTTGTAGACCGTATCGATATCATCACTGGTACTCTTGGTAAAGCAATGGGTGGCGCTTCAGGCGGTTACACTTCTGGTAAGAAAGAAGTGATCGACTGGCTACGTCAGCGTTCTCGTCCATACCTATTCTCTAACTCTGTTGCTCCTGCAATCGTATCTGCGTCTATCCGCGTTCTAGATCTTCTTGCGGAATCTGGCGACCTACGTACTCAACTATGGGAAAACTCTGCTCACTTCCGTACTCGCATGGAAGAAGCTGGCTTCACTATGGGCGGTGCAGACCACGCAATCATCCCAATCATGCTTGGTGATGCAAAAGTAGCGGCTGAGTTCGCTGAGCGCGCACTAGAGAAAGGCATCTACGTTGTAGGTTTCTCTTTCCCTGTAGTACCAAAAGGTCAAGCTCGTATCCGTACGCAAATGTCTGCTGCACACTCTCGTGAGCAACTAGACCGCGCAATCGATGCGTTCATCCAAGTTGGTAAAGACATGGGTATCATCTAATTTTAAAGGGGTGCCACGAGCATCCTTTAATTAGATAGAACAACATCCAGTAGAACATATAGATTTTTGATTCTCGCCTTACAGTTAGGCGAGATGAACTAGGTAACATTATGAAAATTAAAGCACTTTCTAAGCTAAAGCCTGAAGAAGGCATTTGGATGACCGAGGTTGAAAAACCTGAAATGGGTCATAATGATCTTCTTATTCGTATTAAGAAAACCGCAATTTGTGGTACTGACGTACATATCTACAACTGGGATGAGTGGTCACAAAACACAATCCCAGTACCTATGGTAGTAGGTCACGAATACGTGGGTGAAGTTGTTGGCATTGGCCAAGAAGTTCGTGGTTTTGAAATCGGCGACCGTGTATCTGGCGAAGGTCACATCACATGTGGTCACTGTCGTAACTGTCGTGGCGGCCGTACTCACCTTTGTCGTAACACAACAGGTGTTGGTGTTAACCGCACTGGTGCGTTCTCTGAGTTCCTTGTGATCCCTGCGTTCAACGCATTTAAGATCCCTGCAGAAATCTCTGACGATCTAGCTTCAATCTTTGACCCGTTTGGTAACGCAGTACACACAGCACTTTCTTTCGACCTAGTTGGCGAAGACGTGCTAATTACTGGTGCTGGCCCAATCGGTATCATGGCTGCAGCTGTTGCTAAGCACGTTGGTGCTCGTCACGTTGTAATCACTGATGTAAACGAGTACCGCCTAGATCTTGCTAAGAAAATGGGTGTGACTCGCGCAGTAAACGTGATGGAAGAGAAGCTTGAAGACGTAATGTCTGATCTTGGCATGACTGAAGGCTTCGATGTAGGCCTAGAAATGTCTGGTAACCCATCTGCGTTCAACAGCATGCTGACTAACATGAACCACGGCGGTAAGATCTCTCTACTAGGTATTCCACCATCAGACATGGCAGTAGACTGGAACCAAGTAATCTTTAAAGGCTTGGTTATCAAAGGTATCTACGGTCGTGAAATGTTCGAAACTTGGTACAAGATGGCTTCTTTGATTCAATCTGGCCTAGATCTAACACCAATTATTACTCACCACTACAAAGTGGACGACTTCCAGAAAGGCTTCGACATGATGCGATCTGGTATGTCTGGTAAGGTAATTTTAGACTGGGAGTAGGATACTACCGGTTTTGAATATCAGAAGGCAACAGGTAAAACTGTTGCCTTTTTTGTCGCCATTCTTAATTGATAATTAATTTAAACTATTGATATTTAGTGGTTATTTTTGTTTTTTCATATAGTGGCAAGTTTGATTCAATCAGGGTTAGACCTATCACCAATCATTACTCATCACTTTAAAATTGATGATTTCCAAACTGGCTTCGATGCTATGCGTAGTGGGCTTTCTGGCAAGGTTATCCTTGATTGGGAATAGAAAAAATTAGGCTCTAAATAGCAAAAGGCGACAGTGAAAATGTCGCCTTTTTTACGAATAAAACCGCTAAATAACGGTCGATTACAGTGTCTGCCGCCACTTTGTCGCCATTAATTCTCTAATGGATTGAGGTGTACAGCTTGTATCAAATGTTCTGGAGCAAAATGAGAATACGCCATTGTCTGCTCAATCTTAGTATGCCCAAGAATACGCTGTAACACCAAGATATCCCCTTTGTTCATCATAAAATGCGAAGCAAAGGTATGCCGTAGAACATGCGTCGCTTGCCCACTCGGAACGTGCTCTGGTAAAGCTTTTTTAATGTAGCGCCAGGCGTCCTTGTAACTCGTGTTAAAAATTTCATGGTCGCTCACGGCGATATCTAAGATCTCTTGATATAAAGCTGGTGAGATGGGCACACTTCGATTCCTCTTACCTTTTGTCTCGGTGTAAGTCAGTTTAAATTCAGCTACCTGTGAACGGGTAAGAGTTAGAGCTTCACTTATACGGGCACCGGTGGCTAAGCAAATCTTAGAAATTACAATGAGCTGCGGAATCGAGACTGTAATGACTCGGTTGAAATTTTTCAGGTTAACTAAGAACTCTTCAATTTGTGGCTTGGTTAGATATGCTAGGTTCTTCTCACTTGTTTTGATTGTTTCGATAGCTTCAAGTGGATTGGGGTATTTCCATTGATTGTACTTAATCAGTTTCTTGAACATTCCCTTTAGATAAATCAATTCCGTGTTATGTGTTGTTGGTGAAATCTTAATAGATTTATTTTTGCCACGGTAGGGTATTCGCGCTGCACGATAGTCTAAGTAGTCTCGTTCTTTAAGGTGGGAGGCAATTGGATTCCCTAATTCTTCAATTGTCTTGGCTATTAGCTCCCGAGCTTGTTTACCCGATTTCAACGTATGACCGTGTATGGTCCACCAAGTGTCTAACAGTTCGCTCATTCTACGGTGATCGGTTTTACTTCCCATCCATGGCTTATCGTCAATCTCCTTCATCGTGTGAAGCTCAAAAGCCTTTGCTTCTCCCTTAGTCGTAAACTTTTTACGAACACGTTTCCCCGTTCGCCCATTCGGGTAACATTCGCAGAGCCAAGGTTTGGTAGAACCATCTTTTAAATTGCGGATAGACATAATAAAGCCTAAAATCACTGTATGTAAAAACAGCATAATTAGAGCTGAAACGTAGAACAATGTTTTATATCGGACAAAAAGCACAGGTTAGGCTCCTATCTCAAAGTGCTAAGAAAGCTAATAGGTTATTGCTGTGTATCAATCAATTCATGTGACTGCTGGCTACAGTCATTTCAAAATCAACAGTGATGGTCCAATTGGAGTAAGTAAGAAGAACCAAGGGGTGATTGATGCGGTTTTGAAACTAGGTAATCGCTTTACGGCACCATTTGGTGGGTTTATAGAAGCTGAAAACGTGATCGGTTTGAAGTGGGTGAAGCTGGTCGATATTAAATATCTGTGTACTGATGAAGAAGCCGAAACTATCGAGTACGTGATACAAAAAGACCACTATGTAGTGGGGACGTATCAAGACCGGAAGTTGTATATTTTATTGTTTGGTGGAGAACCAAAGCACCATCAGATCAAATGCCTTGAACAAGATGGGAAAAATAATGTGTTTGGGTTGTTTTAATGTAGAGGTGATAATTTATAAATCAGTTAGGCCAGAAACTTACAGTCCGTATTGTCGGCTCGATCTTCTAAATTAGCAGGTTGGCTAGCTCATTTTTGCCCCAAAATGTGTTTGAAATAATTTCACTAGTATCCTTATGCCTTTTGTTTGACCTACTTTAAATATTGTTGATAGAGTGCAACTGTTAACATATAAAGTAGAGTTTGGATGAGCAACAAAGATTTGTCAGAAATCCAAGCGAACAGATAGCAAAGGCTACCCAAGAAAGTTGAGTATTTCTATTTAGGTAAGAGTATGGCGAAACGAAAATCCATTCCGAAAAAAGTCAAGGAAACCCTAAGAGAAGAAGTCGGTTTTGGTTGTCCTGTCAGAGACTGTGGTAACCCTTATCTGGAATATCATCATTTCGATCCGCCAGTTCACATCAAGCCGCATAACGACCCAAAAGGGATGATTGCTCTTTGTGCCCACCATCATAACAAAGCGGATGGACGTGCTTACACAAACGAGCAATTACACGAGTTTAAAAAGAATCGAGTTCATTCAAAAAGTGTTAAGGGGAATTTAGAGTGGCTACGGCGTGATATGTTGTCGGTTGTAGGCGGCAACCTTTACTATGAGACACCAATCCCTGTACAAATTGATGGACATAACCTCGTGGCATTTAACCGTGATTCTAATGGTTTTCAAAGGTTAAGCGTAAGCATGCTTAGCCTGTTACCAGAAGAAAGGCTGATTATAGATGAAAATTCATGGGAAAATATTGGGCATCCAATTGATCTTAGGTCACCTCCACAAGGCAAAGAGCTTGAAGTTCGGTATGGTAACGGTGACTTTCTCTATCTACGATTTTTGGAACTATTGACAGATGAACAGTTAAAGTCCAAATATAAGATCTCTGATACTAGCGACTTTATTTTTCCTATTACTGTCGTCGAAATTAATTTCAGTATAGGTGGTACTAATATCGATTTCTCTGATTCGGGTACGCAAGTCTTAGGTATGAACGTTTCATCTAGCGTCATGGTACGCTGCGGTGTTGGATTTTGTATCGAAACAGGCATTCAATGGCAGCAAAACCCAAAGTGGAAACTAGAACAACGTTATGACATACAAGAAGAGAATGTGATTAAGGTAGCGTTTGGCAAATAAACACATACATGTACTCAAGATAAAATCGTTTCTTGGCGGTTTAAGTAGTTAGAACTCGGATAAAATCACATGAATCAAAGAAGAGCTATACCAAGAGCAACTAAACGTAAAGTTGTCGCGAAATATAACAATCAGTGTTGTATGTGCAATGCTTCTGGTGAGTCTGTGCCTTTGGAGTTTTCTACATATTTGCCTTTTCATTTAGGTGGCGATGTTAATGAAGACAATTTACTTTTGCTTTGTCCTAACTGCCATCGAACGATGGATAGAGGTTTTCTTAAGGAAAGCGAATTTGTAGATGTTTTGGGCGAAATACTTAATACTTCGGGTAAATATCAAAACATCGAAAAGTCGGTAGTTTTTGGAGATTCTCAGAGATATGAAGCAGATTTAATTGCTCATACTAGAGTTGGGGAGAAAAGCAAAAAAACTTTGATAGAGTGTAAATCATTTCGCTCCATGTCAAAAAACTTGGCTTCAAGTGCGATTGCTCAGTTAAAAGCTATGGCGGGTGAATTGCCTGAAGCAGAGTTGGTGCTTGCTGTATACGGTCGATTGACGGATGAAATACGGGAAAAAATTAAACTAGAAGGCATTCAGGTTTGGGATCTTGAATACTTTGCGGAGCATTACAGTAAGGAAATTAATTCTATTAGCAGCCCAATAATGCGTATGCTTATTGGTTCAAATAATGCGTCAATATTGCTTTCGAAAAGTAAGGTACTTCTCAATAAATTAAAAAGCTGCATTCCTGGCCGAAAGGATTGTTATGTATATCAGAGCCTTGTTGGTGAAATTATTGAAGAAGTATTTTGTCCTCCCTTACAGAAACCATTGGGAGAAAGTAGCGATCACTCTAAAGCTAACCGCCGTGATTTTATAATCCCTAACTATGCTAATGAAGGGTTCTGGGCATTCTTAAGAGAAAAATACAATGCAGATTATATTGTTGTTGATGCAAAAAACTATACACGCAAAGTTAAAAAATCCGATGTTTTACAAGTTGCTAACTATCTGAAACCTCATGGTGCGGGGATGTTTGGGCTAATATTCAGCCGAAATGGTGGTGATAGTCGAGGTTGCGAACAGACCTTACGAGAACAGTGGATGGTTCACAACAAAATGATAGTAGTTTTGGATGACGAAGATGTCGAGAATATCCTTATATCATCTACTGTAAGTGATGCTACCGACGTTATCGGACGGAAGATTGAGGAGTTTAGATTATCTATGTGACGAGTTCCACAAAGTATTCTAGCGTTCCTAGTTGGTTTTGCTGTCTACAGTGCACCTTCAGGTTAGATAGTCGTGTTGCTCATATCATCCTTGGACAGCAAAGTTCCATACGAAAAGTAATGTATCATTGCCTAAATTAGCAATGTCGCTAACACAGTTTTGTCCAGAGGCTTCATAGACCTGAAGTTTTACTCGTGGCACTTTTCTCAAAAAGTGCCAGCTAGCTCAGATCTGCCCCTTTTCTTGCTAGCGAAAGCTAACGGCCCACATCTCATCCCGAGAATTTTCGATAGATTTTCTAATACCAATCGTGAGGTGTGTAGGAAATACCCACACTTTGTCGTATTTTCTCGTTCGTGATTTTGGAATGTATGATTATACTCTATTCAAAACATGCGCTTATGCTAAGTCCAAGCGTCCAGCGGATGCGAAAAAAATCCTAAAGTGGGGTGTCTAATTACCCCTCTTTGGGAGCTAATAAATTGTTATACTGCATGAATAAGGAATCGTATGTATATCAAGAAAATATGTTTAAACGAATGGCAACAATTTCAAGAAGTTGATATCGAATTTCATGATCGAGTAACGATATTGACTGGCGGTAATGGTAGTGGAAAAACAACCATTCTAAATATTTTAGCTAAGCACTGTGGCTGGAATAGCGTTTCATTAGCTACACCTAAAACAGAATCTAGTACAGGAATAGTTAAATATTTCTTTCGATTTTTTTCAGGCGTAGATAAAGGGAGCAATAACTCTATTGGAAGAATTATATACTCTAACAATGTGAATTCTCCATTAGTAGTGAACAACGGCAATTCAGCGCAATATCATGTCCAGATTCAGCAACAACAAAACCTTCATTCTTTTTATATACCTTCGCATAGACCTATATTTAAATACCAACAAGTAGGAAGTATTCCAACCACCAAGAAAAATAAGCAAAATGCCTTTCAAGAAGTTTCTCAAAGTAATATGCAAAGATATCAGGGGAATGGAGGGCAATCTAGTAGCTTTTTTATGAAAAATACCCTGATAGGCTGGGTAATTCAAGGCTATGGCGTTCATAACGCCCACAAGGCAATCATGCCATCAGATGACGAACAAATACAAAATTTTGAAGGATTTCAAAATGTTTTAAGAAAAATACTACCTGCAAGTATCGGGTTCGAAGAAATCGAAATTCGAAACATGGAGGTGGTTTTTGTTTGTAACGGAGGTAATGATGAGTTTGTATTGGAAACAGCTTCTGGTGGTATTAGCGCCTTAATAGATATAGCTTGGCAAATCTACATGTTTTCAACTAAAGAAAAGTCTGACTTTACAGTGATTATTGATGAAGTTGAAAACCATTTACACCCGATAATGCAAAGAAAAGTCTTGCCTGATCTAGTAAATGCTTTTCCGAATGCGAGATTTATTGTTTCAACTCATAGCCCTTTAGTTGTTGGTTCTGTTAAAGACTCCGCAGTATATGCGTTAAAGCATAATTCGGCAGGCAAAGTTGATTCACATCAACTTGATTTACATCACCAAGCAAAGAATGCTATTGAAGTGCTTGATGAAATTTTAGGCGTGTCTTTCACAATGCCTATATGGGTGGAAGATAAACTAAATTCGATTAATAAAAAATATGAGTCTAGTTCTGCTGACCCACAGGTATTTACGTTAATGCGTCAAGATTTGGCTGAGATCGGTCTTGAAAAGTTACTCCCTCAAGCTATTGAAAAATTCATGGAGGGAAAATAGTGATTAGATTATTTCGCCCAAACTGCCCAAACCCAGCCGCCCTTGCAGCGAGCAACTACAAGCATCCTGTTAATAAGGCTGCGTTAAAGGACGCAAACAATGATAAATGTATGTATTGTGAGTGCAAAATTTCTCATATCGATTTTGCTCATGTGGAGCACATCAAACCAAAAGCCGAAGACAAATACCCTGAACTAATGTTTGCTTGGGAAAACCTTGGATACGCATGTCCAAAATGTAACAACTCAAAATCAGATAAATATCATGAAGATACTCCCTATATAAACCCATATGATGAAGACCCTGAACAGCATCTCGTAGCTTATGGAACCTACTTATTCTCAAAGAACGGGAGTGAACGAGGAGATTTGACAATAAATGACCTGAACCTTAACAGACCGGAGCTTCTAGAAAAGAGACAGGTTAAAATTGAAGAGATCAAACGTACTATTGATGCTTGTTTTAGAACATCTTCTAAAGCTTTACGTGAAGCAGCACTAGCCGAGCTTCAAAAAGAAGCTGAAGCAGATAAAGAGCTGTCATTGTTCGTTAAATCATATATGTTGCTAAATGCAGCATAACACATATGAGCCTTTTTCCTGTCAATAGGCAATCTACTTCGTTTTCCCCAAACTAAAGTTATCCGAAGAGATCGCATTGGAGCAAAAGGTCTAACAGGGTTTTGTCCAAAAGCTTCTCTGGTTGAATTTTTACCCGTGGCACTTTTAACGCGAAAGTGCCACGCTAACATTTAAAGTAGCGATGCTAGATCTGAAGATATGGTTAAGTGGTCATTCTGTACAGCTTGGTGTAAATAAGGCTTCCATGTAGCGATATCCTCCAAAGCATCCACTTCTAAATGTATGTCTCCCTCCCGCTTTGGTCCAAAAATCACGTATACTGGGACAATATTTCCTTGTTGAACACTATCCCAAACTAAGCCATCTACATTGGGGTAGGTATTATGAATGTGCTTAGCTAGCGTTCTTGCTATATCCAAGCATTTCAGCTGAGATTTGTTAAACAAATCATCAAAACTAATATCCCAAAATGCTTCGGCCCCGCCTTTCAGATATGCAGCTCTACAATCAGCAAAGGTTAGCTCCTTTCTAAAAGAGATTGTAGCCACAGCGAGATTTTGAAACTCTTTGGATGATAACGTTACTACTGAATCTGTAGCAAGTGGTCGTAGTACCGTTTCAAAATAGGCCGTTTCTCTAGTTGGTGCTATATACAGAGCAGGGACTGCTTTGTCGTTAGAGCGGAATGGCGAAAAGCGACCAGCGGTGACCGTACCATCAGAGTAGATAGCCCTAATATCACTAGTGAACTTAACTTGTAGAAATGGATTCGGATCTATGGCTGTGTAAGCACGCTCACCATTGTCGTCATATACCTTATTTAATGCACGGTAAAAATGACGACCAGGTTCGATTTTCAGCAGTGGTGGCGCCTTACTCATAGTCTTGCTCTTCTGAAGCAAAGGTTAAGTCACGCAATGTGCTTTGAGACTTAAACAAACCTGCTAGGTATAGCAAATCTTCTTCAAGCTCGGGTCGGCTTATAGCTTGAGCAGGTGTGCACTCCAGATCATCATTGTGAGTTGTTAACCATTTATACACTCCCCAATCATTTAACCCATCAAATATGTGACACAACCTTTCGACTGGCTTGTACACACCAAGACGTTCAGTGTCGAACTGAAACGCTGGGATCTGGATATTACGAGAATTTCCAAAATAAAAGCCGAGTAGCTTCATTTCTTTTTTGAGTTTAGCAACCAATCTTGAAGGATTTGCAGCACTTACTTCTCCAAACAGTACTGATGCTTGCTTTGCTGTAATTAGCGGGAAGTTTTTTGCTCTAGCTTCAATCTCGTTCAAGTCTTTTGCTATTAAATATTGTGTATCATCTGCACTTGTATGTGGCTTAATGGCTTCCTTGAAGTCATCAAAACTTTTCTGAGCATCCTGTTGTAGTAGGCGATACATGTGCTTAACAGAACCATGAGCTATATGATGTTCCATCACACGCATGGCACCACTAACTAATTCTGCTTCCTCAAACCCAAGCTTTACACTTCGGTTAATCACATGAGCTGGAGCCGCAAAGACACGACCGTTTTTAGCTGTCAAATGCTTCCCATTTAATACGACAGTTATGCCCTTATCGAGTAAAGGCTTTGCTTCTCTCAAGCTATTAACGGTCACTGGCTCTTGAATACTGTCATGATCATCATTTTCGTATTCTTGTTCCTCTAACGCCGTTAACTGACATTGTAGAATGTACTGCTCTGCTTCCCTAGAAATTCGCATGGATACTGCCTCGTTAGGTATTATTGTACACCTTAGATCCATAGTAACAACTATGCAAATTATTATTGCCTTTTAGAGATGAGCTACCCCATCAATACTGGCCCCTAAGTTAAACAAATTGCCATACCTGTAGTTATTCATGAATCGCTAATGTAAGGTTTTTATAAACTCATTTATGTCCAGAACCGTCACAGGCTTAATTCTTACCCGTAGCACCTCCTAGCTCGAAAGAGTGTCCAAATGTTTGATAAAAATAGGTTTCGACTCTTCAGATCATTTATTAGCAAAGTACTCTCGGTAGGTCTTTTAACTTTGTCGTGTATTGTGGTGATAAAAAATTGCGCTTCATAGCCCAGTCATGTGTAGTTCCCTGAGCGGCTAGGAATATCGAATCTCGCCCCAACTTGTTATTGAGTTTATCTATGGCTTGCATCAATGCTGGGTTGTCAGGTTCGGAAAATAAGTCCTGTTGACGCTGCCGATCGGATACTAGGTTCATCGCACCTACGCCAATCTTGTAATAGCTGACACCTGGCTTAAACAACCTAGTTGCCATCAACGTCACTGCTTTAGTCAACTTACTTGTATCATTAGTTGGAAATTCAAATGTGCAGGTTTTTTTGAAGTTTTGTGGTATGTCATCGAAAGGTGATGTGTTGGCAAAAGCCATGAGAGTAGCGCATGAGCTCTTTTGATTACGTGCTTTTCTTGCCACTGTGGCAGCGTGAAAGGCGAGGGCTTGTTTTAGCTCTTCAAGTGATGTTATTCGGTTGCCGACACTGCGAGTGCTAAATATCTGTTGTTTGTCCGCTCTGCATTCGTCCCAAACTTTGCAAGGGTGGCCATTTAACTCACGAACGGTGCGTTCAATTTCTACATTGAAAGAGCACCTTGCTTGTTCAGGACTTAAATTCGCAAGATCTAGAGCTGTTTCAATCCCCATCAACTTCATACGTTGTGTCAATCGCCTTCCAACGCCCCAAACTTCAGATACAGGTTGTGATGTCAAATATTGTTGGCGTTTGTCTTCAGAATCAATGATGCAGACACCATTCAACTTTTTATCAACTTTGGCTACTCTGTTTGCCATTTTTGATAGTGTCAAAGTATCACCCGCACCAAAGCAAACGGGCAGTCGACATTCTTTCCAGACCGTTTGACGAATTCGTTGACCGAAAGAGGTTAAGTCTGACTCAACATGTGAAAAACGGCTTATATCTAAAAAGCATTCATCTATTGAGTAAATATGGCTCCTTGGTGAGAACGTCGTAATTGTTGCCATCATTTTTGCAGACAGATCAGCATATAAAGCATAGTTTGATGAAAAAACGTTCACACCACGCTTTTCAATGAGTGTTTTTTGCTTGAAATAGGGCTCAAACTTTTTGACTCCAGCTTCTTTTGCCAACCGATTTGCTGCTACAACTGCACCATCATTGTTTGATAAGACAATACAGGGTAGGTGTCGTAAATCAGGCCGAAATACTTGTTCACAAGCGACATACATAGCGTTGCAATCTATAAGAGCAAACATTACATGAACTCAGGCAACGGTTTATGTAGACGAATAGAACGTATCACAACCCCTTCAATAGCAAAGGCATCTTCTGGATGGATCTCAATAGGTAAGTGATGAGGATTTGCTGACAGCAAAAGCCTGTTATGCAGATCAAGGATTTTGCACATAAATGCACCATTTAAGCTGACGATAACGGTATCAAAATGCTGAGCTTGTGGCTTTCTGTCGATGACTAACAAGTCGCCATTGAAGATGCCAATTCTTTCCATGGAATCTCCGTTAGCATAAGCAAGATATGTAGCATTGGGGTTATTTACCAAGACAGAATCCAGTGAAACACCAAGCTCAACATACTCAGCTGCTGGTGATTCCCAGGAGGTAAGAGAGCAAGAAATACTGGATGGAGAAAGCGGTAGAATGTGCATGTTTACGACCTAAGAACCTATACTGTATAAATATACAGTATAGGTTCTAGGGCCGTCAATGTTTGTAAAACTAAGTGCGGTTTAATTAACCTTTTGTTCGAATTAACAAAGCGTACGTTTAAAAGTTGAGCTTGTTCGAACCCATTAGGTATGCGAGCGACTGCATCGTGATTTTCTTCACATGATGGCAGTCTATTCCAATACTTTAACTGTGAGTGTTTTTATTATTCTGTACGTATGAATACTAAATCAATTTTTCTAGAGTATATCCATCGCGCAAATGCTCATTGCGATAGCTGTTTAAACCAGTTGTTTGTATTGATGACTCAAGCTGTGATGAAGGTCGATTCTGACGATATAGCTTTGCATTTGATGAACGATGTATCGGAGCCCGATTTGTTGTTGCTGATCGTTTTAACCGATATTGATTTAACTACTCAGTATGACGAACTCATACTTGCGATTGCTGTCACTCACGTAAGGAACTTTGAAAGTCATCCACTTCACTAGATCTGTAGCTTGGTGTTCAAAAATGCAGTCGCCTGGACAGTTCATTAGTACAGTCATCCATATAACTTGTTAGTTCTATCACTGGATTGCTAATTTGAAATGGTCTAAATGTATAGGGTCACTTTCACCCTAATATTATATATAGAGTAAAAGTGACCCCCATGAAAACATCCCAAAGCTACGCTTTGAAAGACCTCTATTAGTTCATGAGCGTAGCTCATGGTTGTTCCTAAGGTAATTTAAGTAACTCAATCCTATGAAGAGCTACTTGTTGTAGTGGATTAAATCGCTTAATTACTGATTCGTAGTTACACAGCATGTTGGAAGTCGGATAGTTAAATGGAAGCGCGGCATAGCTACAACTTCGAGCATGTTCTGAGCTGAGCAATTCGAGCCCAAACAACCTTAGTGTTCAACAACCTAAACGTTCCAATATTTCATTACTATCAGCTAAACCACTTGGCAGGGTATATGGAACGATTGATCTCAACTCTGATACTGCCAGCTTTCTAGTGCAGTAATTTGTATCTCTGGTTGTGTGTTGGTTCATGAAAAAGGCTACAGAATTTCCTTTCTCGTCGTACACAATTTTGTAGTAATCCGAGGGTATTGCATGAGGCTCATCAGCTTTTGGTAAAGTATCCATTTCGTTACGGTAGAGAGTCCCCGTAATAACGTACAGGTTCTCTCGAAACCCAACGGCATCCCTAACTGCTTCTTCCAAGTTTTTCCATGCGCCTTGGTTTAAGTCTTTTGCTTGGGGAGTGATATTCGACAAATAGTTAAGAGTAGGCCAATAGCGGCTGCCGACAAAACTGGCTAAGGGAGCCTGATGCCCACGGTCAACATTGAGCTTACTTGAAGCCCCAGTATAATCACCTTTCTCTAATCGCTCAGCTTCAACAAGTAGAGGGTTATTTTTCCAAGTTCGATTAGTTGTTGTTCCGAAGTTAAGAATATCGACTTCATATGCGACCCAATCTGCAAATTGTGTTTTCTTGTTTTGAGAGAGCGTGTATAAACGCTCAAAGATGACAACATTACCGTCAATTTCTAGGCTAGGGCAGCCAATTGGGCAGTTTGGCGTCCGAAATTCAGCAGCACTCAAAATACCTGAGGCTAGCACCGTAATTGCTATCCATGCTTTCATTGTCATTCCTTTAGATGAGCTTCGCCTCAAATTTAGCATAACTATCAAAACGGTAGAAGTAGAGTGGGTTAACGTTTCTGAAACGGGAAGACCCCATTTGGTTTCCTCGTGAGCTTCCTTATTCTGACGTTTTTCACAATTTCGGTCTTCGAGTTGAGGATTAACTGTGTACAGAAGTGGTTTAGTGCCACAAGAAAAAGGCTCTTCACTTGTTGCCCAATTCGTCTGAGTAACTTTTGCCCGAAATGGGTTTCGTTCGATTTACATAACGAGTTACGGTATGAGATTTGACCTAAGTTTTCTTATACATGTATTGCCTCTAAAGTTCAGGCTTTACCACCTAAGCTAGACATCAAGATTTCCGCTTATTTAGTGAACTTAACTTTGGTCTTGATAAATTGGTTGAATACGAAAACACTCGGCATATACCAAGTGCTTTTTGTTTGTGCTTATCCGAACTGAATAACCGTTTAAACTTGCTTACGAACCTGCAACACGCTCAGTACCGATAGTGAAAGGAAAAACGCAGGATCAGTCCAACCAAAGCCAACAAAGATACCAGTGAAAGCCGCATACAGTGTGATGATCGCCCCAAGCATATTGGTTACAACCAAACCTAGGATGAGCTTTTTGGCGCTGAGCCCCGCTTCAATATCTCGTAATAACCAAGTTATCGCTGCGATGCCGCCAAGAAAGATACTGGTGTGCTGAGAGAGAAAATACGCGTATTTATCATTGATCTCTACACCGTACATTGGCCACATGACAGTGGGTAAGAAAAACAGCGCTAAGGCAAACCCTGCGTATATGATGCCGTGTAGGCTTAAAAACATTTTATTGTTCATTTGGTCTATCTCTATTTCGTGTCTTTTGCTATTTCTTCTTTCATTTCACTATTTTTATTTTCACTCAGGAGTGAACGGTTGAACTAGCCGTTGATTGGGCCTTTATTAATGGTAGTTAATGGTTGGTTCACGTCAAAAATCACGCCGCGAACTTTATCCACGCCCATCTCTTTTAAGCGTGCGCTATGCATTGCTAGGTAAGTCTCTGCACTGAGTTGGTCTTCAAAAAGGTAGACTCCACCACCCAGTTTTTTGGCTTGGTTTTCAGTCCAGATTTTCCAGATCAGCCCCGATTCATTGTTGATAGACTTTGCTAGGCCAACGAGTGCGTTCGACATCTCTTCACCAAATGGGCCGTTAAATTCAAAATCGACTTGTAATAATTTCATGGTTATTTCTCCAAACAGATACTTGGTATTGCGCTGAGACTCCTGTCATATCGCAAACATAGGAGGCTTTATTGCCTGTTTAGATATTACCTTTAAAAAATGGACTGGAAAGTTCATAATATTGCCATTAAATGTCAGGATTTTAGACCAATGAGATTAAAGACCACCCTCGACCAATGGCAAACACTCCATGAGATAGATCGTGCTGGTAGCATTCAGGCAGCGGCATTGCAACTCAATAAGAGCCATACCACGCTGATCTATGCGTTGAGAAAACTGGAAAGTCAACTAGGCGTGTCGTTGGTTCAGGTTGAAGGTCGAAGAACGGTGTTATCTGAAGACGGTAAAGCGTTATTGCGCAGGGCTAGCAGCATGCTGGAACAAGCGCGAGAACTAGAGCTGATCAGTGAGCAGTTAGCAAAGGGGGTTGAGTCAGAAATAGTAGTCGCAGTTGATCATTTGTGCTGTCTTGAGCATCTTTATAAGCCGATGGCTAATTTTATGGCAGAGAACAACAGTACATCGATACAAGTGGTAGAAACATCACTGTCGAAGACCACTGAAATGGTCATTCAAGAACTGGCTGATGTTGCCATCATTAATCTACCCATAATCAATTACCCTGCAGAAGCCTTTGGTTTTACCAAGATGGAGCCTGTTGTGGCGAGTTCGCATCCGATAACTAGGGGGACGTCTATATCGCTCAACCAGCTCTCGTCGCTGCCACAAATTGTGGTGAGAGATTTAGGCTCGATTGAAAAACTGGGCGAGAAAAAAGATGTGGGCTGGTTAAAGTCGAGTCAGCGCATTACGGTTGATAATTTCGACCATGCCTTTGGTGCAGTAGAGCAGGGGGTGGGCTATTGCAGGCTGCCTAAGCATATTGTTGATAGCCGAGGTAGTGAGAAACTAACGGTACTGAATGTGGAAAATGGCAGTGGCTATCATGTTCCATTGCATCTGACTTTACCTAAAGGGATAAAAACGGGGCCTGCGACAAAACGTTTTTATGAGTTGCTTCTTGAGTCAGCCTCACCCTTACCTTCTATCTCCTGAGCAACTTCCAAATCAAGTTCGATTTGAAACTAGCGAGGCGGGAGACCGTTCAAGAATAGCACGCCACATTCACCAGTGTAGGGAAGCCTTTCTTCCTCCAACTCGTTGCTATCGTGTTCGAAGAGTTTCAAAGTTATTCTTGTGTAATGTTTAACGAGATTTGGTCTCCAGATTAGTAGTATTGCAATACCTTAGATAATCCATTGTTCTCTAATTTAGTAATGTAACTAGCTCATTTTTGTCCAAAAATGTTTCAGGACTACTTAGAGATTGCACAACGACCAACACTGACCCAAAGACTGCCATAAGGCAGTCTTTGTCTTTGCAAGTGCCACTCCCCACGAGGGAGGGTGATAAGAGGCTCGTTAAGTATCGGTGACGCTATTAATCAAATTAGCTGCAGGGCTCTCAAACAGATGAGTGTAACAGTTAACGCTTTTCTATCACTAACGCGACTCTACCTACAACCCTTACTTCATCTTCTTCGAGGGTTAGAATCGAACCGTTAAAGCTGATGGCTAGCTTTTTGCCTGGTAAGCGCTGGATGTCGTTTAGCGAGAGTAGGCCGTCCATATCAACTAGGTATGTACCGCTTACTGCATGGTGAGATTCTTTATTTATAAGGAACGTAGTAGTTCCATCTTTGATTGCTATTACATTACTCACACCTAACTCGTCTAGAAGAGCTTTATCGAATGCAAGTATCCCTTTCCCAACCAATTTACCGTCGTCAATAGAGAAACAGTCGATATCGAAAAGAGTTTTCGATTCGTTCTTCTTATTAATATGCTTTTGGGTTGGTGTTTTAGGGTACGGTTCGCCTTTATCTAGAAGTAACCATTCAAGTGAGACTCCAGTGCTCAAATGAGTCCTTACTGCAATTTCAAAGGGAGTAAGGTTTCTCTGTCGCCAAGTCGCGATTGTTGATTTTGGGATGCCAAATACGTCTGCTACGTCCTGTTGGCGGTCTGAATTCGTGATATCTATCAACTTCTTGATAATATCTCTACCTCCCAAATACGATATTTGGTCTATTTTAAGTTGCTTGTTATTCATATGTGATCAATAATCGCAATTGAGTTCGAAATGGTGGGGTGCAACTCGTCATTCCGAAATTAAACATTCAATGACCAAGCAGGATATCATTATGCTCTCATATCAAGTAGTCCTAAATACGCCTTTCATGACGTACGACCAATACTCTCAGTTCTCCGGAATGCCGAAACGCACCATCATGGATTGGGTAGCTGATGGTCGCTTACCTATTAAAACTAAAGCAAAAGGTAAAGAAACCCCTCTCATCAATATGGTCATGTTGCTAGAAATGGCAACGCGTGAAACGTTGGAGAGAATGGGGTAAATAGCCATGCGTTTATCTTTCATAACTTCGACCAAAGAGCTTTGTCCGTTGGGGCTAACATTCTTGGTTGGAGTTTCGTTGTCATCTCGTCTTTCTTCAATTGAGTATTGGTTATGAACGGAATTGACTCAATAGGCGAATTTTCTCGCACAAAACAAGGGGCCTTTAATGAGGCGTGTTGCGTGTTCGCTAGGTCAGAGAATATGGCTAGGCTGGCAGAGGTCATAGGGATGAGTCCGACCATGCTGCGGAATAAACTTAATCCTGATCAGCCTCATGTCCTGAGTTGTGTTGAAGCCATCACTCTCGCCAAAGTGAGCGGTAATCACATTATTGTAAACAGCTTACTTCTTGGACTTGGGGTGGTCACCGCTTATATACCGCCCAACACTACCGATGATGCCTTTGTTTTGTGCGCACTAGAGAGCTCGACCCATTCGGGTGAGTTGTCTCGAATGGCTTTGGAGTATGCAGGAAAGCCTAGGCTTACTCGGGCACAGAAATATGAGATTGTTCAGACCGTACACGCGAATATCAGCGGTCAGGTTTTGCTCCTCAATAGTTTGGAAAAACTGAATCAAGGTGTTGGTCTGCTCAAAGCGATAGGGCGGAAAGGTGGGCGCTAGTGGTATATCAGTTTCAAGTATTCATTCGGAGGGGTGATGCTCATTGCTCCGGATCATAAGCCATCTTCTGAAAGGTCTGGTCATGGATTAACAGAGGAAGATAAGCGAAGAGGCCTTCGCTATATCAGGCGCATCCGACGCGAGTTATGTGACCGTCAACTTTCGCCATTATTGGTTGAGTGGATGAGGTTAACGTATCAATTAAGGCATTCGAATCGGGTGTTTGAACAAGTACGGCTGCGAATTCGTTTATTCGGTCTTGAAAAGCGAATGCAAAGAATCAGACAGCGTTGGCTTTAACGCGTTGTCCTTAGCCTGAGTAACGTCATTGGCTGCTCCCAAAGGAGAGCCTGTTAGCCAAGGAAAACGTGATGAATAATCATGAGTGGGCGGTCATAGGCGGTAAGGTGCTTCAAATAAGCCAAGAAGCGGTCTTCTATCTAGCGGTAGTGAGCGAAGACCAATGGCGTGATGCATTCCGCTGTCCTGTGAAAAGCGGGGTGAGGGGAAATGACGAACACTTAACAATTGAACGCCTGAATGGAAAGGATTCATCAGGTTCGACAGGCTTATTGGGCGCCACTAAGAGCGTCAACTCGGTCGTAACGTACGAGGCCTTGGAAAGGGTGTTTATCCAGAGCGAGTCAGGAAGTCAACGTGGACAAGGGACGGTGAGGGCGAGCCGATGACGGCTCATTCTGAATACGCTGCGTCTTCGTCTATGTCGTGTTTGAGCCGGTTGCTTGAGGAAGCGCCTTATTTGTCGAGGTGCAGTGACAACAAAACCGCGATGCTAATTCGACCTCGAAACTACGCCGTCAGATGGCCCTATATGCAGGTCAATCGAAAAGAGATGCAGGCGTGGATGGTTTTCGATATTGATCATGAACACCGAGCTTTCCCCAATCCCTACATTTGGCAAGATGAAGGGTTGCCGCCCCCCAATATGATTGTCCGAAACCGTACCAGTAATAAAGCCCACCTTTTTTATGCCATTGTACCGGTTTGCACCAGTGATCAGGCTCGCTCCAAACCCATTCAGTACCTCAAAGCCATTTATCGCGCGTTAGCCTTGCGATTGGAGGCGGACTTGAGTTATTCAGGGCCTGTTGCCAAAACGCCCTTTCATCCTTGGTGGCAGACAACCGAACTTCACCGCAGTGTCTATGAACTTAACGAGTTAGCGGATTCGCTTGAACTGGAGAGTACGCGGCCGTGGCTTCGTCAAGAGAGTGACGTTTCTTATTCCCGGAATTGTACTTTGTTTGAACGTACTCGCCGGTTCGCTTATGACATCGTCGACGAAGAAAGGGAAAAGGGCAGCTATACGAATTTTAAAGGCCGTGTAGAGAGCTTTGCACATATCAATAATGCCAATTTGGTGGGTAAGCCGTCTTTGCCATGCAGTGAGGTGTTAGCGGTGGTAAAAAGCGTCTCTCGTTGGACCTGGGATAAATATTGTGCTCGGTCAGACTGCCAGCGAGGTGTGATGAGGTTGGATAGTGGATTAAGTTTACAGGAAAGGCAGCGTAGAGCGGCCAGAAGAACTCATAACCTTCGTCGGACGAAGACCACTCGCCGAATTATCCGCGCCTGTCTGTTTCTGTTACGCAAAAATCAGGAGCTCACGATTGGTTTGGTGGCGCGTAAGGCGAACTTGTGTCGCCAGACCGTCAGTCGTTACGTCTATCTGTTTGAATGGGTCAAGTCTGCTTTATCCGAAAGTAGGCGAAATGGGCCAGAGCCTCGTGGTAATTATGCTGTTCATCAGATATCTGCCCCTATAACGTTAGAGAGGGCGGAGTATGAAGTAGGGAAAAAGAAGGCGGTGCTTGAGTCGGCTTTTCCTTGAGTTAAATAATAATGAGTAACTATCGACTAAAAACGAGGTCCCTTAGTAAATTCAATTATGGAGTTGAGACTAGGTTGCATTTATTGGACACCGGATCATCTCCTCTCTTACTTTTTGTCCGCGAGCTCCTTTTTAAAGACATGAAATGTGTTCTAAGGGTGAGTCGACATGACCCTGTTCAATGTGATTGATGTCTCAATTTGTTTAAATATGGATTCACCCGCTCCATATTGCTGTATATTTACACAGTAACTTAAGGGAGGAGTTATGTCTTTTAAAGATAAAGAGACACTGTCAACAGGAATTGAATTCATTGTTGAAGCCGTAGCGGTGAAGACGAATGGCCAAGATCATTCAGCGTTAGGCTTATATCTGATCAGCTTACTGTTAGAAGATCAAAAGATTGGCCTTGATTGTGATGAAAAAAGGACGGTAGTACCGCTTGGTAAATCGCGTACAACACATCTTGATTTGGGCTGGAAGTGCCCAACGTTTTAGATTTGGTTGTGTTAGTTGGCGCTTCATATAGCTGTGGGACAATTACTAAGGTACAGGATAGACAATTGATGGAAAAGTACAGGTAAGCACTCACAAGAGTCTTGGACCAGTTAAGGCTAAACAGTGTGTGATAAGCAGTATGGTTAGCTAATTGGGTGGACTTTGTAATGATAGTTATTCAACTCTTCACTTGCTTGGCACAACTCATATGTGAAATAAGGTTGGGTTGCTAAGCTCTTAGTGAATCTGTCTAATTCATTCGTATGTATAAACAGCGAAATGGGTGCAATCTGACGGTTTTCATTATCGAAGCAATGATCAATATGTGCTCTGTCGATATAAACAACGTCCATTTCCTGCTTAGGGGTCTCTTCAATAAGTTTTGTTTCTAATCCGCTCTTCTCAAAGCGTTCTAACAAGGCATAAAGCTTATCAACGTCGTTTTTGCTCTCTATCGCTGAATATTGAGATAAAACGCTTTCTAAGTGTTTTTCGATTGAGCCAAATTTACTCTTCATCAAACAAACAGTTTTAAGCTTTTTCTTGATAAGGCTATATCGAGCTTGTTTGATTTTTGGCTTTAAGAAGCCAATGATGATCTTGTTTCGTTGCTCTTCTTTAACAAAGTGACTGGAAGTTTTTACTTTGAAGTAAAGGTGAAGAAGAGTGTTTTCGAAGGTCGACTTAAGAAGTTGATGGTATGAATGTTCTGACATTGTTCACATCGATTATTTTCTGGTGAGGGTATCTTATCACAAGAATAGCAAGGCTCTAAGGCCGAAACCCAAGTGACGCCATTTGCTGTTTGTGTGTTGTTGAGTGAGTTTCCTACTCATAAGAAGCATGACTTAAGAGTGATTCTTAACGCTCAATATCTCTGCGCTAAACCTGGCACCTTGAAAGTGATACGACAGTATCACTTTATTACTCTTATTTTGGAGTTACTCTTATGAAAGTCGAGATCGTTACTTCCCTCAAGCGTCAAGCGTCCCAAATCCTAGCGGACTTACACGACACCAAAGAACCTGTGCTAATCACCGAACACGGTAAACCTTCTGCGTATTTGGTTGAGGTGGACGACTATCATTTTATGCAAAACCGTTTGGTTATCTTTGAAGGGATCGCATGTGGTGAGCGCGCCATTTCACAAGGCAAGTCCTTGAGTCAGGATGAAGCTAAGGACAAGATGTCAAAATGGCTGAAGTGATTTGGAGTGAGCCGCGTGATCGGACCTCAAGGATATCGCGAAATACATTGCCCTTGAATATCTGGTTGCGGCCAAGCAGATGATTCAAAATATTTTCGACAAAGTTGAACACCTCAATTACCGAGAAGTTGTGGTCAACCCTTGTCGTGTTTTTTGCAAGCAAGACGGGGACAAGGTGTACATCTTGTTTGTGATGCGCGCGGAGCAAGGTTTATGTTGATTTTTGTATGAGCAAACAGTCAAGCGTCTGTGCCACCTCTGATAAGCGGATGGTCTACATCCGTTAAGACTCGAGTATGGCGAAAAAGAAAAAGGAACGCCAATCTAGGCGCCTCGCCAAACCAGTACTTTCATGGACGGAGGTTAAACTGATCACCAGCCGACGACATCGTATCGAGGGCGCATTAAGCTTCAGGGTGTCGACCATCTCTAGACAACAAGTCTTACCCGAATACGAGCGTATTTGGGAACAAACCATCGTCGAAGAAGCTTACCAACAAGCGATGGGCGAGTTATTAGATCAGGGCGATGTCGTGTTAAGAGTAGAAGACTCAATGGGCTTCTCATTCATTATGGGTATTTTCTTTTGGGAACACCTTTCTACAAACAGCCGCAATGAACAGTGGGATTTCACTTCCATGACTCTGCCCAGTGGGTGACTCAATCTTGTCGTGGCGTTCAACCAGTTGGCGCTGCTCATCACGCCAGTAGGCAAAACTTAGCCATTCTTTGGGTTTAAATTCGCGTCTTTCTGGTGTGAGTCAGATAGCTCCAAATATCGATGGCGCGTCGGGACTTGATGAATCCGATTCATGCTTAAACAGTGTCCCCCGTCGTAGTCACAATATTTTCAATTTCAGAACTGACTTTGATTCTAGTGTTGGGATTAACTTAACCAAGAAGTTTTGGTTGGTGAGGAGCCTAATAACTTGATTCATACGGATAGTGATCTCGCGGCTGGTGTCACTTTCTTTAGGATTTTTAGTGTCTTGACATCATCGACTGGTAACGGGGGAATAACTTTAAGTGTTGATAGAAAAAGTGTATTACATATGTAATACATTGACAGTGTGCTTTTTGTTTTTTATTGTGTATTACACATGTAATACATGAGGTGTTTATTATGAAAACTAAGATCATCAGCGCGGCGAACCAAAAAGGTGGCGTTGGAAAAACCACGACTCTTGTCAATTTAGGGGCTGAGCTTGCACGAAAACGAAAAGTGTTAGTTATTGACCTCGATCCTCAAGGGAACTGCTCTAAAACGTTAACCGGACAACGTGATTTTAAGTTTGAAGAGACGGTGGCTGCTTTGTTTGATAAGCCTAAAGTTGTGTCCATTGTCGATTTAATTCAACCTGCACAGATTAATGGGAACTCTATTGAAAACCTCTATGTCGTTCCCGCTGATGTTCAGTTGTCACGTGTCATCGAAACATCACTGACAAAGATTAATCGTGAACGAATTTTAGAAAAGCAATTAGCGAAGTTAGGTGATACCTATGATTTCATTCTTCTTGATACTCCACCAAACTTATCCCTAACGACTCTTAACGCAATCCAGGCTTCAGACCTTATCTTGATCCCTGTAGATTCAGGTGCATTTTCATTAGACGGCATTAGCTCTTTACTCGAAGCTGTCTATGAAATTAAGGAGGATGAAGGCAATTATCTGATCTTGAGGAACGAGGTCGACTCAAGAAACACTATTATTAATGAGTTCATTGATGAGGAATTGGAGGTAGTACAAGATAAATTGCTACCAGTATCTGTCCGTCGTTCTGAGCATGTTGGACAAGCTAATGCCGTTTCCTCTCCTGTGCGCTTTTATAAATCGGGATCTCTTGTTAATAACGATTACCGAAAACTGGCTGCGTTTCTTTTGAATTTGATGTAATACATAGGTAATACATATGAGCAAGTTGAAAAAACGAGGAGCTATAACAGCTATCTCTACTGACAAGAACGAAGGTTCAAGTAAGTCGACTGGAATTACGACTGTCAAAAAGAAAGTGACGACATCTTATATGGTGCCTCCTCTGACTCTTAGAATGTCACTTACTGATAAAGAACGGATAACCGATTGGGTAGCAAATCTGCAAGAGCAGACAGAGAGAAATGTGTCTGCAGCGAAACTGTACCGAGCTTTGGCTTTATATCGAGACAAGATAGATGATGAAGAGCTCGTTGAGTTGATTAATAAAATGAATTGAATATGTATTACCTATGTAATACATATTTGCTTTTAAGGCTCTGTATCTATTTTAAGACATTTCATAGAGCCTTAGTTTGGACTTAACTTCTAGCACGGATGAACATGACACTTGAAGCGTCTTATTACCTGTTCTGGGCCTTCTCTCCTTGTAAAGACTAACACTTTAAACGTGTCTTTAATCATGACTCTTATCGTTGCCTTGGTTCCCCTGCAGCTAGGCCTTGTTTGAACCCCGTTATTGTCCTAAGAGTCATAGCGCCTTGTCGTTTCCTCCTCGTTGTTCTCTCTGTCTTCGAATAAGTTCGTGTAAGGGCTTGTTTTCTTATGCGCCGATTTTCTTTCACTCGCATCATTTTCGGGCATGCAGGCTGTTAACCGTTTCTCCCCACAACCTGCTTTACAAGGGAGGCTTCGCCGCTGCGCGCCCTTGCAAAGCAGAACGATGTTGAGAGAGCGGACAGCCAAGCGGCTCCGAAAAGTGATACTCAAACAGAAAGGAAACTCTCATGGCGCAACAAAACTCAACCCCAACTCTCTCTAATTCAAATTCATCGACCAGCGTTTCGCCGCTGGGGCACGAAAGCTCACCAAAAAATGATGTCTCTAGTCCTTTGGCGGTATTGAAGTTGCGCTCTCAAGTCAAAAAGTGTCGTGATGAGGCGAAAAGAAAGTCTGATTGGGTTTCCAAAATCCAGCGTTTGAAAATGTTCAGTCGTCGCCAGTCGCCAGAGCAGCAGGCTGATATCGCAGCGTTAAAAGACCAAGGGTTCGTTGAAGCTATCAAGCAGCAGTTTCCGCTATTGGGATCGCGTCGTTTTGCTTTCCATGAAATCCGTGATTTTTTCATCGAATTAAATGGTGCTGGCTTTGGTGAATGGTTTCTTCACGAGCGAGTGGATCACATCATTCTTTACACCACTTACGGTTCTGTGTTTCCCGCGTTGCGCTTTGTGACAACGGGAGAGGGGACGTTTAAGTGCTCAGGGTTTTGTTTTGATGTGCGTTTTGGCGCTTAGGGGGTCACATGAAAGTGCGTTCTACAGTATCCGCTGACATATCCATGCACGTGATTTGGGTGAATTCGACCGACTTTGATTCCACCGTAAAGGCCGTCAAGGTTCATGAAATTTTGGTGAATGAGTTTGGGTATACCGACGCCTTAATACTAGAGCAAGGCAACCGAGGCAAGGGGGTGAGTATCAGTGTGTGTGACCTGACTACCACCATTAAACAGATGCGAGAAGACTACGGCTACGCAAAGAAAGCAGAAAGGACGATAGGAACAACCTCTGAGCATCGCACGTCGGCTAAGGCTTTACTCTCTTGTCTGTATGACGACTAAAGTCGGCAGATGCGTGACGGCTCAAATACTCATCAGATCATCAATCTGTCTGAATTTTGTTTCGATATTCCAACTGTTTGCGGTATTCAAGCGGTTCGTGTTTATAGACGAGCAACGCCCTGTTCGGTCTTGTCCTAAGTAGCCAAGGTTATCGAGTGGCGCAAGTCGAGTAACCAGCAGGGCGCTCTCTTGGTGGGGAAGGGACATTTCTACCTGGGCGACGTACTTTGGGTTGAGATATTGGCTTAGGCTGTCCTTTTGGCTTGTTGTCGCGACTTCCTTTAAACCGTCCCATTTGAGAACCCTCACGCAAGGGAGGCTTCGCCGCTGCGCGCCCTTGCGCTGCAGAACCTGCAACTGGGTACGGACAGTCAGACGCTCACCAAGACCGAAAGGAAATACCATGTCAGCACTTGTTCAATACTCAAATGTTTCGTTATTCACATCAGAAGAAAAGGGCACCCTTGACCAGGCCGTAAGCATTCTCAAATCCAAACTGTTTATTTCAGAACAAACGCCATTAACCTCGCCTGAATTGGTGAAATCGTTCTGCCAAACGTCCTTGGCCGCTTGTGAGTCTGAAGTGTTTGGGATTATCTTCCTCGATAATCAACATCGAGTGTTGCGCACCAAAGAGATGTTCTACGGTACCGTTAATGCCGCTTCGGTCTATCCGCGTGAAGTCGTGAAAGCGTCGCTGGCCGCGAACGCGAGTGCGGTTATTCTCTATCATAACCACCCAAGTGGCGACGCCACCCCAAGTCAAGCTGACCGACGCATTACCCGTCAACTGACGGATGCGTTGGCATTGGTTGATATCCGAGTACTGGATCACTTTGTGGTTTCATTTGAGTGTGTGGTGTCTTTTTCTGAGCGAGGCTGGATTTAAAAAAGCGGCTTATGGCCGCTGATTGAAACAGGGTAGGAGACTACCCTTTAACACATTTTTGGACATTTCTAAGTTACGAAGTGCTATCTGTGAAAGAACGGAGTAGAAGTCCATTTACTTAAAATCACACATCGTTTACGTTCATTTACAGTACATAGCCTAATATATGTCCCAACTATTTAAGTAGCTCAACATATTGATTTGTTGAGGCTAAAAACTACACTTAAACTTCATACTTACTACTGGATTTTTATTTATGGTTACTACAAATAATCAAGTATTCGCTCTTTCGTCTATTGCCTTACTGTTGGCTGGCTGCTCTCCATCCTCCGACCTAACAGTAAGCGGAACCACTAGTGACTACAAAGGTTCAGCTAGCATTACCCAAGGTCTTGCAAAAACAGTAGAAGCGAATCTTTTTGAGTGTGCGAATGGTCGAAGTCGTGTTGCAGGCATCGGTGAAATTGCTGACGCTGATGGAAAAGTGTGGACAGTCCCTGCTCAAAACCATTTCACAACTGCGCCAAAAGCGGTCGATCTTTATGAAGAGTGCTCTAACATCGCACCCGAAAGCATAGCCGATGTGGATGAAGACTCTGTCCCTGTGGCTATTATTGATTCAGATGGTAAAGAGATCACTGGTTACATCTTTGCTGACAACTATTTTGAGTTATATATTAATGGTCAGCTCGTTGCAGTAGATACAGTACCTTTTACACCGTTTAACTCTAGTATCGTAAAGTTTAAGGTAAATAAGCCATACACTATTGCCGTAAAAGTAATCGATTGGGAAGAAAACTTAGGTTTAGGTACAGAAGATAACCGAGGCAAGGCATACCACCCAGGTGATGGTGGCTTTATCGCAAGCTTTAGTGACGGTACTGTGACGGGTTCCGACTGGCAAGCACAGACATTTTATACTGCACCAATCTATGATTTAAGTTGCCTGAGTGAAGTTGATGGTAAGCGATTATCGGAGAACTGTACAACACAAGGTACAGATAATGGTGAAAATGCTTATGCTGCTCACTGGGAGACTCCAAGTAACTGGATGGCAGAAGATTTTGACGCAATTTCATGGCCACAAGCGACTGAATACTCAGAAGATGAAATTGGTGTGAATAATAAGAAATCTTACATGAATTTTATTGAAAAATTCAGCGGTGCTGGAGCAAGCTTCATTTGGTCAACAAATGTTGTATTAGATAATGAAGTTCTACTTAGGTACGAAGTGAAATAGCGTTACCCTCTCACCCTCAAAAAGCAGTTATGTCTAAACTGAACAGATATAGCTGCTTATCTTTCTTTGTTACATCTACAACCTACTTCCCTAACGAGCTTTGGGGCAAAGATTACTTAGAGTAAATGAACTAAATTGATGTGTAGAAAGAAACCAACATGGTGCAGAATTTTTATCATGGTACTGATTTGACGACCTTAAAGCTCGAATCAGGCAGCTTTATAGAAGAAAACTTACGGCCTTACTATTCGGATGTCCTTTATTCTCTTAAAACGTCTCAGGGGGAAGGGTACGTCTATGCGTTAATCGAGCACCAGAGTCGGCCAGATAAACACATGGCGTTCAGACTGATGCGTTACGCTATCGCTGCCATGCAACAGCATATTGAAGCGGGTCATGAGCATTTACCCTTGGTGATCCCTTTGCAGTTTTACCATGGCCAAGTCTCGCCCTACCCATATGAGATGAATTGGTTAAAAGGTTTTGCTAACCCTAAGATGGCTAAGGCTCTCTATACTCAAGATTTTCCATTGGTCGATGTCACTGTTATCTCCGATGATGAGATAATGCAACATCGCCGTATCGCGTTACTTGAACTTGTACAAAAGCACGCTAGGCATCGCGATATCATGGATTTCCTTGAGCCTCTGGTCACATTGCTCTTAACCGATTACACTACAGATAAGCAAGTACAGTCATTGATGAGCTACCTACTCCAAGTGGGTGAAACAAGTAACCTAGAAGCGTTAATTACGTCACTGGTCTCATCAGTACCGAAACACGAGGAAACACTTATGACTATTGCAGAACAATTGCGCCAACAAGGCGAGCAACGTGGCCGCCAAGAAGGTATACAATTAGGTGAGGAAAAAGGCCGCCAAGAAGCGCTCAAGGATATGGCGCGTAAGATGCTGCTTAATGGTCTAGATCAACAAACCATTATGGATGTCACGGGATTGAATACAGACGAACTCGCACAACTTTCTCATTAGCTGCTCAAGCATAAAGGGTTGTGTGGCAAAGTGGTGGTGTTGATAAAATCTGCCTGGAGATAAAGCTACATCGTCTATGGCTAACCGTTGGCTTCTAACTGGCATAGCCAGAGCTATAATTTTTGTTTGTAGTTTTGACATTTACTATCATTTCACCTATCTGAGCGTTGTAGTATTTCAAACTCGTTTTACCGCTCGTTAGCGCCTTTTCCGCTTCATTTATTGCTCCACTCTCTTCCCAAAGCATTACCTTCTTTCGAGGTGAATTTCAGTGAGGGACAACCTTTCTTTTTTAGAGGCTCATGGCACAACAAAACTGACTTCCGCACTCATGGTTTCGGGTGTATCGACATGAACAGCCAAGTGCAGCTTTTGCCATGCTCTGCGTTTCTTTGCATCAAGCTTTTTCACTTTCCACTCTCCCTGACCAAAAAGATGGAGGCTAATTGAGTTAATGGCTAGACGGCGAATAGCCCTTTAGATTTATTGTGATATTTGACTTGAACCGCGTTCGAACACTTACCCTTGAAGATTGAGTACGGACGGTTCTTTTTCTAACGCCAATCAATCTATAAAGTACGTATTAAACTTAAATATTGGGCGTTCTCCCTTCGGTCGGCTCATTCCGTCGCTTCACTCCTCTCGCGATAACTTATGGCACTGTTATCGAGCAAGCTCGATGTGACATTAAGTTACTGCGAACAATCACCCAACGCCTCCGCTACTGCGTAGCTGCGCTTCGTCGTGCCTCCTTATTGCCTTTCACTGGCTTCAATTAAGTTCGAGTAAGGGCTTGTTTTCTTATGTGCCGATTTTCCTTTCGACTCGCATCATTGGATGGCGCTCGCAGACTGTTCACCATCTTCAATCAGAACCTTCTCTGCAAGGGTTAATAAACGCTTCGCGCCCCTGCAGAGAAGAACCCTGTTTGAGATCTGGACAGCCAAGCGGCTCCATAAAAGTGATACTCAAACAGAAAGGAAACTTGTCATGGCACAACAAAACTCAACCCCAACTCTCTCTACATTGACGCTTAGCGACCAGCGTTTCGCCGCTGGGCACGAAAGCTCACCAAAAAATGATATCTCTTTACTGCGTATTCCTCAGCGTACAGAGGGAGAAGAGCACGGCTTTTCTCTTACGCCGTGTAGCGACATTGCCTTAGCTGAACTCAAAATTGCAGGATTTACTTTGCGTGATTCTAAGTTCTACCCATCCACTCTGGCTGAGGTTGAGAAGAGTATCTTACACCACTTTAAAATAGGGGACTTAACTGACAATTTTATTGTGAAGGATGTATCAACCCCTTCGAGAGCCCTCTTTTCGTTTCACCGTTGCCCGTTTTAATTACTGGGATATTTTTGTATTAACGTCAGGAGTAAGTCATGAAATATCTCTCTCACTATATTCAAGCCAAACAAACGCAAGCATTTAATGAGGCGGGGGCGTTCTTTGCTTTTTCTAATAAGCAGTTCGATGGAGCAAAAAAAGAGGGCGTGAAATATGCGTCGTTAGGTATGGGTTTAATTTGCCCTGTTGATAATGCGAAGCAATTAATGACCCGTTTAGATTCTATTGCTCAAGAAGGGATCGCCGAAGACATCGAAGAGAATGGTAAAAAAGCGATCATTCGCCGTGAGCTATTCAATCACGAGTGTTTCTATACCAATGACATTTGTGATTGTGTCGAAAAGCTCGAAGAGTATGGCATTTCTTACGATGAAGTGTATGAGGTGTTTAATCACATTCGTAAAACGGAAGACGTTTATTAAACGCTAAAAGTAAAGCGCCTTGATATTTGCTGTATCAAATATCAAGGCAAATTCAATTTAAATACAGGGGTAAATAAAATGAACATTAAAAATTTTACATCAGGTAACGAAGAAACAAAAGAAAAAAATTATGTTTGTACGGCTGTGCAGTTTGATCTTGGCAAAGTTGTTTGTACACAAGGCATTGCTGAACTGCTAAATAACAATATTGGTGTGAATTTACCGATTTACTTACATCGTCACCAAAATGGTGATTGGGGAAACATCTGTGTTGAAGATAAACTTACCAATGACGAAGCCACCAAGACAGGCGAGCGGGTTTTATCCAGTTACACCATTTGTAATGAACAAGTCTGGATAATTACCGAGCGTGATCGTAGTTGCACTACGATTTTACTCCCTAATGAATATTGATGACGTCAATTCACGCGATATAATGGAGTTCCTTTGGACTCCATTTTTTAGCTTATGAAAAAACTAATCTTATTTTTGTCGGTCTTTCCAAGTGTCGGGTATTCGTTTTGTTTTGATGAAGCAGGACAACATTATAATGTTGATCCAGATTTGCTGCGATCGATAGCACAAGTTGAAAGCAGTCTTGATCCTAATGCTTATAACGAAAACAAAAATAAAAAAGGTCAAGTAACCAGTCGTGATTTTGGACTCATGCAAATTAACTCTAGTTGGTTTCCTCGACTGGTTGAATTTAATGTCAATGAAACCAATGTCTACGAACCTTGTTTTAATGTTTCATTAGGTGCGTGGGTATTAAGCTCTAACTTTGCCAGCCATGGTTATAACTGGAATAGCGTAGGCGCTTATAATGCAGGATTTCTTAAACGTACCGAAAGCGCTAGAAAAATATACATCAAAAAAGTTCAAAAAGTCTATTATCAGTCGCCATTAAAATAACCTTTCTTGCACCATGACGGTGCATAGATAGTTGTGTCACGATCTTCTTTTTCCGTTTTACATTCCTTCCCTAATGGTCTCAATCACCCTAGATTCAATCGCCAACGGTTCGGCTTTTGAGCTCGACGTTCCTAAAACACCCCCCAAGAAAACAAACTAGATGCAGACTCATTGGAGGTCATTGTTACCGCTTGGGAATCATCCACACCCTACGGCGCATTGAAATCAATGCAAATGGTTGTCTGTGAAAAACATAAAGATAATAAAAACAAAAAGTTAAAGATATAATAGTCGCTTAAAGTAACGTGGAAAAAATTTCAGAAATTACACTAATTAGCCGATTAAATTTCAATGGATAAATATATTTTTTCAATGATTATTAATTGATCCCTTATAGGTAAAGCGATGAGAGCGTTTTCAAGGTCCTTTAATTGGAAATCATTGAATGTTGATTGAGCCCTTTATTGACAATGCTTGAAGGGTCTTTTATAAAATTAATTGATTGAAATTTCATTTGAATAACAATGCTTTTAATTGGGATTGAGGAGGGCAATATGACACGTTCTTATCCGCTACAAAGTTCTTTACGTGGAAAGTTAGCGCAAGATTTTAAGACGTTTAGGGATAAGGAAGCATTAAGTGATGCAGAGGCCACACGCCAACTTTTGATGTTGGCACTGCGCATCAAACTCAATGACAGTGAGGATGATAGTCCATCGAACCGTGCGTTGATGGAAGAGATTTATCGTGTCGTTCGTGGCTCATCTGCGATCACTGATGTGGTTCATGGACAAACCTTTGATGGTGAAAAATTATTCCGACAACAAAAAGAATCCAAACCCTTTAGGCAACAGGTGAAATCTGATATCGATAATAAAGTCGATGAGTTTCTGGCAGGCAAAAAAAAAGGGTAGTCCATTGGACACCCCTTTTTCTACCGCTCTAACTCTCTATCTAGTTTATTATCTTGGTCATTGTTGTTGTCACGCTCCTGATTAAAATCAAACGTTTTTTGAGGGGAGGGTTCTTTGCTGTCGAAGTGTTCAAGCTCTTTATCTTTGATTTCTTTTGTGTGTTGATTAATATCAGTGTCCGGCTCGTTGGTTAATGAATCATGGTCTTGAGTGGGTGTGTCGAATTCCTCTTTTTGTTGATGCGTTTGTTGATGGTATTGTTCAATACCCTGTTTAATTTCCTCAAGCATATCGTCAGGTGAAACAAACTGAATATTTCTCCCTGAAAAGTTGGCCATGATTTTTTCAACGTTGTTGGGATTTAAATCAGTATTTCCTTGACTCAGTACAATCACAATGTTCTGTCTGAGTTCATCGGTGGAGATATTCTGAATGTCATTCTTATGATTGACATTGATAATGTCGTATTGGCCTTGATGCGCTTGATTAATAATAAAAGCATTCTCGATTGAGGTACTGATGATGGTGGTGTGCAAATCACTGCCTTGATGGAATCGCGTTATTTGTTTGGATTTCGTGCCTAATATCCTTGGGTTGATATCGAGTGCCGGATCTTTATTTCCTTGCCCGTCTAAATAAGTCACTTCAATCGCTTTTGTTTCTCCTTTTTTATCGTGAATGTTAGTTATCATTGCCGAGTGAAATGTCTGGTCCTCCGAGGAGTACACTGCTTGATGAAAATGAACATGGTCACTCTTAGGGTGTTCAATACCTAATTTATTGAGGTAAGTTTCGGCTAATGTGCCTGTGAGTGGCTGACTGGTTTGTATATATTCTTTCGCTCTCTCTTCAAATTGTGCCATGTGTTTTGGCGTAGTAGTCAGTAATTGTTCATGTTTAGGGTTGGCGGTGAGTTGGTATTTATTAGGATCATTAAGGATGTTGTGGGCTTCTTTCATTGCCTCCTTATAATTTATTTCCTTATGACTCATCATCAAATTGATTAATGAGCCTTTTTCACCGGTGGTATAGTCTTTAAAATACCCTCGATATTCCCCCGTTAATGACACTTTTAGAGCCGATTTACCGATACCAAAGGTTAAATAGTCACGGTCTGATTTAGATGGGTTCGGTTGTCCCAATAGGTTGATGGCTAAGCTTTCGGTGTATTTAGGGAGCGCTTGGTTGATGTGTTCTTTAAATTGGTTGTAGTCAAAATCTCCGTTTCTATTTTGATAACGTACGTCTTCATGAGGCAGAGCTTTGTCATTAAAGTAAGGGGTACTGTGTGGTGCAATGTTTTCGATGGTTTCAATGGCACTGTGTTTATTGACCTCTTTTGATAACCAGCTCTTCATCATCTGTTTTGGGTTATCGGTAAAAAGTTTGACATGAGTGCTCGCTCGGCTCAAATCGATGTAAGCGCGTCTTAAGTTCGTCAGTGCGCCTTTGCCTTTGAGAGTGGTAATGACGTACTGATACGTCGCTCCTTGCGCCATGTCCGCAGTTCTGGTGTAAGCGTAATCCCAATGCCCATCTTTGAGTTGGTTTGGATTGAGGTTTAACGTTTGCCCTTCTTTCGAAAGCGCGGTGATTTCTTCCTTGGTGGCACGGCTGATGGTGTATTCCACATTGGCTTTAATGCCTCGCGCTTTGTCGGTAAAGCGGGTCATGATTTTATCACCGGTTGAAAGCGGCTTTTCTGATTGAGCGAAGAGTGACGTGTATTTGTGGTCTTTGTTGCGTGGCAAAAACGGTTTTGTCTTACCTGTATTCACGTCTTGAAGTGTCACCACTCCGTGCTCCGAATCAATGTGGGTAATGATGTCGTACTCTCCTTGCTTGGTGCTTAAAATGAGCCCTTTCTGATAAGGCATCATGGTGGCTAACTCTTCTTTGCTATCACCTGTAGAGCGCAATCGGGTGGTGATGATGTTCTCTTGGCCTATCTCTTGTGTTTTCATCAGTCCGACACGAATGTGCTCAGTGATGTGGTCACGCTCATTATTCGTGTAAGCAATGATAAGCGTGTTTTCTCGCGTTTCGGGCGTACGGGCAAGGTAGTCCTGTGCTACAGCGTAAGGCAGCTTTTCGGTGGCAATAAGCTGTGCTTTGCTTTGGTCTTTCGCACTCTCATCGAGGGTGGAGATAATATGTTGCGTGCTACCGTGTGTATCAGGGCTTTGCTGAGAGAGTTTATCGAGGGCGCTGTGTGGCTGCTTATCCACAATGTTGTGTACGGCACCAAGCAGTATTTCATTCTTCTGACGAATGATGTCGGTCATAAAAGCCGTATCGATGAGTCCTTGTCTCATGCTCAATTCAAACGGTTTACCGGCATTAAGAGAAAGCAGCTGCTCTTTATCCCCAAGTAAGGTGGCTTTGGAGCCGCTTTGTAATACAAGGTCGGTGAGCTCTTTGGCTTGTTGGTTGCTGACCATGGAGCTTTCATCGAGGAAGAACAGCGTGTTTTTGTAGTCCTCTGGTAAGGTGATGCCACGTCTTAGGTCGGTCAGTAAGCTTTCCAGCGTTTGCGCTTGTATCCCTTTGCTTTCCAGTTCGCTGACGGCGGCGTGCGTTGGTGCAATACCTATGATTTGTGAAGGTGAGTGTTTACTGGCTTGGCTAGCGTGTTGAATCAATTCAATGTTGGATTCGAGTAGGGTGGATTTACCGGTGCCCGCTAAACCTTGCACGGCCACAAAACTGTCTTTGGTCGTTGAGATAAGGGTGATGCCGTCCTTTTGCCCTTGGGTAAGGCGAGGCTGTGCATCGAGATAATCTCTGACTTGTCTGTGGGTGGCAAACGGCTTGTGTTGATTTTTCCCTTGCTCAATGTTCCGCAAAATGTGCTTTTCGGTATCGAGCGCCGCTTGGGTGGTCCAGCGTGTGCCGTCGCTGTATTCGGCAGAGAGGGTGTCACTGCGCTTGGCGAGCTCTGTTTCAATTTGATCTTTGATTATCGGTTGATTGGCCTCTTCAAAAGCGTAACGGATCGCTTCGACGACTAACTCTTTTTGTGTAAACGCCGCTTCTTTTTCAGAAAGATGACTCAGGGCAAAGTTCAACGCTTTCTCTTGCAGTGGTGAATTTTGCTCTTTGTTTAAGAGGGTGAGGGCTTGCTGGATGTCGCTTTTGACGGTGATGGCGGTGGTGTCAGTCAGGTAGCGGTCGTTGACGCTTTGAGTGTGCATCACTCGCTCGATGGCAGAAAGCTTCACTTCGCTTTTCTCAAGCGCGGCCTGGGCTTTATCGGGGTTGTCGGTAAACACATCGATGCGCGCGCTTTTCTCGGTCAGATCATGGAAGAGCGCTTTGGAGAGCGTAAAGGCTTTGCCTGAAATGAGAGTGTGCGGCCTTGGTTCGATATGACTGGCGGAATGCACATAGTCGTATTTTAGTGGTGCGTCTTTCAGGGCTTCAGCGGGGATGGTTTTCGATTCGCCTTGCGTGTCCGTTAACGTCAGGGTTTCTTTAGATAATCCTGTGACCACGTAACGTTCATTGGCGTTCAACCCAGATGGAAAGTGCTTACTGGTGGTTATGAGGCGTTCACCTTGGTTAACTTGCAACGATTCAGGTTTAAAGACCTGCATGTTGAGGGCTTTGAACTCGGTGGAAGCGGGATCGAGGGTGTATTCTTTTCCATCGGTTTTGCTGAGTACATGGACTCGATTGTTTGTCTTATCCGATGTGGAAACCACTAACTCTTGAGGTTTTCCGTCTTCCCAATGGCGAAGGGTCATGCCCGGCTTGTAGTGTTGCGCTAACTCCTGTTGGGGTTTAGACAAATAATGAGGTTGCTGAGTCAACAAGGTGATGCCGCTGCGGGCAAGTTGACCCTGGTTCTGTAGAGAGGTCCGGATCGCGTCCGTCAATCGTCGTTGTTCAACGTGAGAAGTCGCCAGCACTTGTGTGTCTTCTTTGTTTGATAAGTAGGTATAAGCTCTGGCGAGGGTGCGCGTATCACTGTCGTGCAAGGCAACCTTACTGTCTATCTGTTTGCTGTCTACCCAAGAGTGCGAGACGACGTTGCCTTTGCGGTAAAGCTCGATGGCGTTATAGGCTTTAAAACCTTGGCGACTGGACGTGTTGTTCAGCAAGATGACTTTGCTCCCCGATCCCTTAGCTTTTGCGTTTAAAGCGATCAACTCATTCGCGCTCATTTTGTGGGCGCTGTCGACGAGAAGGACATCTTTGTTGGTCATTGGTAGGTCGGAGTGCAACAAACTATGGACAGAGTGACGATGCTCTTCTTGAAACCGGTGTTTTATCCAGGCTGCGACCGTATGACTTTCACGTTGGATGGTTTGGCTATGACGGTGTTTGTCTTTGGCGTTTTGTGACACTAAGTGGACACGTTTACCGACATGGTTGCCGACGTTCAATAGGTTTTGCGCGATTTGCTCACTGTTGCCAAACACATTGACCACATGAAACTGTTTGGTGGACTGGTAAATGTCCGCCACCTTTTGGCAGTTGCCTTGAGTGAGGGTCAGTTTATCTAACGTAGCGTCATTGACGGGAGTACGCATATGGTGCGTACGCCCTTTGCTGGCCGTCATTAACGCTTGTTCGGTTTTCAGCATGGTTTGAGTGGTGTATTGACCTTTCATGGAAAGGGGGAGAAGCGCCCCGTCTTTCACCCATTGGTCTGCGACCACTTTAAGGTCGATTGCATTGGCTTGTACGCCGCCCTTGGTAAACTCGGCCGCGGCTAATTCTATGATCTTTTGCAGTTTTAGTGCCGTGTTGTATTGCCCCAAGTGTTCAACGGCGCGACTAAACGCGTCTTTAGCGATTTGTTCAGGGTGATGCTCTTGTTGAGCGATGCCGAGGGCGTTTTTAACCAAGTCTTTGGGCTGATAGCCTTTGTTGCACACCGTTTGTTGCCAGCGAGTATTGAGCTCGGCCTCACTTTCGTAGGTTTTGGCTTTGCGAGTATCGAGTGCGGCTACATCTTTTGCCGCTTGCGTCCCCCCAAAATCTAAGGCTTGTTGGTCGAGCTGTTGTTTGCGAGTAGAAAACGTATCAAGGAGGATTTGAGGGAGGCCTTTGGCTTCAAATTGGCCGTTACCCAATCCTTGCATTTGATAACCCATTTGTTCGCTCTCTTTGGCAAGCTGACTCTGGTAAAGAGCGGTGTAGTACTTTTGGAAGTGGTAAATGCGCTCGCCTGTTCCATTGATGACGCCGCCTTTTTGTTTGAGAGAAGAGGCGAGTGTACGCAGTTGCCCTTCTTTGTCGCGCGTCATGTTTGCCGTCAAAGCGTGGGAATGGAGTTGTGGGTCGTTTTCACGACTGGTTTTATGGCGCACGACCGCAAAGGCCATGGATTCGGTATTGATGAACTCACGAGCGCCTTCGTCATTGATGTGCGTGGCTTGTGCTACGTCTTTTTCTAATTGCGAGAGCGCGAATTTGACCGCCGTGTTATGCGCATCGATTAAACGTGTGTCACCCCCGACGAGAGCAAGTACACTGACCGATTTTGGCGCAGAAAAGGTTAGGTCAAACCCCGATTTATGATCGTCGCGTTTGCCTTTGATGGTTTCATGGCCTAGGTGTCCAGATAAAACGGACTCTAACGTTTTTTGGTCAACCGGTTTACCGAGTAGGCCTGCTTCTTCGGCTAACTGACCATGCCAAAAGGTGTTTTCATTGGTACTGTTTTCTTTGAGGTAGTAGTTGTCGTTGCTGTCTTTTTCGAGAGAAATGTCAGGGGTCTCTTGGGTGTTTTCTTCGTTTAAGTAATACTTGGCGGCGCCAGAGGCGGATTTAAGAGGGCTAATGGACATCATAAGGTGTTCTCCTTTTTTTGGGGCGCAGCAAAGCCGCCACGTCAGCGGAATGCCGGTGAGTTGGGTGTGGTACGAATGGGTTAGCGGACGGCGTTGATGTGAATGAAAGGGTGGTAAAGGGTTTTTACAGGGGAGGGTAAGATTGTGTTCGGTCTCTAAATGTTCCTTGATGTTTCATTTCGTGTGGTTAATCGTACATCTCGCCCGTTTCTGCTTGTGTCATGGACGCCTCTTCGGTTTCTCGCTGTAGTGCATTTTGTGTGTTTTCAGCGAGCTGTTGGTTTTGGGCAGCGTTATTGGTCGGGTTTTCCTTTTTCGGTGCTTTGGCAAGGGTTTGTTTTTGATGGGTTCTGGTTTGCTGCTGCTCTTCTTCGTTTTCATAGGTACTTTGCTGAATGGCGAGTAATCGGTTTCTTTGGGTTTCATCGAGTTCATGCAAAGCAATTAACTCATGAAAAATCAAGGCTTGGTCGATACTCTCCATTGCTTTCCCGCCTGGTAGGTTGCGTTTGATGAAGGAGGGTTGGAGATTGCTCATGCGGTCGTACTTCAGTTGCAGCTTAGTGATGAGCATGGAGTTAGGGGTGCGTAAGTAACACTCTAAATCATCCAAACCTTGGATTTGGGCAGGAGAAACCACAGGACGCGTTTTGTTTTGGTGGCCAAGTGAGACACCGTCACGCAGTGCGTTCGCCCCGTAAGAAATATTTTCTCGTGAGATATCGATTTCTTGCTCACCAAGATCATCCGAGGAAATGGTGGCCATCGCTTTTGAAGGGGCGCGGAAGAAAAAGCGCGTGTTGAGCAAATCAAAAATGACTCTCGCCGCGTTGCGCCCGTAAGTGGTTTCTAATTGAGCGTAAGATTGCAAACCCAGTAAATAACATCCTCCAAATTTACGCACTTCAGAAATAATGTGCGTGAGTTCAGGCAGTTTATGTAACGTAGGCATTTCATCGATGATCACCCAAATTCGGCGGTCGTCATCGGGCTCCATTCCTAGAATGGCGTTGGAGGCAATCGCAAGCCACATCGAGATCAGTGGTCTGAGTGCGGTGTGTTGTCTTGCGTTACTCGATAGGAATAAAAATCCTTGCTGGGATTCATCTTGCACCCAATCTGTGATCGAAAATGGCGCCCGTTTATGGTGGCCTTGTGCGTCTTTTTCATCCAAACCATGTAAGTAACGTAATGACTTAATGTAAGTCGCTAGTACCGATTTGATGGAGATAGCTGTCTTCTCGATACTTTTCGAGACGAGGGAGCTAGCTTCGGTGTCTTTTAAGTGTTCACCTAGCGTGGAAAGCTCCGACGTTAAGATAATGTGCAGCAAATTTTCAATGGTACATTTGTGTTTGTCATCGATCATCATTTGATAGGTGGTTGCTGCGAAAATGGTTCGTGCGGAATCCACCCAAAACGGGTCGCCTTCGCCGTGTTGCGGAATAAGCGCGGCCGCGAGCGATTCAAAGTCAGGGGCTTCTTTGGCATCACTCCAAATATCCCATGCAGCGCAACGCTCATCGAAGGGATTTAAAATCACGTCTTTATGAGGGTCATAGAATTTACTGACAAAATCGCAGCCTTTATCGTAGATGATGGCTTTATCGCCTCGCGCCCGTATCCAGCGCAATAACTTGCGAATCGCAACGGATTTACCTGCGCCTGTGGTGCCGTCAATCATTAAGTGCTTGACCTCAAACCTATCAACAAAAAGCTTGTGACCATCGAGTGCAAAAGGAGAGAGTTTTTTCTTCTTTTTCAGCTCTGCGGTGACGGCTTTAGGCTCAGCCAATTGAAAGCCGCGAATGTGGTTATCTTCGCTTTGCTCTTGCCCTTTTCTCTTAAACCAGTGGTTGATAATCACAAACAGCACGGTGGAAGTGGCCACAGAGACCAGTAGGCCAATGAACAGGGCTTGCAGCAATTCTTGGTAGCACTGTGACAAGATGGGGTTTTGCAGTTGTTGGCCAAGGGTGCTGCTGTAGCGTTGATCTTCCCATTCGACCACTACGTTGCGCTTTAGGCTAAAACCTAATTTGTTGAATAGCCAAAATAGACTGTAGTAGTAGGCACCGGTTAATGTGCTGGCCGAGGTGAGGAGGTAAGTAGTGATAAGCCCGAGCAAGGCCGCGAAGATATTGAGGTACTTGATTGTGGTTACGTTCACTTGCCACCACATTCGAATGTTATGGAAAGTGATTTGACCACCACGAGTCGTAGACATAGAAAAACTCCTTGTGAAGGAAAACAAAAAAGCGCCCACACTGAGTGAGGCGCTTTTGTTCGGTAGAATGAAATCAGGAATAAGGTGACAGGTTACAAAGGAGGTGTATTACGAGTGCCAAGGCTAAGGGACGACAGAATTGTTTGGTGCTCGCATTAAGATTGACCAGTTTCAAAACGTTTTTGGACAGAAGTGTTTTAGAGTAGTCGCACTAAGGCGCTCTTGTCCCAAAGCATGGCGGCATAACACGTCTCTGGACAGAAGCTTGTTAATGCCTTTGCTAAGTTAGCGAGTCATGAATAAATGCAAGTGTAAAAGTCCCTTAACTCATTGCATTGTATTGATTGGAAAGGTCAGATACTGGGTGCTCCCAATTGATGAACAATTCCAAATCATCGCAGGGAGCAACCGTAATACCCTTAAATTATGTATGAAGAGGTGCTAACTGATAGCTCTGGCTAAGAACAGCTAAAAGCACTGTTCTTAGTTGAATTACTTGAAGTAATAAGAAAACACGAGTTCGAGGGTATCAACATCACCTGCTAAATGATGCCATTGTAGATCTGACTTAATTTGACCAAAGTCCAATACATTCACGCCGACGCCTATGTTGGGGTGAACATTATCCTCCACCTCGAAATCTTCCGCGTGGTTCGAACTTGCATCAAGATAACCTAAGCCCAAACTGAAGTACGGGGCGAATTTATCGCCCCAAAGCTGCGTAACTCGATAAACAAAGTTAAAGCTGTAATGTTGGTAATCGACCGTCATATCATTATATTGCGTATGTTCTGCTTTCAAATCGACACTATTTAGCCAACGATAAGTAAACTGGATACTCGCGTTATTATCAAATTGGTACCCTAAGCTACTTCCGAAAGAAAAGTGACTGTTACTTTCCTGACTCCACGCGTTGTGGTCAGTATCTGGCTCTAACCATGAAATCCCAGGATTAGCTGTTACATATATTCCGTTATTCTCTTCTGCAGAATGAGCGAAAGGAGAAACACTTAACAATAGTGGGACGACCACTTTAACGGCAAGTGACTTTTGATGTCTAAACAGTGCGAGTATCGTCAATAGCAGCGTGCTTAAGAACCCTATAGAACCACCACTGCTGGTTCCCGCGATAACCTTCCCTCCATAAGGAACACCGGCTTGAATATGAAGATTAACGGTAGCAGGGTAACTATGTCTTGTTCCAATATCTGTAACATCATATTCAAAGCTATCATCGCCTATAAAACCAGCGTCAGGCGTGTAAATGAATTCACCAGTCTCCTTAAGTGTTACCGACCCATGCATTGGTTGTTTATAGATTCGCGCAGTTAAATCGGCATAAAAAGGAGCTTGTGTATTCGCGTCATCTGTATCGTTAAGCAACACACCTGGTGCAACAATAGTATCAATACTGTCTGCGTAAAGTGAGTAGCTATCATTATTAGCAACTGGCGCAGCATTGTTAGGGATAAGAGTCCAACCTGTGGAGAGAATTGTTATTGATACTTTTGCTTGGCTAGTATTGATTGAATAATAAAATTCATCATTGCCATAATAATCAGCATCAGGTTGATACTCAAAACTACCGTCAGCATGCAATGTGACACTTCCATACAAAGCATCTTGGTCTAATGCAGCGGGTGCTGAGTTTTCATTGGTATCATTTTTAAGCACTCCATTTTGACTAGAGACAATCAACTTAGTATCTTGATCAACCTCATAGCTATCTGGGTGAGCATAAAGAGATTCATGTTTTTCGAATGCGCCAATGTCGATACTCACCCCCTGTGGGCGGGTTTGCTTGAGGTAATCTGATGTGATTGAGCTTCCATCGGCATATAGCGCTTTAGCGTCGTCGCCTTTATCAACAAGCGCTATTGAAAGCGTGTTTGGAACGAAACAATTAGTTGTAACGCACCCTGCAAGTGACAGGCCAGTATTAGGGGTGTCATCGACACCCGGTGTCGAAATAAAGTTATTGTTGTTCTCTGATAATGGGTAAATAGTTGTATCGTCCCAATCAGTTGGATAAATTGCAGAGCCAACATTATTTGCACCATCGATTATAACGAGTAGATTGTTGTTGGCTATAAGCTGAGCACTATTGATTAACTCTATATGGGTCGCTTTGTAAGTAGCAGGGTCTACATTTTTAGTAATAGTCGGGTAATACAGCGTACTATTGGTTAGCGTCAATTTTCCTTTATTGACATAGATTGGCCAACCTCTATTAGCATCCCTTCCATCAAATAAAGTATTTATAATTTGTGCATCAGCTTCATTAAATCTAAAAGTAGAATTAAATAAGCCTTTAAATATACTATCTTTGATGACTGCCGTTGTGCTGCTGCCTGAACTATCTTGACTAACTTGAATAACATGACTGGCTGTGCTTTCAACCAATGGTCCATTAGATTCAAAAGCCGTATTTTCAATAAAAACATCACTATTAAAAATAAGGGTAGGAGCTGATCTTGGGCCAAGATTTTCGAATATAAATGAATCTTTTATTGTAACAATGCCATCTTGAGTAGACATGATGGATGCCTCTCCTTGCCTAGGCACTATCTTATATAGGATAACGTTATTGAGTGTTACATTAGCGTTATCGGAAAAGATAAAACCTGACATGTGTTCTGCCCACACATTTTCAATGGTGACATCAATGGGGCGCCCTGCGGTATTTCGAGGATTGATGTCAAATAAAAGACCAGATGATCTTAGAATCAGATTGTTAGGATCATTCGGATAACCAGTATTAAATGAGCCAGTATCAGAAACCCAGCGTTGATGGTCATTAATGTGGACATAATCATCGCCTAATCCTCGAATGATAATATCATCAGTAATTGTCATTCGGTTGTCGGTTTGACCTGAAGGGACTTCACCCAAATTAGGCGAGATAGGTGCTTGTGCATTATATGAAGCCGGTATTTCGATAGTATCTAAACCAGGATTAGCATTGGCCTTTTCGATGAAATCTCGAAGTGAGCCCATGCCTTGATCACTACTTGTTGTTACCGTATAAGTGGCAGATTGTACGCTCAAAGAGCTAAAAAGTAGTCCAAATAAAATTATTGACTTTGGAGTCATATTACCATCCTTGATATCCATGAAAAAACTAAGCCCAGATTTTTTTAAGTTACTTGTAACCAACAACTTAGCTCATATATAAGAATATCACAACTCTCCCTAAGTAATGACTTTTGGAGATGTGTATACTTGGGTGCGGACGGGAGTTTTTTCAAAGTAATGTGTTTGCTTTACACATTAGCTAGTTCTATTACGATCTAGATGGGTTCTAGAACGTTTTGGGGCATTTTCGAGCTAGAAAATGCCACGTGTTAAAATTCAGATTGTGACGTTTTTGGGGCAGCTCTGAGCTAGCTGGCACTTTGAGAGACAAGTGCCACGGGTAAAACTTTAGGTCAATGAAGCCTCTGGATAAAACTTTGCCAGTGACATTACTAGAATAGAATGCTGCTGCGCGGCTCACTTGGCTTTGCGAAAATCGCTACTTCATGACATTAGCTGATTAGTCATGTACAATTAATGCAACCAACAAGAGGAACATTGATATGGCCAATGTCTCAAATTCGAAGCGCCAAAAAGCTACATTTACCCCTAGCTTAAAGAACTTCAAAACCAGTTTGGGTTATGAAGGCATGACGATAAATAAGAAATCGAACGTTCAAACCATTGAAGATTTAAAACGCAAGTATGCGAGATAAATATGGTGCTGATCAGGACAAATACTGTTACTCAAATTCTGATGTTTTAATTAACAGATTGAATATACTTGACTCGGATGAACTTGAAAAAGCCGAAGTTGAGTTTACGAGTTATAGGTACCTTTCATACAAAAGTAATGTTTCTGAAATCAAGCATTTAGACTTCAATCACCTCAAATGTCTACATCACCATCTATTCCAAGATATTTTTGAATGGGCAGGCCAAGTTCGAGAAGTGGATATATCTAAAGGCTACACTCGATTCTGTACCGTTTCTAGGATTGAAGCTGAAGCTTCAAAATTATTTGATATTATCCCTTCGTTAGACAATTTGGCTTTGCCTGATCTTATCCAAGAATTAGCCAGTCTATTTTGCGAATTAAATTTGTTACATCCTTTTAGGGAAGGTAATGGCCGAACTTTACGTTTTTTCTTTGAAGAACTCGTATTTGTCCTTGGCTACACCATCGAGTGGCCTAAAATTACTCAACAAGAATGGATTGATGCAAATATTGCAGGGGTATCACTCGATTTAGAACCGTTAATTACAATATTTCGTTTAGCTCTATCTAGTGAAAAACAAGACTGAATTTTTGTGCGATTGCATTAGTTTTAATCGCCTAAACTCAGCTGAGGAGTGTTGAACCGCTTTTTTCTGTGAAAAATAACGGGGCGAAAGTGGTTTAACTTATCTTCGCCGTCTAACTTGATGTAGCCAAAAACAGATCAAACTAAATTGGAACTGACAAACTTTAATGTCCTCGGACAATTACAGTGGGAATAGCTGATTTATAGAAGCCGCGTATCGAAAGAAATTTCGTGTTTTTTGGCCGTTTTGATGAGTTTTGGATAACCTGGATGTTTTGTGTTGAGCACATAGTTTTGTTCGCGAGGCACAATCACCGATGGGATCGCCAGCGCCAAGCTTGAATAGCTCGATAACCATTGATCACCGATTTCGGCTGTCTGAAGCGGGGCTGGCTCTTCATTCCAGTTGTCCGGTAAGTCGTCATTTTCAAGGACCAAAGCATCGGCTTCATCCAGTTCCAACGTAAACAAGACATAATTTTCAAGTACTTTGGTATTTTTGAGATGAACCAAGATTTCTAAAATGGCAAGTGACTCTGACGCCGCAACATAAACCGCAGACCGTCCAATAGAATTCCAACGCCCTCCGTACAGTCTGGAGCCTTCGCCATCGAAAGCTGACTCTTCCCACTTTTCCTTTACGATTCGGTACAAAGTGATCAAGAAAATACCCCATGCTCTAATCGTCCAATTAGGTTTAGCACACCCTCTGATTCAGCAGTTGTGGCAACCATATCGATAGGGCGGCGATTACCCAAACCAACCACAGGGGATTTGATCCATTCACACGCGGCCAAAATATCACCTTCAAACAAGTTGATGGTTTGGTTGAATATCTCAGCAAAACGGTACAAACGATCACTTTCGTCTTTGTTAAAACGTCCCGCTTTCGATCTGCGGTTTAGTGTGGCTGGTGGAATTGTAACAGCGGTAGCCAACTCTTTCTTTTCCAATTTAGAGTGCTTGGCTAGTTTGTCAAAAACATCAAAATCCAGACCTTTATGAACAGACTCATAAAGGGTTACCCCTCGCGATGGAATACCTACTTGCTGCCAAAAGCTAGCTGGCTGTTTAACAGGCTTGAATGCTTGCATTTGTGACATAACAATAACTCCTTATCAGATGGTAGTGTCATTATGTATCAGATGATTGCGGTAGGCAAGTTTACAAGTACATAGCTTGGAAAATTGGAGAGCGACAAGTAAGTTAGAGCATTCTCTGCTTTATTTTACCAGAGAAAGAAACGCCGCAATTCCAACTGTCGGAAGACAATAGAGATTGAGAACATGAGTCGCGACGACATGCTGACTCAGAACTGGACAAGGTTCATCTAGAGAGGGTTTAAAAGAGGTAATTGCTCCAATATCTTGCCAGACCTAGCCTTGTCTTCCAGAGATACCGCAATAAATCAGTTGTTGGCCATGCCAAATAGCATAGATGCCAGCAGCAACTTTCGGGCCATCAAAGATTACTTGCTACAACAAGCGTATTTTGCGAATAGATTAAAACTCAGCAGTCGCAAGTATAACGACACTTTGGATACGTAGAGCAACCATAAAAAGACATACCAGATTTAGCTCCTCGCTTAGCAACACGCATTACAAGCTTAGATTGGCAACTAGGGCAAATCATAGATTCGACGCCTGCCCTGTGTGTTTGGGGCGATATTGATGGTTTATTTTGAAAGCTGCGGCCATCTTCAATCATATGTACTAGTTCGCTGCCGTTGACTAGCCACAGGCGCTTATCTAGAGAAAAAGTGACAGCCTCAGAAGTAAAGTCTCCTGAAGTTACGATAATCATCTTACTGGCATTGTTCGCGATCATGACACCGTACATTTCCCTTAGAATTTGCACACCCACTTTGCGAGTTTTCCAATGCTTACATTGTACAAGGCTTAATTCTCTATCTTTTGTAAGCCAAATATCAACACCGCCATCAGATTTTTGAGCGAAAGACTGTTTGACCGCATACCCTTGAGACTTAAAGTATTCTCCGATATAACTTTCAAATTCGATCCAGGTCAGGTGATTTAGTGGGGAAGTATTCCTATGAATTTTAATCTGAGTGTTCGTCTTGAGATAGCTTCTTTTCCTCTGATATTGCTTGAAAAACGCTATCGGTGCGGGGAGAAGAAATAAGAACGTAAAATATGGAGCCATCAAGGGCAAGTTTGGAGCAATAGCTTTAAAGATGAAATTATTGCTATCCACGGCCAAGATAGGCAATAGATATGAAAACCCAAAATAAATACAAGCAGAGAGCACTACGCTTAACCACCATGGAGCGTCCATTAAGTGCCATATGATTCCATCGTTTTTTCGTGCCATTTGAAGATTACCTGATAAGCGTTTAGATGCATTAAAACACAAGCGATAGATATTGGGTATGGTTTGTAAGGTGATATTTATCAGGATGATAGCTATTGGTGGGCTAGGGCAGGGAAGGCAACGCTTGAATTCGGATTCCTTGTTCGGAATCCGAACACTTCTAACTCATAGTTGTCGAGTAGACGACATACTCAAGTCAAGATGACTGTACTCATCAAGCGACTACAAACCAAAACCTGCATGACATCAAATTTGGGAGTCAGCAGATTTTAAGGCACTTTCATGATAAATTTGCCAACATGATAAAATCGATTAACAACCTTCAATTTATATGAATGACCAACTAACCCTAATCAACAAAGACCATTTAAAAAACTTATCCGAGCAGAACTGGAGCTAACATGGTTTGATAATAAATCAGCTAGCCCTTATATGTCTTGGGTTACTCCTACGGTGGTAGAAACATTGTTTACTGAGTTGATAACTCATACGCGTGGTAATCAGTCTAAGGCTGCTAGGATGTTAGGGCTCAACAGGGGGAGTTTCAGCAAAAAATTAAACCAGATTACAAGTAATGAACTTGGATTGGTTGAAAGCCTATAGGTATATATCAAGCCTATTAGGACACAGCAGAGGGCGTAGCCATCATTACCTTGAAAAACGCCGCCAGTCAGTAGCTTGGTCTAATTTACCCCCGTGATACACCACGGGGGTTAAAAGCGAACAGCATGATAAGAGTGGATAACTTTTGGCAGGGTAAACCAACAGCTTAAAAATTGCTTTTGCACTGGGCAAGGGTATTGCTCTTTGAGAGCGGCAACAAGGTAGCTTCAAAGGAAGTGCTAGTGAACGACATCAAACTGTTGATTGCTGGCTTTCTGGCAGAAAGAGGGTTAGCCCTCTCCGAAGAGAAAACGAAGATCACTCATATTGATGATGGCTTTGACTTTCTAGGCTTCAATCACAGGAAGTACAAAGGGAAATTGCTCATCAAGCCGAGCAAATCCAACACGTTGTTATTTTTGAAAAATCTACGAGGACTCATCAAAAAGCACGCAACCATCCCTGTTAACGATCTTATCAAGTTGATAAATCCGAAACTCAGGGGATGGGCGAATTACTATCGCCACTGTGTTGCTAAACAAATATTCGGGTATGTCGGCCACAAACTATTCCAAGCGCTATGGCACTGGGCAGTTAGACGTCATCCAACCAAGTCCAAAGACTGGGTTGTTCATAAGTACTTTCTCAATCGTAAAGGCCAGTGGCAATTTCACGGTTGGCAGAAAGTCATGAACTGTCACTTCAATCTGTCCCAAATAACGAAAGTGCCGATAGAAAGGCATGTGAAAATCCGAAGTGCAGCGACACCATTTGACCCTCAATACCAAGAATACTTGGAAAAGAGAAAATCCAAAAGGCTAGCTCGTAACTCTTGGAACGAACCTGCTCCGACTGCTTTATAAGTTGCTGGGGATCAAACGATGCCTTTGTGGAGGCTTGAGCCGTATGCCGTGAAAGGGGGACGGCACTTGGTAACAAAGGTTACTAAAACACTCCATGTTCTAAACGACCGATCAAATTGAGTACAACCTCAGTGTCTTCGGCTGTCGAAAGCATATCAATTGGTCTGTTGTTATCAAATCCTCGAACAGGGTGCTTGAGCCAGTGATTAACGGCCTCTTCACTATGTCAATGGAGCTGAGCAGCATATACACACCCTCTAGCCTTTTCACGGCACTCGCTACTTTGCAGTTTTCCTTGAGCGCCCCGTAGAAATTGGATTAGGATGGTACTTGAACTTTGGGAGTACCAAGATTTACGAATTAACTTGAAATATTGGGTATATTTAAGAAACTACAAGTTCACCTCACCTACATAAACCATAACATCAATGGTATGTGCATCAGAAGACCCTACTTTATGGATAAAATTATAAGGCAAAATAGAAATCCACCAATTATTACCGTCATTGACACATTTATGCATACCAAATGCACCTTCTGACCATGCATTATGTGCCAAATCTACAAAACTTTCTCTTTGATGGCCTAAACCTTCTAGTTGCAACTTTTTATAGAACCCCACACCCTTTACATTTATCTTAAATAGATTCTGAAAACTGTCACGAGAAACTAAAGTTAAATGCCCCCCTTGATATTCACAATATGCTTTAGCGTTTACTAAAGGCTTATATAAGTGTGTATCATTCACTTTCGTGAAATATGCGCGGAAGAAAGTGGTATTATTACCAATTTTTTCACCATACACTTCTTTTATGTAGCGTCTTACCTTTTCTTCATGAGGATGTTCAATTAGCCCTAATCCTGTAATATCAAAATCAAGAGAAGATACCATAAATTCGTTAGGTGAATAGAACCCTTCCATATCATTTTTATCTGGAACCCGAGACATATTGGTTGAACACCCAACCATATTTAATACAGCCAACAAGATTATTGTCTTTTTCATCTAAACTTCCTTACTAAAAAGTGTCTCAGTTGAAAGATAACGCAGTGGCAATGACGGTGCCTAAGATCGCGAATTTCAGAAAGCTTAATAAAATGACAAAAGTTAATATAAGAAAGAGAAGAATAAAAACAACAGTCAAAGAGTCTGCCTTGTAAATAAAGGCCTTTATATCGTTACTTGTAGATAAAACGCAAAATGAAAAGCACCACCACCCAAGTAACACAAGGCCCAACGCTACTTTTAATATCTTCATCAGTAATCTCTAAAGTCATAACTGTTTTTGCACTGGGCAAGGGTATTGCTCTTTTAACGCGGCTGTTAGATAGCTGGCGATACTGCCACCAATGCCTACTTTACCGTATTTTTTTAAACGAGGATCGTGTTCAAGTCTGTTGTCGATAATTGTCATCAGATCTTTGGTTTTCCATTCCCATAATGTTTCGCGATTGGCTGCATCTTTCATTGGCAAGCAATAATCAATGCGTTGGCCGCGAGCATCTAAACGGGTGGTATAAAAGTTCACGGCGTTAGCAGCGACACGAGTACCAATCAATAAATCTCGATACTCAGGACTCCCCGGATTTTGATAATGTTCAACATAGTAACTCATATCTGCAGGGCTCTTGCCACTGCTGAGTCGGTCGATTTCTGGAATTTGACTATTGGCTAAGCTCAAAAAAGAGAAACATGTGCCTAAGCCTAATACGAGCCATTTCATCATTAATCCCTCCATTTAATACTGTGTATATTACTAGGTCGTTACGATTTTTCATTTTAATTGCTCAATAATTAACCATTATTTATAGGTTAAGAGCGGGTTTGATCCTCCTTCTGTGTTGGCTGTATGGTTGATGGTGGCTCAACACGGTTACTGGTACTCTCAAATTGTTCACGTGTATCCTCCACGATTTTCGAGTGGTTGTCGGGGGTGTAATAACGCTCAGTGCCGCCGCGTTGTTCATGCTGCTCAATCACCGTTTGGCTGGTGTTGCCTAGAGCCTTACCTTTGTATTGTTCGCCTACCATTGTTTGCCACTCGGATTGGGTCGGCTCAGGATTAAAGGTACGTTCGTGCTCTTCTTGAGTGGGGACGCTGGCGAGCACAAAATCTTTAAACGTGTCGGTTGTTTTAAATTTTTCCCATTCATCAGCGCGGGCTTGGCGTGATTTATCATTACTACCGGTAAGAATCTGTTCTGCTCGTCCTACTTCAGATTTATATTTCTCCTCCACAAAACCTTGGAATGGTATTTCCAGTTTCTCAATCAGGCTCGCCACTTGACGATGCTCTTGGCTGTTGACTTGACTGAGCGTATCGACCTCTTGTTGAGCTTGTGTCGTGGACGTTATCAAACCTTGTGTCTCACCAAAGTTAGCCGTAAAGCCAGTGGCGTAAGTGCCCATCTCCGTATTACGTTCGTCGGCCGTGAGGCGGTTGCTCGCATCGATGGTTTGGTTGGCACCAGAGCGGTAGGATTCGATAGCGGCTTGCATTTGGCTTTGTTGTTCGTTGCTCATGCTGCTGAGCGTTTCGCGGTCTTCCTGTGTCCATTTTTGTCCCGTGGACGCGTTCACACTCGCATTAAACCCTACGGCGTCACCGAGAGCGCCGCTTGACAGTCCAGCGTTCACGTCATAACCGCCGTACGCAGAGTGTAAGAAGGCATTCGCTTTCTCATGGCTCCATCCGGTTGCTGCACTGACTTGCTCAGTGGCGGATTTGACCTGCTCTAAGCCTTTTGAAGCCGCAGCAGTTGCACCGTGTCCATGAGTTAAACCGTAACCTTGGGTTGAAGAATAACTCTCTTTCCAATCGGCCATCAGTTGAGAGCCACTTTGTGTGCTTTGCGACAAGGCCGCTTGTTGTGTCGAGAGGTTCGATTGAGCATTGGTGTGCAAGTCTTGCACCGCTTCACTGTATTGACTGGTTGATGCGACGTTCCATTGGAAATTCGACGCGGTAGGGCTAGTGTCATACACCGTTCTATCACCGTATTGCGTTGAAAGCATACCGTCTTCGCTTTGAGTGGTACTGCCGTGTTGTTTCAGCAATGTCGACGTATCAAACTTATTGCCATTGACGTTATTAAACGTGTGGGTCTGCATTTGCGTATTACCGTGGCTGATGTCACCGCTTGAGGCCGCTGCCGACGTACGGGCATTGGTTTGGTTTATCATCCCCGCCAGTTGGTAGTTTAAGCTGCTCATCATGGCCGCTGCGCCCTTGGTTAACGCCAAAGCAATCGCGGGGGTGGACATCATCAAGTATCCGGTAATGGAGGCGTAACGCGTGTTGACGTAATCAATGCCGCTCATGTTCGAGAGGGTAATGCCGCGTAACCCTTGTGTCGCGCCCTGGGTCGCCCCTTCTAAGAACCACATCATTATAGCGTTGAGGATGGTGAATATCATAGGCCAAGTGGCCAGATAGAAAAAACTGCCAACGTAGTTTTTAAGGACAGGCAGCGCCATATGTGGCAGCAAGGCAATGATGGCAATGATCGCCCCAAAGCAGACAAACAAAATCACTCCTATCGAGTGCATCATTGGAATGAACTCTTTGGCTTGCAGCCCAATGTTGGCCCACATGGTGGTGGTTTGCATTTGGTTGGCGGTGTAGGCGTAGTTGGCCGCGATACCTCGGTGCGTGTTTTCGATGTTCCATCGCGTCATGTTGATGACCATGTTCTGTTTTAAAATATCGACCGCGTTGTTACTGACCCCAATTAAATCTTGGTGACTATTCTCGATGGCGTTTCTTAAGAACGTTGATTGGATGTTGCTCTCTCGTCCCAAGATATACGCGCCCAGTTTATTCATGGTTTGATTGGCCTCTTCATCAAATTGTTGAGTGAGTTCAGGAAACGCGTCGCGGCAGGTTCTGTATTGACCCTGGGGGTTATAGAGCCCACGAATGGGGGACATCGATTTTGTGGCGAGAAAACCCAGCAAATCCGGTGCTTGCAGGATGTTTTGCATGGTGTATTTTTTGTTAATTCGAATGTCTCCGACGATGCAGTTGTGATAAAAGTCTTTCCAATAGCGTTGCAGATCAATGGTTTCGGCGTTGGCGCTACGAAGCAACGTGTATAAATTCGAACCAAACACCATGCCTGAGGAGCTGTAGCTTTCATCCTCTGTACTGCTAAAGACGATTTCAATGCCTTCGGTTAAGCCGTGCATGAACGTGGTGGCCGCCCAACCGGGTATTGCGACGATGTAAGGCACGTTATTCACGTAATAAATGCGCATAGGATTTTGCGCGTCATTGATATGGACGGTGGCTTTCATGCTGATAAGAAAAGTGGGGATAGCCAAGTAAATGAACATAAAACGCATCACATGTTTCGCGTCTCGAGACACAAAAAATAGGGTGGCACTGATGATAAAGGCCAGTTGTAAGGCGATTTCGATTAACGAGCCAAAGGTGTTGGTGGTAAAAAAAGTGGCGACGGCGTTCAAGGCTCGTTGTAATTGAGGGCCTGCGCCATAGAGATAAAAGTCTAAGGTCATTGGGGATCTCCTTTAATGGCCAAAGGTGAGGTTCGATAGGGTAGCGTCACTTGCCGATTGGCTAAGGAGCTTTCGTTTGCGTTTTAAGCGCTCAGTGAGGGCTAAGTACGCGTTCAATTTTGTTTTGTGACGGTCTCGAATGGTTTGTAAGTAATCCCTTGCACTGTTGATGCCTTCGAGAGTGCGATTGACGTCGGTTGGGTTAACCGAAGCGAGGTTGGTCATGGATTGATTGACGATCATCAGCATGTTGTTGAGATAGGCATGCAAGAGATCGGCGGCAATATTTTGAGCGTATAAATGGCTTTCTGGTTGTAGGTTGAGGTGCGCATCATCAATGAGCATTGCTAAGATAGGAATGTCACTGAGTTCAACAAAGCTCTTCTCTGAGTCGGTGATAGGTTGGTCAGATTGTAAGTGGGCATAGAGCGTATCGACGGTGTGGCGCACTTTGGCGTTAAAGGCTTGGCTTTCATTTAGGCTGATGGCGCTTAGGCTCATCGAAAGGCAGGTCTCGGTGTTGTCGCATCGATACACCTCCAAATCCCCTCCGGTCAAAAGGGCGTTAATGGCGGTGTCGTTACCCACTAACATGGCCGGAATGTAGCTTGGCGTCCCCTGCGCGTCGTAAATGACGGTGCCAGTGAGGCTTACGATAAACTCGGCGACCTCTTGATTGTCTTGAAGGTAAGCGCTTTTCATCAGCGCATCCCACACCACATTTAAGTTCACTTTCACTGCGTGCGCCGTGGCGTCATCGGTGTTGCTAGCCAGTGTGCTCTGGTTGGTACGGACGTTGCGACATTCGTGTTGCGCTTCTAACCAATCAGCGAAAGCGTTGCTTTGCGTGCCTAGGGTGGCGCAGGCATGTCGCTTGGCTTCCCCATCGGTAAAGGCCGCTAAACCAGAGACCGCCGATTGCGCTACTTGGCAAGAGTTCATCGAGGTGGTGAGGAACTGATCAGCAATGGCTTGCAGTTTGTCCCGATTCTCTTTGATGCTCGGCGCCCAAGTTTGCAGCGCTAAATCCACCGCGAAGGGCACGGCGTTGGCAATGACGGCTTTACCAAAAGCCACCAGTTGGTCAGAGTTAATATGAGAAAAGCCGCCCATAAAGGCGTCAATGCCACCGCACCCTGCGCTGACAGAAGGCAAGGTGATGGCGGCCAGTTGAATGTTTTTGATGTTGGTGCGAGCAAACAAACTGCCCGCATTATAGTAGGTGGCGGATTGACCCTGATAGGCACTTGGGTTCGTGATGTTGCTGTTAAAACTGCTGTCATCCCAAAAGCTGTTCATGGCGTCGCCCAAGCCGCCGGCATGAAGTGAACATGAAAGACTCATTAAGAGAGCCAGGAGGGTAGGTCGCGTCATTGTAAACTCTCCATGATGGCCACATCGGCGCGCAAGGCTTGGTAGCTCTTAAGCAGCTCAGTGTATGGAACATTGCCTTCACTCAAACGCACGTACTTACCATTGCTGACGTTGATTAAGAACGTGGCGGGCGTAATGGCGTTTTTGAGATCCCCAAAAAACGCAGCGGTGATGTCAGAGTTGGTCGGTATAGGCGTCGCGTAACCGGGGATGGGTTGTCCGTCAAAGGAGAAATCGTACACAGGTAGTTGAGTAGTTTGCTCTAGCCGCTTCATGGTTGGGGCAAAGTGGTGACACTCAGCGCACTGACTAAAATGGAAGAACACCAAGGCGTATTGGCCTGTCATCGCATGAGGGGGTTGCGCTTGAGTGAGGGAGGTTGAGGCGAGCGTCATCAGCGTACTCAACAATAACGTGCGGATAAAAGCGTTCATCGGGGCGTCCTTAAGTTAAAAGTCGCTGTCTTGGTAATTGGTCGCGACGTTGTGAAAGCGAGAGAGCAAGTCTTTTTGTGAAATGAAGCCGTAGGCGAGGGGCTTGAGTGCTTTGGTGTGGATATTGGCCAGCATTAAAGCCGGTGTGTAGCGCACCTGTACACGCCCTGTCTTATCAATACGGTTTTCATTAATCGTCTCAAAGGTCTGACCGTCTTTGCTGATCCCGACCAGTTCGATGTGGTACCGGTGGGCAAAGTCTTGGATTGAGGGGGCTAGGGTTTGAGATAAGGCGTCTTGCCCTTCGTAGATGAAGTAGAGGCCCCAACCTTCTTGTACCAATTGACGCACAGTGGCTTCGTTTTTGAGTTGGATACCTTGATAGTACGTCGCTCTTGCGGCTTGCTCTGTGGGGCGGTCTTTGGTGTACGAGTATTCGGGGTGTTCGTTGATGAGCTTTTTGAAGGTCATGCCCGTTTGCGTGGTCTTGCCATCGATGAATTTTTTCAGCTTCATCAATTTTAGATTTTTCTCTTCATCGGTTGGGTTAATGGTGGCATCGTTTAACGCTTCATCAAACGCGCGGTGGAACCATTGCATCTGCTCGGTGGCGCTCATCACGGTAGAGACGCTGTTGGGGGGGAGGCTCTCCTCCTCTTTGGGAGGGACTTTGGGCGCTTTGGTCTCGTTATACCAGCGCCACCCCTTGGGGGGCTCATCGGCGATACTGTGAAAGGCCAATAAAGCCAACAACATTAACGGTAGGGATTTGATTGTTAATCGGTTAATTGAGTTGTTCACCGTTTTTGTGGATAAGTCCTTCATGGTGTGACCTCATTATTGCCAGAAACTCAGCATCTTGTGGGTGCGCGTGTGAAATAACGTCCAAAGTGCTTCATCAATGCCACGCTGTTGTTGGTGCCTCATCATTTCTTGCTTGAGCTGATGGAGTTTTCGTTTGAACAGAAGATGCCGAATAAGGGTGATGGCAAACCCGGTTGTCGACAGGGTGGCCACAAGTAAAGGGAGTAGGGGATCCATATCATGTCCTCATCATTGATTAAGTTAATGGCGATAAGCGCTGTGTAATCGCTCTTGGATTTCTGTGGCCGAAGGCAGGTTGGTGTTGCCGTGCATGTCGTCGTAGAAGTCCGAAAAGTCGAGGCGTTCAAAATCTATGTCTTGAAGCTGCTCGGGGGTAAGGGCGCCGCAAATGGGGTGTTTGGCGGTTCCCAGACTGATGCCAAGTTGACCTTTCGAGCCTTGCTCTTGGATGATGCGCGCCAATTTGCTATCAAAGACGCAGTAGGTCTTCTTTTCCCGGATACACGCGCCTAAGACCTTTTCTGCGCAATAACGGCCAAGGGCTATCGTAATGCCTTGCTCTTTGGCTTGACCGAGCGCTTTCTCTTCATCATTGCATTGGGCTATGCCAATACTCGTGCCCCAACCGCCGTCTTTACAGCAGTCGGCAAAACCAAAAGCGGCGTCTGTGCACTTCATGCCTTTGCCTGTAAATATCTTCGGTGGGTTACCCATACCGTCAGCGGCTTCTGCGAGCGCGGCTAAGGCTGAGGTGCTTTCATTAAAGCGGTTTGAAGTGGTCGCCATGGCTTCAAAGCAATCGCCATCCAGACAAAAGCTCTCTTCTCCACAGATTAATTGGGTGGCACTGCAGCGCCGCTGTGGGCAGGAGTTATTGACTTTCTCCTCAATGCACACACCGTTTTGCTGGAGGCTGCAATGGGTTGACGTCGTGGTGCAATCGGCGGGCAGGACGTTGCACGTATTGGGTCGAGTGCATTGGTGCTCAACCCGATACTTCCAGCAATCAAGCGTGGTCGGTATGCCATTAATGATGCGGGTGGCTCGACCTTCAATGCATTGCTGGCGAGTGATCTTGCATGAGTTCATCAGGTTGCATTCTGTTCGCCAAGTAATGTTGTTCTTGATGCAGTTCCCTCCGGATAAGGAGAATCCGTTTGAGCAGCTCAAGGTGACTTTTTTCGTTTGTGTGGTGGGTCGACAAATCTGGTAGCGTTTATACCAGGATTCGTTACTTTTCCAGACAATGTGGTCGGTCTGTTTTAAATCGCCAAGCGTGTAGCCTTGGTTGGGAGAGACAACCTTCCCATCCCAGAAATACGTGGTATCTGACCCTGTAAACCCTCTTGTTCCCCCCGTTTGCCTCACGTAATTGTGATTATCGTGTCGGCATTGTGAGAGAGGGCGTTGGCAATTATCCCCTTGCTTTGTCCAGCCGGATGGGCAGCGGTAGATCGCTTCACTAAGGCTCACGGAGGCGACGGGGACTTTGTCACACGGGACCGGGTTGTGAGTTGGTCGGTAGCATTGCTTTGCGATGTTATCAATGACGCATTGCGTGGCGTTGTCACAATCCACGTACTGATTAGACTGACCATGACTGATTTCATAGGCGTTCTCAATGCCAAGGGTGGCGAATCGATACGTGTCATCATTGGGGTTAATGGTGGCACTATTATTGTCAAACCCCTCTTGTATCGCTTGAGCTTGTTCGTTGCTGTCAAACTCCGACGTGGATTGGTTTGTGATTTGTGCATCAGTCATCCCGGCTTCATCAGGCTGTCGGATTTTGCTTTCACACCCTGGATTATTGTCGCTGCAGAAGTCTGACAGGTTAAGCGTCATTTCTGAGTCATTGTAAGCCTCGTTCGGGGTGTTTTTCGCCCACTCCACGTTGTCGTAGAATGTGTTTTCTTGAGGGGCGGCAAGGGTATGAAGGGAGAGTAAGAGAGCAGCGCTGAAAGAGAGAAAAACAAAAAGTAGTGAAAAGGGCGAATTCAAGGGGAACTCCTATTGAGCACTTGTTTGGCGATGTGTCCTACATCGCCTTGGCTTAAAATCGTTAATGCGTTAGGAAGGGAGAGGTTGCCGTGAACCATGTCGTAATCACTTTGCGGGCAAGACGCTTCATTGCACGCTTCTCCAATGGCCACAAACACGGGGACGTGGGTGATGTTAAATTGACGAAACCACTGTGGACTGATGGCAAAACCGCTATCAATGGCCATTTCTTCGTCGTCCGCTTCTAACAAACTCAGTATTCGAGAGGCTGTCGGTACCATGCCTTCTGGCAGTACCCCACGTATCACGAGAGGAACCTGATATTGCTGACTTTGTTTGAGTAGCTGTCTAAGCGCGTTATCTGGCATGGAAAGCGACACAAACACCATCACACCTTGCGCCTTTTTGTTTGGATTTTCCTGAGGCACCCCAAGAACACTCGCCAGTGGCGAGTCTTGCAACACGTTATCGAGGTGTTGATTCATCGACAACGCTTCTTGCTTATGTTGCTGACCTCGTTCAAGAAAGGTGGTCAGTTCACTGTGATGGGTTGGCGCTGCAATGGTCTGCTCTTGCTTGGCAAGCGCTTTGAGCTCTTCTTGAGAGTAACCCTTCTCGGCTAGTGAGAGAGGGCTAACCAGCAGAATAAGTAACAGCCATGAGGCTCTTGGGCTAAATGACATCGTCTCATTTCCTTATAAAAATACGCAATTACGTTTTCGCCAGTTCACAAAACCAAAGTTACCGCCGGTGGTTGGGTTGTCTTTACCTTGCTCCCAAAGTGACGAGGTGGTGCCATAGGGATAACAATGAGCGGCATCACCAATCGGTGCCGACAATTGATAGCGATAGCGACTTTTCGGCAAGATAGGCTCTGGCCATTGGTAACAGATTGCGCCATCTTCGCCCCGGGTTTCCCACACAATGCCTTGCCTGTGCATTTTAAAATTAAAACGCTCTAACATCAGTGTGCCAACTTGAGGGCCGGTATGAGAGTAAGCGCTATTACCGGTTAATGGGTAGACGCTGCCTTGTGAGCCTAAACACCAAAAAAGCGCATCAAAAGGCAAAACGCGCCCGGTGGTGGTCGCCATGGCTTCGGTGATGCAAGAGAGCTGCGTGATGGGGTGGCCAAACAAAATGGCTTCGGGGTTAAGAATGAACGACATCTCATCATCATCCCAAAACGGGTCAAGCTCGGTGATGTAGGCAACATCGAAATTATCCGTGGCCATGCAGGCGGCCGACTGCATCAGTTGTAGCCAGTAAATCACCGGATATTTGTACCAATGCACGTGATAAAAAGCATTGCCGCTGGTTTTGCTGCTTGAGTCGTGCTGCGAGCCTCCTATTTGTTGGCTATTGTCATTACTCAACTGCATCCCCATGTTGACCATGCAATAAGGGACTCGCGTCACGTCCACCAAGGAATACGGCTCCCAATACCCAATGTTTAAGCCAATTTGCATAAAAATGGGCGGGGGTTTAGGACAATAGGAGATCGGCATGCTTGGGTTGGCGGTGTCAGGGTATGTCGAGCTAATGAGAGGCACACTGCCCAGTGTCATAGGAAATAGGCAGTCCCAACAAATATCAGACAATGGATTTAAGAAATGCCCCGTACAAGCGGCGGATTGAGCTTGGGTTTGCCAAGGAAATAGGAACAAACCAAGCAGTAATAACCCATGGGATCTCAAGGTCTTTCTCCTTATTTTGTGTTCGTCGCACTCTTGTTTATGGTGGTGAACGGCGTCACATCGATCTCTGTGATCTTCCACCGCGCTCCGTCTTGTTCAATCAGAGCGGGAATGTGTGAGAGTTGAAATTGACGGCTGTAGTGACCTTGTTGGTCAAAATAAATTCGGGCGTCAAACTCCGTGGCGACGTCTTCTGGACTGCCGTTGGTGAGGGTCCATTTTATCGGCTTATCTGCGCGGTATTGTTTAGCCCAAGCGCGCTGGCTTGGGTCGTCACCATCAAGAAAGACAATCACATACGAGTAATCGAATGATTGTTTGGGAATGTCGACTGGCCAAGTGTCGGTATCAAAAGGGTTGATGACGAGGCCTTTAGCATAAAGGAGGTTACCTTGTGCATCTTTGATATCGGTGGCCAGCTTTAATGATGGGTCGATGTAAAAGGTGTTGGGCGCGGTGGTGGCGGTCAACCCTTTAACGGGAGGGGGTCTTCGCACGTTATTTTCTACGTTCTCCACAAACTGCTGTTGCATCTTTGCGGTTTCTCCCGTGGCTTCTAAGTGTGTCAATCTGTTGTTAATCCATTGCAACATGTCTACCTCTGCAATAGGGAAAAGTTCGCCTTGACGCCCAAATTGTTGACTAAGAGCGGTGGGGGCGATGGCAAGTAAAGTGAGACCGAGCACCTTTGAGAGTGCTGTTGGTTTGATGAATGAATGCCCGTGAACAATCATAAGATCATGACTCCTTTTTAAGCGCCTCAATAACGTAATGTTGGATCTCGGTGGTTCTATCCGGTGCGCCGCTGATGAGCGCGCCTGGCACGATAATCACGAGATGGTGCGCTTGCGCGTATTCTTTCAAGAGCCGCCTGAGTTCCGTATCAAAGGTCGCCAATTGCGCGCTGTGCTCCTGATCGCTGAGGTTGGCTTCAATGAGTTGGTCTTGATATTGCGCTAACGTTTGTTCGATATCGAAGACCACGATTTGAGGGGCGGTGTTGAGCTTGACGGCCATCAGCGTGAACATCATCAACACTATGGCAAACAGGGCACCGACAAGACGTGTGTGACGGATGGATTTCATTTGGCCTCCTTACCATAGATGAGGGTGTTGAAGATCTCAATTTCTGGTCCGTAAAAATGCTCTGCGGTTTGATTGACCGCATCCATGAGTGGGACGCCTTGGTTCATCAAGGTTTCACAGTACTCAAACTCATGCGGCTCTGTCGAAAGGCACGCACGAGTAAAAGGATCGGCAAACAAGCGATGAAAGGTCGTTACATCACCGGTTTTTAGCATGACAGAGCTGTAACCGGCGATGGAGGACTTTTCAAAACTCTTGATGACAAATTGCTCATAGGGTGAAAAGTGTGAAGGATTGTCTTTGATGAATTTCGCCAATCCACTGCCTTGACGCAGAGTGATGTGAATGTCGGAGTTATTGAACGCAGCGAGCGCTTCAGGTGTGCTGTAAAAATCCTCAATCCCTTGCGTCACGGTGCAAAACGAACCCCCAAATTTTCGGGCGGTGCGATAACCGGTATTGATGAATTCTTGTGCCTGTGCATTAGAGCCAGCCATCAGAGACCACGCCTCTTCAATGATGCACATCTTCGGCGTTGAACGAGAGCCTGAAAGGTACATCTGCTGAGTGATGCTCGACATCAGCGCAAAAATCACCGGTCGCATGATGTCCGAGGGAAATCCGTCGAGTTCAATGGTGGTAAAGTGGACATTGGGATCCAGCATGGACGGTTTATTGAAGGTGTCACCGTAGATCCCCTCTGAGCGGTATTTATTCAGTTGCATGGCGATATCAGAAAGGCGGCGATCACCGCCTTGTTTTTCGGCCGCCGCAAACAGCGCTTCTTGCACATGGTCAACCAACGTCTCGCTTTTGTGTGCCTGCCAAGCCGCAATGATGCAATCACCGAGGACCGATTTTTCAAAATCTCCCATTTCGTGTGTGGGGCAGGCCATGGTCGCAAAGAGTCCGGTGATGGTGTGCAGCGTTTCCTTGAGAGGGTTGACCTGTTCGCCTTTTTCATCGGTATAGTCATCCCCCATGGCAATGCGTTCCAGGTGAGTGAATGGATTGAGGTAAATCTTCTCAGCTGTCATGTAGCGGCCGCCAAGCATCAAGGTGAGCTTTTTAAAGCTCTTTCCTTTATCTAACGCCCAGATTTTACCGTTCATGGCAAAGAGGGTTTCGGCGAGCTTTTGCACAAAGAAGGATTTTCCTGCCCCGGAGCCTCCGGTCAGGGCGATGTTGTAGTTATCTGAGCCACAATTAAACGGATTAAACCAAAAGGCTTGTTGGCGCATGGTGGGAAGCATCATGCCGCCACTGAAATTCTTTACGTCCATCACAAGAGGCAAGAGGTTGGCCACATTGCCGGTTTTTACGGTTTGAATGCGTCCAGCACGGTCGCAATCGGCCCAAAACCCATCGGTCATCATGAACGGTAAGGTCGTCATGAGCGCTTGGCTTTGCAGCATCGAGACGGTTTGTAAATCAATCCCGCCAGAGCGAAAGGCGTTAATGGCAGTAGTGCGATGCAGTCGCTCGGATTTTTTGTTGGTAAATAACGTCAGCGTCAGGTGCATGTATGCCATGCTGTTGATGCCATCCGACATTTCATCTCGAATTTGCTCGCGTTCGCTCTGCTCTTTCTTCGCTTGAGGGAAGAAAAATGCCATCGGGGACTTGAGTGTTTTTTCCAGCTCTCCAATGCGTCCGCCATTTTTGGTCGCAAAACTGCCCGATTCTTGATGGCGAAAATTGAGGGTCATGAGGTGTGGACATTGCACATTTTTGGCCACGCTCTTTAAGGACGCAAAACAATCGGGCAAGGCGTAAAGGCGGAAAGTTCGAGGTGTACTGCGTAAACCCAATGAAATGATCCGCGAGGTCACCGTTTGATGTTGGCGGTTACTAAAGCGAACGTCGGTGTAATGTCGGCGAGTTAAAAACTCGGTATCAGGAGAGAGGACTTGTTTGTAGATCAACGCTTCTGGTGCGTAGTCAGATCCGCGAGGGGCGGTTTGTGTGGGGTCAAAATTGAGAATGCCTTCGACGTAGTTGATTAAGCCTTCGGGGGTAAGCGGCGTGAGCTCCAGTCCAATTTGGGATAAAGTCGTGGTGAGCGCCTCTTTGCAATCCAACACACTATCAACATCGTCCGTACTGGAGACAAACAACCACGCGCTGTAATCTTTGATGTCAAAGTAATGCTTCTGACGATGAAAAAAGCCGTGGTGAGCCGCAAAGTTGGCGTAATCGGCTTCTTGTTTTGCTAATTCACTGCAAATACCCGCACGAGCGGATTTCAAGGCGGTATTTTGCTCAATCAAATGACTCACGTGGTTGTGGCCCATCATGGAAAAATGGTAATCCCATTTATGGCCAGGCGGTAAATCCATGATGAGACGGTTAAATGCCTCCACCATGTCGTCATTCGCCCCCGTTAAGACGCTCAATTTGAATCCAAATCCTACGCCCTTTTTGTTATGAAAGAGGCTGTGCTGCGCATCAAAAGTGCGGTAAGGCAGTTCAGAATGAAGGTGGTTATATTCACGTTTGGCTTCTTGATAAAAACCCTTTAAATCTTTTGAGACGCCCATGGCGTTAATCCTTCTTGATAGCCTGAACAGGGCGACCTGTCCAGGTAGACTCGTCTAACACAATGTAAATATCCATTGTGTCGAGGTAAGTGGTGGTGTCATCCGAAGTAAAGGGAAAAATCACCACCTTCCTAACCGTGTCTTGGGTTCGAATAGGATGGCCTTCACGGGTGCGTCTTGGCAGTAAGGCAAAAGGGTGGGAAGCCAGGACGTTAGCCTCGGCGACTTGTTGTGTTGTTGGGTGTGTCGAGATGTTGCGAATGTCATCCATGCTGGCGCAGCCGGGTATACCGCCGATTTTTTGGCAACTAAATTCATCTTGAAAGCCCGCAGAGCAACCTGCTAGTAGGCTAATAAGCAGCGCTGTGAAAAGTTTGATAGTCATAAAAGCCGACCTTAATTTAATTGTTGGTTAACTTCTGCCGCGAGAGGGTTGAGTGTGATGGTTTCTAAAAGGGTGTCTGGTTTTGCTTGCTCTTGCTCTTTTGTCTGATGATCAACATAGCGTTTGATCGCTTCCTCATCATCCAGAGGGAACCCTTTCGTAAAGACGATATTCACGATGCCCCCTGGATTGATTTCGATGAAGGGGTGATATAACTCGGCTAAGGCAATGTAGTAATCCGAAAGCTTACTCCCCACGTCCGAGGTGGCATTGCCCAATAAACTTAATCCCACATCCTTGCTGTTGAGGCTCGACGTTGAGCCAAGCGCTGAGGTTGAGGTGGTGCTGGCCAAGCCCGCCCCGGTCTCACCCAGTCCTGTTAAGATGCCTGAGATCCCCGCCATTTGGACGATTTTGCCGTTACGTAAAATCGAGGTGCCACGGATGCCATTGCGCCCAAAGTTAAAGACGGTGCCTTGAACGGGGATATCTAAAATTCGACCGTCCCGAATGCAGCTGAGGGTGTGAGTGCGCGCCACGCCGCGATTGGAAGAAAGGTCACCGTACACGCTCCCAATGATGGTGCAGTCTTTGAGGTGGCTCTTTTCTCCATTGGGCAACACGCCTTCATGCACGGTTTGAAACACGATGGGGGCGGTATCACTTTGGCCGAACGCCCCGGCATTGGCATCGGCGCCACCGGTGATTTTGGCGGTCACAAAGGTGCCCGACGGGACGTAATTGTCGACGGTTCGTTGGTACGCTGACTCTGAGGAGGCTGTCCAAAAAAAATCAAACGAGTCAAACGCTTGCCCTTGGTCATCAAACGAGGCCTTATCGGCTTTGCTGTATTGAAAGCTCTCTTTTTGCAGATCATTGGTGGCGTAAGAGGGTAAAGGTTTGGGAGGAAGTGGGCGCGAGCCAAACGGCGCAGGCTCTCCCATGACGGTGAGGTGACCGGCTTCCTTTGAGGATAGCGATTGGGTTGATGGCAAGGCGATGGTGCGCTGCGCTTCTTGATGTTGGCGTAATTCCTCGCGTAAGATCTCGTTCTCTTTCTTCATTTGCGAAATCGTATTTTCGTTGCTCGTCATCAAACGATCGACGTCTCGATTGAGGTTTTCCATCTTTTCTTTGACGTCTTCAATGTCTTGACCTTGTAAGGTCAAGGCTGAGCGGTTGTCTTTGTCGGTAAAATCATCAGTAATGATTTCCCCAAAATTGGGGGCTGACTCAACGACTTCTTTCGCAGTATCTAGCGAGGTTCGAGGTTGTTTAAAGGCTTTAAACGCAAAAAAAACTGCGACTAAGAGCGCAACGGCTAACAGGCTGAGTATTTGGTTACGCTGCTTACTTTGGTCATTGGCGAGCACTCCATCCTCTAAGTCTGACTCTCTAAAAAGCCACTGTTTCAATCGTTTCATTCGCGACCTCCTGTGATGATGTACAGATGTGTAGATTCACCTGGGGGTAAGGTATAACGGTCAAGTGAGGCGCTCCGACTGGCGTAACTGTAAAATTGCGCTTCGGTCAGAGTGACGGTGTCATTGGATTGGTTTTTAACTTGATAAATAAGCCCTGAGAAGGGGCGGCCTACAAAAAGGGTCTGCGGAATAATGGCCAGTGGCGACGTGTCTTTGGGGAGGGTTTCGGGGTCAATCGGATGGACACGAAACCCTGGGATAGGCGTCTTTGAACGCTGCCAATGTATCATTTGTTTGGTGAGTTGCCCCAAGGCCAAAGGGTATTCGAGATCTTTTTCAAAGACACTTTTCTCTGCAGTAGAGCGAAGCGGAATAAACTCATTCACCACCGCAGGGACGGCTTTAGGGTTGATAAAAAGCGAGAAATTTTGACCTTTCTCTGTGGTGACGTGCGCGGTAAAAGGCAAGGCGATGTTGAGTTTGACGGTAATAGAGCCCGATTGGTCTCGTTGATTGGCTTTAGCGAGACAAAACCCTCTAGGGCAATGAAGGTTTAATATCTTGTCGTCTTTCACTACTAAACGGTTGGTGTTGACCGAGGATAAGGGCAACACAATGGTATCATTTTGCTCAAAATAGTAGGTCTTTGCGTCAATCGTATGGGCGTGGCTCATGATGGGTAACAACAAACCAAAAAAAGCATAAATCAAGCGTATTTTCATAACGGTATCTCTTGGGCGATGGTGTGAAGTTCAATCAAGCCACTTGAGTAATCGGCTTGGAGTAGATACGTCACGGGCTCAGGGTCAAGTGTGCGCCCCGCGATGGTTTTGTTGAGCGTGCCTTTGACCCGTATTTTCATTTCATTCAGGTTGATAGACAGCGTGTCAACTTCAAAAAAACTGGTGACGTCGTTCTCGATGATAAATTCGGCTTCTCGCATCAACTTGTCTTGTAAGCCACTCCAGTATTTAGGCGGCACGTAGGTAATGAGTAAGTTGAATTGACGTTTAACGTTAGAGGGCGTGACATTAAATTTTAGGTGTATCCACCAATCGGCCATCATAGAAAGATACGCTTCATCAACCGCATCGCTTGAGATCGTAAACGCTCGGTCGATATGAGGTGGCACGAAGGTGCGCTTTTCCGCTTGGTTTTGGCTTAATAAAGCAAAACTCAACCCAGCGGTTCCTAAGGCGGTGATCAACACCACCGCGGTGAGGACGTAATTGATAAAGCGAGCCGCTTTAAGCGCCTCGCCGTTATGTTCATTGAGCATCAGTAAATCCAATATTTTTTTGTGGCTGGGGGCGTGCGTTTAAAAATGGTTTTATTCGCTGTGTCATCCCCATACCAGTGGATGAAGTGAATGATGAATTTGGGGCCGTGTCGGACTTTTAAGCTGCGAATGGTGAGGAAAAAGCCGATACACACGGCGACCGCGACCAACCGATTGATGTTGAACAACATCAAAAACAACAAGATAGAAGGGAGTATTTCATCGATTGGAAATCCGACTATTTTGACGTCGGTTTGTAAGTAGTTTGGAAAAGCGAAGAGGGTTTGTTTGTCTTGATGATCCATAGTGAAATAGGGCGAATAGTTTCGCGCTCTCCTTATGTGGTTTATAAGCCTACAAACCCTTTACCAACTTCCCAGAACACCACGCCAACGAAAAAGCCGATGATGCCACCCACCCAGTTCTTTTGCATGATGCCCACGATGATGCCGCCAATCAGGCCTGCCACCAGAATGTAGAACTCGCCAGAAGACCCCGTCCCTACCGTGTTGGTCACGGTATCTTTACCACTGGCAAAAAGGTCATCGGCGTAAGCGGGTGACGCACAGGCAAAGTAGACGGCCAGTAGCGTACAAAAGTGACGCCAATACGTAAGAGGAAGGTTGAAGCGTGAGGTTTTATCTTTCATGTGGTTACCTTTAAATGTAAATAAAAGAGGCACGACATCGCACCGCTTTTATCAAAAGGGGTGTCGTGCATCTGGTGGGTTGAAAAATGGACGTTGTTAGTTCCCCATATTTTGGGGAAGGCTTTGGGCCGCATGAGTGAAGGTGTTGCCGTTGAGCCCCATGGTTCTTCTCGATTACATTAAAGGCAACAAGGAAGCGTTTACAGACTTCAAACCGCGATTGCGACAGACGTGTTGTTTCCAATTTTGAGGGGTCATGATCGTGTTCTTGAGTTTACGATAATGTTTTTTGCGAGCATTTTTTGATGGTGGTGGCGTGAGTTGACGGACCGATTGAGTGTGTTTTTGAACCGAAACGAAATGAACACCCTTCCAATAGAAAGGAAAGGGGAGGCGGTCAGTAAAAGGCAACAAAGCAGCAAATGCCATGTATTCACGCCCGACTGAGCCCAGTTCTTTGAAGCTGACAAAATCCCCTTGTTCAACAAAGCGGTCCAATAAACTCCCCGCCTCATCTTCACGACAATATCCGTATACAATTTGCATTATTCAAACTCCTTTTAAGGACATTGTTTTGCTCTTTTAAAAGAACAAAACAATGGGCTCTCTCTCAAGAGCCGTGCTACAAACTGGCTTGTGTATTCTTGTAGTAGAATACGCACACCCAAAGGGTGTGGTGTCTGGTATTCCCAAGTAACTCTGTTTAACCACTCAACCAGCATGCTTAATTGAGTAGAAAAACAGCCTTGGACGTCGCCCCAGATAAGGCTCCTGAACTTTTTAGGCATATTACGCAGGCCTGCGCCCATCTGCGGCGCTTTTTGCAATAGTGAAGGCAGCCACTCTTACGGTGATGCAGGTGTTGGTATGCAGATGGAATAATAAGCCGACGAATGTGTTTTTCGACTTTGATTTCAAAGACTGCGATATCAACGTAGTCAGTATGAATCAACATCAATGGGGATGACAATGTTTGAAAGCATCAGCAACGCACAAGGGACTTGGTTTTCGACCTATCGTGAAAGAACGGGCCAAAAGGGTTTTCTGACGTACATGTTCTGATGTGTAAGGCGGGAATGGTTCGTTATCCCACAAGGGGACCTTGGTGGACCACTTTAAGTAAGTGATGCCACAAATGAGCAAAGAGTGTGGTTATCTTCTTTACTCCCGACGTGTTCGTTTTATGGACTCAAATAGGCTAAACCACGAGTATTAGTAAGAGCATCTTTTCGTTGTTGACTAAGGTAAGCTCCGTGATGTTTTTAGCTGAGCGCCTCACTAACCCGCTCGTGAGTATAACCATAATCTAAAGCCCAGCGATGGAGATCTTCAATCGACATAGGTTTAGCGTAATAGTAACCTTGATGTTGAAAGACGCCTCTTAATAAAAGCCCGTTAGCTTCAAGCTTATTTTCAACCCCTTCCGCTACTAGATTCATTTCTAACTGCTTAGCCATTTTAATATACCCATCGAGAACAGCGGATTTTCCTTCATCAATGGAGCGTGTAAACATTTTGTCTATTTTGATAGTGTCAATATCGAAATAATGCAAATAGGAGTTTCCGCCATAACCGGTACCTGCATCATCAAGGCTTATTTTAAGTCCTAATGTTTTGAGTAAGGCGAGGCGCTGACTGGCAAACGCCAAATTTTCAATCGGTTGGCGTTCTGTCAATTCAAGCGTCAGTTTTGAGTAGTCGTGCTGAAACCGCTTTAAATAGTGGTAAAAATCGTCATTTTGTAGGTGCAGAGGAGTGATGTTGACACTGCAATAAAACTCAGCGTTTTGACTCATCAAAGACGATAAGTCGCGGTAAATGGTTGTAATGAGATTTTCTGTTGTTGGAATGATATCCCCACTTTGCTCTAGATAATGGATGAACTTGCTTGGTTCTATGACGCGGCCATCAGAGGGAAGCCATCGGAGTAAAGCTTCGACACCGAGCATTTTACCTGTTTGTGCGTCTACAATGGGTTGATAATAGGGGAAAAACTGGGCGTCTCGAACCGCTTTTTGAAGAGCAATTTCTTTTTTTGCGTGCCAATAGGAAACACATAACCAAAGAATGGTGAGTGAAATCATAAAGAGTAAAGTGGTGACCGGCCACAAGTTTTGCTTAAACTTCGAAAGCACTCGTGAGGCAGAGACGGAGGATTCAAAGGTAAGAGGAAGATAGTTTGAAGCAACTGAGTTCGAGTACAGGCGATCAGCATTGGGCAAACTGCCTATTTCAAGGATAGTGTAATTTTCTTTTGGTAAAGATAAACGAATAGAGCGTTGATGGTCTAAATCATTTTCAAGAAAAAGGTATTCCGTGCGTAATGGAAAGAGGAAGCCATATTGTCCATTCGAACCGTATAAATAGGGGGGATGTTTTGGGGTTGTGGAGAGAGAATAAATCGCTAAACGCCACATTTCCCCTTTTAATTGTGTACTGAGTAAGTTCTTAAAATTACGTTGTTCAAATTGCTCAACGCCGAAAGGAGAGCAATAGGTATAAGGTTTCTGCTTATCAAGATTAACGATGGGTATCGACATAAGTAGATGCGACACATAAAGCTTCTCTAACTGCTCTATAGTGTCAGTGGAGCATTCACCGCTAGCGACGCTGGCTTCAGAAAGAATGGGTTTTTCAAGCCCATATTTAATCGCAACAGAAACGATTTGATCGAGGTAGTCGACGTCATGCTTAATTTCATTATGAACTTGATAAAGACTGGTTGCTAATGAAGCCAATAAGCTAAACAACAGGGCCAATAACATAACACCAGTCTTATAGACCCATTGAGGGTGGGGACTGAATAAGCGGTCTAACCAAGGGTGTCTGGAGCGCATACTTAACTCTTTATAATTATAAATCCAACGAATTGTGTTGAGCTGTGAAATGTTATTATGCGGTTTAATTAACGTTAATTTCTATAAAACCTTTTAATCTGAAAGGGTAAGATCATAAAAGTGGAAAGCCGATCACTCTTTGTTAGGAAGTTTCAATTTTTAGGTTCTAAATCAAGCCTTAAAGAAAACACTGACCGTAATCTTGGGCCGCATTAAACATATGGCTTAAATGTAAGGCTTTCTTTGTTAAAGGGTCATATTTATGACAAGCAAAACAGCCCCTATCTTCTTTAGGATGCACTAAAGCAAACCATTGAGGGTTTTGGACATAGGTCTCCATTGTACTGTTTGATAATAACTTCGAACCCCCTATTTCATTTTTCCAAGAGGGAGGCACCTCTCCTTTATTTAAATCACTCTCGTTTGAGACTGTCCAAGATGTGCCCACAAGGAAGTAGTTAGACCAAACAGATTTACGTGATTGGTAATAATCTGACATTGCCTCGTTAAGCGCTTTTATATCTTTAGCTACTTCAGTTTTCGTTAAAACACCAACCCCATAGGGTGTTTCTCTACAGACTTGAGTAGGTTTACCAGGGAAGTAAGTATTCACTTTCTGAAAGGACATTGGGTTGAAAAATGTCCATTTACCTGATTTTTCAAAATTTGATAGGTTAGGAACATCAGCACAATCAGGAGCGTTTTCCTTGTGTTCAAATGTGGTCCAAATGAATTCAGGATGATTCCTTGTTTTTCGCACTACATGAATCCCGACCAAGCCCATTAGAACATTACTCCTTACTGCCCCGTCGATCTCAACATCTCTATGAATAGTGAAAAATTTTTCAGGGTTGTCGTTATTAGATATTAATTTCCATGAGGTTTTTACTTCAGTGGAGCCTGGGGATATTTCAAACGGTGTTTTCCCACTGTCAATATCGGCGACACATTGGCTATTGTTTAATCCGTGTTTGACGATGTCATTGTAGAATTTTTTATTGACACTTTGTTGATAGAAGACCGGATTGCCTTCTTGATCGTTCAATGGGAAATTAGAGCCGGCTTGAAGGATCTCACTTTGTACTAATCCTTGATCACCTTTATTGTCCCAACTATCGGGTATCTCTTTAAATATTCTGTCTTTCGGCATCATATTCAAGAATAAATCCGGTGTCTTGTCACTGGTATAATAAGCAAAAGATTGCCATGCAAACTGCATAAAACTGCAATTAATATCGGATTTACTCGTTTCTGTAGGCTCTTGAGGTAAGGAAGGGTAATCAATCCAAGAGGAGTTGCCAGTACAGTCAGGGGCTTCTAACTCTAACGATTTTTTATCTCTAATCTTATTTTCGTAAGAGTCATTCGATTGAAAAGCTTCCCCTATAATTTCTGTAGAATAACAATGTATTGGTGAGAGGAAAAATGAGGAAACTATTATTTTCTTTAAACAATTCATGATAATTATTATCATTCGTATTTGTATGGGTGGCTAAAATTACAATAGTTACAAATAAAATGAATCTAAATTAGTTAATAATTTAGTGTGACTCTGGAACTGCGTGTGTGCTCTGGAGTTGTTTTTGTCTCGATTCTGTCTACGTTCATAGGTGAGGCAAACTGATTATAAGAACCGCGCTCTATACAATATGCAACGTTATTAAACGTTTGACACCGATCTTCCACATCGTTAATCTGTAACGGCACTGGCAAAATCCAGTGTCGGGATTAGTCCCCCGCAATATACACCCAAGGCGCATAGACGCTAGCTTTTGCTGGTTTTTTATGTGCAGCTTCAGCACACCTGAACATAGTCGTTTTACTTATAAAACGTACTATCAGCATTATGGTGGGCTGGGCGAGGCAGCTTCGGCTGGCCGTAACCTTGGGAGCGGTAGGACTAACCTTGTTCAGCTCACCACCCGAAGATTAGTCCCTTTGTGTGGTGATTTAAAGATCATCCCCAAGGAGGCAACCATGCCAAATTTAACAATCTTTTCAAAAGATATCCGCGTGCTAGATGACTTGTACTCATTAAATGATCTACATAAAGTGAGTGGTGGGCATCAAAATCATAAGCCTGTTCATTTTCTTAAGAACAAGCAAACTCAAGACATAATTGAAGAAATTGAGCAAAGTAAGAATTCTTACTTTGACCAAAATACTAATTCTCACTTTGCTGTAAAAACTAAACGTGGCGGCAACAGTGCAGGGACGTGGGTATGCAAAGAATTGGTCTACTCATACGCAATGTGGATTAGTCCAAAGTTCCATCTTAATGTCATTCGTGCTTTTGACAGTATGACAACAAACCAAGATCCAGCATTTCCTATTCCAACCGTTCCACAAGACCTCTCCTTAAACGACTTAATCTTTGAACTGGCCAAGGCGAAAAACGTAACAACGCAAATTGTACATGTGCACTACAATTCTGTATTCAATACTAATGCTTGGTCACAAGAGCATGGCTTTGAACATGCATTGGCAAAAAGAGTACTTAAACAAGACTTAGAAAATGAATTGCGTAGTCAAACCCCAGAACTGCAGTTACTTAAGCAGCAAGCGCGAGAACACGACCTAGCATTAGTGGATGAAAGTGAATACCAAAGCTTTCAAGGCCGAATGCAAATGCAGCAAAAGCAAATCGAGAAGTTGGTAGATGATGTAATGGCGTTAAGTCGAAATCATAGTGCGCTAACAAGACATATTTTGTGATAAGTGTTACTAATATTTAGTAACTCAATGGGAGAGTGATGAGTTACTTGAAATCTACTATAAATAACGCATAGAGACTGTAATTCTTATGGTTGGTTAGAAGCGGCATTAAAGCAATCGTTAATGTATAACTTTAACCAATCAACTAAATAGTATGGGCAATCAAAGTTATCTGATGTCGATACGTGCGTATATTTACTGAAAGCCACTAAATCGAACATAGACAAAAGGTTCATCGCGGATTAGCGGGAACCTTATTTTTTAGGTTTCTGGTTTTTATCTGATAGCTCAAAATATGTCGCCATTTTGTCGCCATTGTCAATTTTGATTTTTTTTAAGCTTTTGTTTTTAAATGACTTAATTCGCCATTGTATATAATGGCTTCACTAATCCAGTCAGGCCTAGATCTAACACCAATCATTACTCACCACTACAAAGTGGACGACTTCCAGAAAGGCTTCGACATGATGCGCTCTGGTATGTCAGGTAAAGTAATTCTTGATTGGGAATAAGCTTTAGCTGAGTAACAAGATATTAGAAAGGCGACAGTTTTTACTGTCGCCTTTTTTACATCTCGGAACTCAAGAAAATGGGCGATATGATCAAGGTTCAGTTGCCCATTTTTTACAGCAATGAGTTGTTAACCCAATGCAGCAGCCTGCATGATTAGGCCACAGATGTAAGCGCCGTATGTACCGAGTGCGTAACCAAGTACAGCCATTAGAATACCTACTGGAGCTAATGCTGGGTGGAACGCTGCCGCTACGATAGGAGCCGATGCAGCACCGCCGACGTTAGCTTGGCTACCTACTGCCATGAAGAACAGTGGTGCACGGATTAGCTTTGCCATCACAATCATGATAATCGCGTGGATGGTTAACCAAGTGATACCGATGAAGAAGTAGCCTGGGTTATCCAAGATAGCTGTGATATCCATCTGCATACCAATAGTGGCAACTAGGATGTAGATGAATGCAGAGCCCACTTTAGATGCGCCACTGTGCTCAAGGCTGCGTGTTGATTTGAAGCATGAAGCAATGAGTGCAAACGTAGTCACCATTACGATTAACCAGAAGAATCCAGAAGTCAGGCTGTATTGCGCCAGTTCAGGAGCATTAGTTGAGATCCATGGTGCGATAATGTCGCTAAAGAAGTGTGCTAAGCCCGTAAGGCCAAACGCAATCGCAGTGATCTTCATTAGATCCGTTGTCGTCGTCGGACGCGCGTTTTCTTCTTGGTACTTAGATACGGTTTCTTTTAGGTCTTCGATAGATGAAGTATCGGCTTTTAACCATGCATCAATCTTCTTCTGACGACCTGCCATGATAAGTAACACTGCCATCCAAATGTTCGCACAGATAACATCAACCGTAATCATTGCAGAGAAGAGTTGGTCATCAACCTCGAACACTTCTTTCATTGCTGCTTGGTTCGCACCGCCGCCAATCCAAGAACCAGCCACAGTTGTAAGGCCACGCCATACATCGCCAGATACTAGGTCAGGGTTAACTTGGTCGATAATCAGAATTGCCAAAGGGCCACCAATGATGATGCCGACAGTACCCGTTAGGAACATGATGACGGCTTTTGAGCCAAGACCGAAGATTTTGCGTAGATCAGCTGAGATGATCAGTAGAACGAGTGCGCTTGGTAATAGGTAACGACTTGCAACAAAGTACAGCTTTGAGTTTGATGCGTCGATGATGCCTAGGCTGTTCAATAGAGAAGGAACAAAGTAACAGAGCAATAGACCCGGAACGAACGAGTAGAATTTTTTCAGTGCGCTATTTTGGCTACTTTCCGTGATAAAAACACCGCCAAGAATAACAGCTAACATGCCCATTATTACAGCATCATTAGTAATCATTATTATATCTCCTTTAAGGTGAGCGCAAAGGTCTCACTTTTTTGAATTGCAGGACTATACCGACAACCGCCATTCGTTACAAATTGTAACGATAGACATATTTTGAAATGTTTATGTTAATTTTGATGGTTTGAATTTGTGAATGTCGTGCGTTATTTATTTGATTGATGAATGAATCTGTTAGGGGTTTTGCGGCGTATTTCGATATATGCAATGTAATTCAAGCCTTAGAGAGTGGTCGCTAAGAATTGGGTGGGTGCTTGAATGGTAGGAATGAGTGCATATATAGCCATGTTTTTGGTGTGGTTTATGCGGGGTGGAAATGTTTCAATAATGTAAAAATCGAATCCACTTTTGCCATGTGGTCAGAAATTAAAAATTTTAGCTAGATCACACAAATCTTTCGGATTAAGAGTTTCAGCACCTGATACTTGTGCTCATTTGAGGTTTTGTCGGGGTTAAATGAAAGAAAAAGCGGCTCAAATAGCCGCTTTTGATGGTTGAATAGCATGGTTATCTAGAGCTGTAGTCTAGATTCTGCTTAAGACTCTTCTTCCTCAAAGCCATCTGCATAGCCTTTCGGTGGAGGTGTCCAACCACGTTCAGAACGAGAGTGTTTGTCTGAACGGTCTTTTTTCATATCTTCTTTCATTGCTTCTTCAAGGTGAATGAAGATTTGTCGGTAGTTGTTGTCGTAGCGTGGGTTCTCTTCCGCTTCAGACCAAGCTTGGTAAAGCTTTTCAGACTTACGGCTCTCAACGCGTTGATAAGTCGATTTTTGCTGCTCGACGAAGAATGGGTGATGACCCAAAGAACGCAAGGCTTCTGCACCCATTTCAAGAGCAGAATGGTAGGTCTCTGATTCCACGAAGTCTGCACCTGCTTCTCTTAGGCGATAACTATGACCACGGTCGAATGCACGCGCTAAGATTTTCACTTTAGGGTAGTTGTGTTTAACGTATTTGACCAATTCAACACTTGAGTCTTGGTTGTCGATAGCCACAACCAACATTGCGGCTTCTTCGATACCAGCGGTATGTAATAAATCATGACGAGTCGCATCACCAAAGTAAGATTTGATGTTGATTGAACGTAGCAAGTCGACTTGATTAGCTTGATGATCCAAAACCACAGTATTGACATCATTCGATACCAATAAGCGGTTAACAATCTGACCGAATCGGCCAATACCAGCAATGATCACCGTGCCTTTCTCTTCGATGGTATCTTCTTCGCGATCGTTAGACTTTTGCTCGTAACGAGGAAGTATCACTTTATCAAACAGAATGAACAGACCAGGAGTTAAGAACATAGAGAGGGCAACAACCAGTGATAGTGTTTGAACAATATCCGCAGGTAATACATGGTTCTGTGCTGAGAAGCTGAGTAGTACAAAACCAAATTCCCCCGCTTGAGCCAAGCTCAATGTAAATAGCCAGCGGTCGCTGTTTTTGATTCTGAAGATTAAAGCCAGTGTAAACAACACCAAGGCTTTCAGCGCCATCACGCCAAGAGTTAAGCCAATGATGAGTGCGAAATCGTTAAATAGAACGCCAAAGTTGATACCTGCGCCTACCGTGATAAAGAACAATCCAAGCAATAACCCTTTAAACGGGTCGATGTTAGATTCCAGTTCGTGCCTGAACTCACTGTTGGCAAGTACCACACCTGCTAAGAAAGTACCTAGGGCAGGCGACAAACCAACAAGGCTCATTAGCGCGGCAATACCAATCACCAACATCAGTGCAGTTGCAGTGAAGATCTCGCGTAAGCCAGAGCTCGCAACAAAACGAAACAGTGGCCGACTTAGATAATGTCCACCGACGACCACAATCGCAATTGAAGCCGTAATAACAAGTCCGTATGCCCAACTTGGCAAACCTGCAACTAAACTGAGTTCATCATGGTGTGCAGCGGTTTGGGCGGCACTTTCTGCCAAAGCAACCAATTCAGGAAGAGCCAACAAAGGGATGAACGCCAGCATTGGGATAACGGCAATATCTTGGAACAAAAGTACCGAGAAAGCGTTTTTACCGCCTTCCGTTTTAGACAGGCCTTTCTCATTGAACGTTTGTAGAACAATGGCTGTCGATGAAAGCGCAAAGATCAAACCGATAGTTAAAGCAATCGTCCAAGGTTGACCAAAGAACTGTGCAATTCCCATCACGATAGCGGTCGTACCACCAACTTGAAGGCCACCAAGCCCCATCAATCGGTTTCTCATCGCCCATAGCATCTTAGGTTCAAGTTCAAGCCCGACTAAGAACAGCATCATCACTACACCGAACTCGGCAAAGTGCTGGATGGTTGTTGTCTCTTCGCCAACCAATCCAATGATGGGACCAATCACAACGCCAGCGATTAAGTAGCCGAGAACTGATCCAAGTCCAAGTCTTTTGGCAATAGGGACCGCAATCACGGCTGCAATTAAATAGATAAATGCTTGTAGAAAGTATCCCGTCATTATTTAACCTCTGCCATCAATTCTTCCACAATATGGTTCAACTTTTCTGCCTTGTTGGCTCTTTTGATGTTGATATCACCTGCAACCAAGGCCTGTAAAAGCGTTCTGTAGCTATCGACATGTTGTTGAATACGGTTTTCTTCTAAAGCGGTACGAGATCCAAAAAGCGCAAAAGGCGCAAGATAGTTCATCCCACATAAAGACGCGGTTTGTTCAATTGGGTGAAGCAGTTCTCGAATAGTGAAGTGGTTGTAGCCATCACTTTGGTAAGCATCCTTTTTACCGCCAGCAGTGATGCAACACAGTAAGCTCTTACCTTGTAACTCGTTGCCATCGGTTCCATAGGCGAAGCCATACTCTAGAACGAGATCTTGCCACTCTTTGAGAATTGCCGGTGTGGAGTACCAATATAAGGGGAACTGAAAAATGATGATGTCATGGTCCAATAGGCGTTTTTGCTCACGATCGATGCTGATCTTGAACGTTGGATATTCGGCATAGAGGTCGACGCACGTGACACCGTCAACGCGTTTTGCTTGCTCAAATAACGGTTTGTTAGCTTCAGAGCGATGCTGAGAAGGGTGGGCGAATAGCACCAAGACTCGATTTTTCGACATATAGCCCTCTTTGTCCATTAACGAATAATATTTATTGGAATTATAGATATACAATAATAGAAGAATGGTTGAACAACAACGAATTAGCCCATACTTATCTATTTAGATGCGTGTGTTTTTAGGTACTTAATTGTATAAAACATCCGTCAATTTGAGTATTTCCGGCACAAGCCGCCGATGACTGAGTAAAACTAATTATTCACGAATAGTAAAAGCGAATATAGGCATTTTATGTCACCGTTGGTGGGTAACGTAAATAATCCAATAACCCTACATAGAACAACAATGAATAAAGGAAAAACTATGAGCATGGACTTGCGTCAACAATGTGATTTGTTGCTTTCCGGTCACCTAGAACCGACTCCAGCACAAACATTCGCTCAGATGGCTGAATGGTGTGAGACACACAATGTGAGCCATGATAGCTACGGCGATGGTGAGTTTATCGAGAGCTTCGAAAACAAAGTCGCGGAACTGCTAGGTTATGAAGCGGCTGTATTTGTGATTACCGGCACCATGAATCAACCCACAGCATTAGAAATTGCGTGCCAAGAGAAAAGAAACCCAGTAGTAGCGATGCATGAGTCGAGTCATATCATGCGTCATGAACGCCAAGGGTATCAGCTCCAAAATCGATTCAACGTGCTTCCGGTCGGCAACGTATTTCGCACTTGGAATGTCGACGACTTAAAGGCTTGGCCTGATGAGATTGCCGCGGCATTGTATGAACTACCGATGCGAGAGATTGGTGGTCAGCTGCCTGAGTGGGAAGAGCTTGAAGCGATAAAGCAGTACTGCAAAGAACAATCGATTCATCTGCATATGGATGGTGCGCGTTTGTGGGAGTGCGGCGCGTATTATCAAAAGCCATACAGCGAGATTGCTAAGGGGTTCGATACGGCTTATGTTTCGCTGTACAAAGGGTTAAACGGTCTTGGGGGGTCACTCTTATTAGGTGACAAGGCTTTCGTAGCAAAAGCGTCGGCATGGATGAAGCGTCAGGGCGGAAATGTTTATCATCGCACGCCTTACGTGGTTTCGGCAGCAATGCAGTTTGATGAGCGATTAGAACTGATGCCTGCTTTATACGAACGCACCAAACAGGTTTATCAAATCCTACAAGATTACCCTCAGTTTACGATTAACCCGCAACAACCGCAGGTCAACATGCTTCACCTCTATTTACCTGTGAGCTATGAAGACGGCATTATTGTGAGAGATAACATAGCGAAGAAACACAAGATTTGGATAGGAAACCCAGCGATCAGTGAGTTGCCAAACCAATGTAAGATTGAATGGTATGTAGGGGATAACCTACTAAATTTGCCTGATCATGAGCTGATAGACATTCTAGATTTTATTAGCGAAGAGCTGATTTGATTAACGAAGAGCTGGCTGAAGAAGAACTGATCTAATTGGAACTGAAATGGATACAGGAAAGGGTTCTTATATCCATTTATATAGCTAGGATGTCCGGCTCTGTTACATATACTGGTTGATGTACACATCAACTAAGAACATGAACACTGGAACAGTGCTGAGAAGTCCGAAGAAGACGATTGGCACCCAGTTTTTCATTTTCTTTTTAGGTTGCTCAGTGTTATTCATAAATTCGGCCTTAAATTCGTTGTTGAGTCTGTTTAGCTTTTTGGTACTAAAAATCTAAGTGTATGGTATCAAATAAATGGGTTTAGCCCTATGTAGATTTAGAGAACCGTGGTGTATATCAATCACATAAAATGTAAGTGATTCATAAACGGTTCATAAAGGTTCAACAATAATGAACCTATTACAACAATCATTGCCTTACTCGGCATATTAAATAAATAGCATTCAAAGATTTGGAGAATACAGAATGAAAACAATAGGAAACATCATTTGGTTTCTGTTCGGTGGCGTATTTATGGGACTAGCTTGGTGGTTCTTCGGACTGCTCGCATTCCTAACCATCGTTGGTATTCCATGGGGTAGAGCATGTTTTGTTATGGGTAACTTCTCATTCTTCCCATTTGGTCAGGAAGCGATTTCGCGTGATGAGCTAACCAATGAAATGGACATCGGCACGAGCCCGCTAGGTGTGATTGGTAACGTTATTTGGTTCTTATTTGCGGGGATCTGGTTGGCGATTGGTCACATCATGTCAGCAGTAGCGTGTTTCATTACTATTATAGGTATTCCGTTTGCGATTCAGCACCTTAAGCTCGCGGTTATCTCATTGGCGCCAATCGGTAAAACCGTTGTCGACAAGCGTGAAGCAGAAGCGGCACGAGTAAGAAACTACAAGGGTTAAGACTACAGTTTAAGCCTTATATAGAACTGAAAAAGCACATCACATGATGTGCTTTTTTGTGCCTCGTTTTCTATCTAACGATGCCCCAATCTCACAAACACTCACTAGACATTGTTGAACAAGACTTCAAGCCTAAGGGTGATGTTGGCTTCTTCGGTGTGTTTCTCATGAGGTTCTCGTTCCCATTGATAACGAGGGATGAGTTCGTAGAACAGCCACTCTTTCCATACGTTTTGTCGGTAGGTAACCGAAACCTGAGCGTATTCGTAATGATTATGAGGCTCATCCGTTGCATTAATCGTGGCGCTATATTGAAGTGCTTGGTCTTGGGCAAGGTAGTGATACAAGGTTAGCCCTGTACCATAGTTCCAACCTTTAAGGTCGTCGTTATATCCTGCAAAGCTTGACCATCGAGCCAAGAAATCATCACTTAAAGAAAGATCAAAGTCGATGTCGGTGATCTCACCAGTCTCTTGTTTTTCTTGATATACACGTTGGGTCAGCCTGAATACTGCATCTGTGGTGAGCGGGTAGGTAAAACGATAGCGAGCCTCTATTCTTGGGCGTAATGTCGCTTTGATATTGAAACTACTGTAACCCTTGGCATAGGCGTCATAACGAAGGCCAAGTGCATTCTCTAACTCTTCAGAATCTTGTGGGAAGAAGTCTAAGAATTCTTCATCGCCAACAGACTCGTAGATTAGCTTAAGCCTTTTGCTGACAAAGGGTAAATGCAGGCGTGCGTTGAGCTTGGTGGAATAATCCACGTCACCGCCCTCAGAATAGATGAAATCATTATACCAACGTACAGAGGTTCCGGCTCTGGCGTCCTCGGTAATACGGTCATCCACAAAGAAGTTATCGAACCATATTGCGGGCTGACAAAACTTGCTGTTTAGGTAGTGGTAAGCTTTTTCGACGCGCGTGTCTTCTAACGGTTGGCTGTGACACTCATCCTGTTCCTCCGCGAAGGCAGAGTGGGAAACGAGCGATGCTAATAATGAGGAGTTAACTATCCAACGACTCAATGGAACCTGTTTGTCATTCTATGTATCAATAGTTTGACTATAACTAAGCAGTTATGACAATGCGACTTTTAAAGAGATTTATCTTAATCAGTGGCTATTCAAAACAGAGACTTGAATAACATATGGCAGGTAAAGAAAACGGGCTCAGTAGGTGAGCCCGTTTGTCGATAAGTTTATAAGTGACTTAATGGCAGATTACATTGCCGCTTCGAAAATCGCAGAGATTTCTTCGTGGGTCGCTTGTTTAGGATTAGTAAAACCACATGCGTCTTTCAGTGCGTTGTCAGACAGAGTAGGGATATCTTCTAGCTTTGCACCAAGTTGCGCGATACCTGTTGGGATGTTCACGTCATTTGCTAGTTGAACAATTGCGTTGATCGCAGCTTCTGCGCCTTGCTCTGGTGACATACCTTCAACGTTAACGCCCATTGCTTTTGCAACATCACGTAGACGCTCAGGACAAACTTGCGCGTTGTAGCGTTGAACGTGTGGTAGCAAGATAGCATTACACACACCGTGTGGAAGATCGTAGAAGCCGCCTAGCTGATGCGCCATCGCATGAACATAACCTAGTGACGCGTTGTTGAACGCCATACCCGCCATGAACTGTGCGTAAGCCATTTGTTCACGTGCTTCAATGTCTTCGCCGTGCGCTACTGCCGTTCTTAGGTGAGCTTGTACAAGTTCAATGGCTTTAATCGCTACAGCGTCTGTAATTGGTGTCGCTGCGATAGAAACGTAAGCTTCGATTGCGTGTGTTAGCGCATCCATACCTGTTGCAGCAGTCAGTGATGCAGGCTTAGCAAGCATTAGTTCAGGATCGTTTACTGAAATAAGCGGTGTTGTGTGCTTGTCAACGATCGCCATTTTAATGTGACGTTCCTCATCAGTGATGATGCAGAAGCGTGTCATTTCTGATGCTGTACCAGCCGTAGTGTTGATAGCGATAAGAGGCATCATTGGCTTTTCAGATTGGTCTACGCCTTCGTAGTCTGCAATCTTGCCGCCGTTAGAAGCAACCAGAGCAATGCCTTTTGCACAATCGTGTGGAGAACCGCCACCTAGAGAAACAACGAAATCACAATCGTTGTCAGTCAGCAATTCAAGACCATCGTTAACGTTCGTGATGGTTGGGTTTGGTTGAGTGCCATCGAATACAACTGCGTCTACGCCTCGCTGGCTAAGAAGGTCTTGTACCTGCTTAACTACACCAATTTGATTCAAGATCTTATCAGTTACGATCAGACCTTTTTTAAAGCCTTGAGACTGAATACTATCAGCAGCATCCTTCAGACAGCCAGTACCCATGAAGTTGATTGTAGGGATGTAAAATGCAGTAGACATTGGAAAACTCCGTTAATTATGATTTTTAATTTCCTACATGTTGTCGGCATTCAAGTGGTCGACCATTGATCTGGAACAACTTTGAATTCGAACTACCACTTTGTGGCTAGTCGTTGTGATAGGGCTCATATAGCAATCGTTTTCATGGTTTTTGGCTGTGTTGATTGTCAGTAATAGATCGCGATAAATCGACTAAATTAGAGACAGTATGGAGCTCTATAACAATGAAAAATAAGGTTTTTCATTGAAAACTCTTCTAGTTAGGCTGGTGTCGACGTTTTATCTGAGTCATCGCTGCATTCAATTTCAGGTTCTTGTGACTCTTCAGAATCAAGCGTGTCTTCTGACTCCTCGTCATAGTATTTGACAAGAAAAGGGGTAAGCATGACAGACGATGGTAAAAAGTGCTTCATAGTACCTCCCGGTACCTAAGTGTATTTATTGTATGGTATTGGTTTAATATGTGGCAAAATTTGCGATACATCATGACTTGCGGCTTGTTTTCTATAAATTATTAGATTTATATACAGGCTCACAGATTTACGAGTAAAGTGATTGCCAGCCTACAAGGCGAAGAGAAAAATTAAGCAAAACTACGATAAAAACAAACACAGCACTGCTCAACAACGCGAATAACAGGACAGAAAATGAAGTACGATTGGATATTCTTTGATGCGGATGAAACCTTGTTCCACTTTGATGCTTTTCAAGGAATGAAGCTGATGTTCTCCCGTTTTGGTGTGGACTTTAGTGAACAGGATTATTCGGTTTACCAAGAGGTTAATTTACCACTATGGGTAGACTATCAAGATGGTCGCATTACGGCTGATCAACTGAAACACACGCGCTTCGAAAGCTGGGCTGAGAAATTAGAGACAACAACCGCTGCTTTAAACAGTGCATTCTTAACAGCGATGGCGGATATCTGCTCTTTATTACCGGGTGCACAAGAGTTGATGGAGTCTTTAAAAGGCAAAGTGAACATGGGCATCATCACTAACGGTTTTACAGAGCTGCAGTCAATTCGTTTAGAGCGTACAGGAATGACGGATTACTTTGAGCACGTGATAATTTCTGAAGAGGTTGGGGTAGCCAAACCGGATGCACAAATTTTTGAATATGCCCATAAGCTGATCGGGTTACCATCTAAGCAACGAGTATTGATGGTCGGAGATAACCCACATTCCGATATTCTAGGCGGATTAGATTTTGGTATTGAAACCTGTTGGTTAAATAGTCAAGAAAAGGCAACGCCAGCCGGAATTAACCCTCATTATCAGGTTAAGTCTCTGGCTGACCTGCAAGCTCTACTGCTGGCTTAGTGAATAGTTAACAACTGACCGCCACTAGCGAATACACAATCATAATCGGTTGATTTCTTTAATCGACCAATGCTTTGTAAATTGATTGGCGTTTCGTTAATTGACCAATGATTTGTTAATTGATTGATGCTTCGTAGATTGATAGATACTTTGTAAACAAAGTGTTGATGGCCGAGTACGAAAATGTACTCGGCCAATTATTTTGAACTTGGTTTTACCATAGAGTGACCATCAAAACAGATAAAGGAAAAGGTGTGCTGAAATCTCATCGTTATAGCTGCTACGGTATTATCGCCATTTTACTATGGAGCTGCTTGATTGCTCTGTCTCGTAGCGTCTCAGAACAGCTAGGTCCAATTGGTGGTGCGGCCAGTCTTTATACGGTGAGTTCGCTGTTGTTGGTCTGTGTTATGGGGCTACCTAAGTTTTCACGCTTTTCTAAGTCTTACTTGCTGATTGGCGGCGCCTTGTTCGTTTGTTATGAGATCTTCTTGGCTTTGGCGTTGGGAATGGCGAACAGCCGACATCAAGCGATAGAGATGGCGGTAATCAACTATCTATGGCCGGCACTGACGGTGTTATTTGCGGTGCTGCTGAGCGACAAGAAGATTAACTGGCTGGTTTATCCAAGTATCTTCTTGGCATTCTTTGGTGTGGCTTGGAGCATCAGCGGTGACCAAGGTCTCTCTGTCGACCAAATTGCTGCCAACATTGCGACCAACCCTAAAACCTATTCTATGGCGTTTTTCGGTGCGATTATTTGGGCTGTTTACTGTAACTACACCCAGCGTGTCGCGAAAGGGCAGAATGCGATTGTACTTTTCTTTATCGCTACGGCGATCACTCTGTGGATCAAATACGCATTGAGTGATGAAACCGGCATGGTGATGACAACGAGTGCGGCGATTGATTTAGCGCTAGCTGGCGCTTGCATGGGGGCAGGCTACGCACTTTGGAACACGGCGATTCTTGGTGGCAACATGGTGTTTTTGGCAACCATGTCGTACTTTACGCCAATCTTCGCGACACTACTTTCCTCGGTGATTTTGGGCTTGTCATTGACCATGACGTTTTGGCAGGGCGTATGTATGGTAACCGTTGGTTCACTGGCTTGCTGGTGGGTAACAAGAGAAAAGCCGACGGCAAAGGCGTCGGCTTCTATAAAGGTTCAATCTCAGTCTTAATTTGCGCTTATGTTCCAGCGTTATTTGCTAGGTGAAAACTTAGCTCGCGACATTGAGGTTCAATTGAAGCTCATATGGCATCTTCGATAGGCGTCGCTTAAGTTGGCGGCGCGTACGTTCAATATCATCGACCGCAATCGCTTGTTGGTCGTTGGTATGAATATCAACATTGATTCGTAATTCTGGACCAACCTTAGTCACACCCATCAGCTCTAAATCTTGATCCGCTTCTTTGTCTACCGCGACAACGTTCTTATCTACCGCATCACAAATATCTTTGTTTGCCGACATCATAAGCAGTTCGCGCATCGCCTCACGTAACATGTCGAAAGGCACTTTGATGAAGTAGAAAGACATTAGCAACATCATCATTGGGTCGGCATACACTGCGTATTCTGCAAGCGGAGAAAAAGTAATTAACCAAGCCGCTACGAAACCCGCGGTTACCGCTACACTCAGTAGCGTATCCATTTGCCACTGTTTAGACTCAGCCTGAATCAGACCTGAAGAAATACGTTTACTCTTATTCGCGATGTACCACCAAGCGTAACCACAACCCAGTACGTTGAAAATACCAAACAGAGTTGCGATAGAAGCATCAACTTCACGGCCACCCGTCATTAGGGCACCAATCGCAGAGTAAAGTGAATAACCAACCACAAGAAGAATCACAACGGCTTTAATCGCAATCACAATCGGCTCGATGATAGCTCGACCAAACGGGAACTCAGTGTCCGAAGGGCGATTGATGTATTTCGACGCAGCTAGTGACAATAAAGTTAACAGTAAGCTGATAAGAGAATAGACACCGTCAAACACTATGACCAGAGAGCCAACGAGAAGACCCAACACCAATCCGCCAATTGCGAAGCCTGATGCTAAAAGGGCTGAGAACAATAGTACTCGATTTTCGTTTTGGCTTTTCCTGTCACACATAATATTTTCCAGATGTTTTTGATAACTTCATTGTTCTAATAATGAGCTAACTTTACAAACTTTATCTGATGATGTTTATATGTCTTATTTAATTCGAACATATAAATCAATAAAATTCAGTTACTTAAGATCAGGGTGTGGTGTCAATAAAGTTGACGTTGAGTGTTTTTTGGTGATGGTGTGCAACTGAAATAGGATCGTTTATGATTAATAAAACACATTAGTCGCTAAGGTCTTATTGGTCTTCTAGATTTGACTGCGACTGCGATGGACAAGGAGTGAATCAATATGAAGTTTGACGATATCAGTGATAATGAGTTGTGGGCGATTGCTAACCCGATCATGGATAATCTGATGGATGGTTCAACTAAGGTTGATCATGAACAGCACTGTCGAGATTTTACTCAAAGGATGAAAGACATTGTTACGCCAGAATATTTAGAAAAGGTGTGTCACCATTATCAGCACAGTAATGGCTTTTTTGCTGAGCGTGAGCAAGTTGCTTTATTTAGACGTTCAGACTCCATCGCCTTTGTGTGGAAACAAGCTTACACCATCGCCAAAGGTGAGTTTGTCGCTGAAATGGTATTGGTTGAAGAAGACGGACGCTATTTAGTGGATCACGTGATGGTCTTTTAGGAGTAGTGCTGTTTGTGGTTTTTCCCTTTGTTATCGACGATAAGCAATAAGCGCGAGCTAGAAATCAAACAAATAATCACTAAGCTGGTCGGCCAACCAATTCATTCCTGGGTGCTCTGCCATGCCAGCCGCGGTAAACATACAGTAGTCTTCTTGTGTTAAACCGTAGGTGTGTTTGATCACGGCAAGCTCTTGTTCACGCAGTAAATGGCGAATCAATGGCTCAGGCATTACGCCCCATGCTTCTTCACGTAGAATCGTATCCAACATAAAGTCGAAGCTAGAGAAGCCAATGTAACGACGCGAGAAGGGCTCAAGCTCAGGATTATCCTTTTCATTAAGATAAACCATGGTTGCTTGCATCGAATTTCTCAGTACTTCATCAGACACTCGTCGCATCGCACTCAAATCATGTCCTTTCTTACATACAGACATCATTCGAATCTTACCAAGCGGGTTGTAGATAATTCTTGGGTCATCGACGCGTTCGTAATCGACACCAAATGCGAAGTCGACTTGCTGAGTTTCAACTAGGTTAGCTAAGTCACCGCTCGATGCGAGAACGAAGTTGAATGAGGTAGAAGGGTACTTGTTATTTAAGGCGTGAGATAAGTCCTGCCACATTTCATCGGGTAGGGAGTCATCTCGTGCTATCCAAATTTCTGCGTTGAATTCGCCCGAAACATGCAAGCAGGTTTGTTTAATACGCGCGGCTGTCACCAACATGCCTTCGCAATCTTTGTAAATCGCTTTACCCGCTTCTGAAAGCTCAACGTGGTTTCCGCTGCGGACGAACAGCTCGACATCTAACTCTTTTTCCAAGGCTTTAATCGACATGCTGAGTTTGGTTCGGTTGCATTCTAACTGGCGTGCAGCTTCAGAAACTGATCCTAAATCAGCAACGGAACAAAAGGCTTGGACTTGAGAAAGGTTCATTTCATTTCCATATTGAGCGGGGGTTGGTGCATATTATCTGAATATTGTGCTGACTATCTTAGAAATAGTCCATCTTTGCATGATAACTCTATGACGAATTGACTAATTTGGTTTACTCTGGGGAAGTTCCGAACCTACAAGAAGTAAAGATGGAGGCCATGATGGCGAAACAATGGGACGAATACGCCGTTGATTGGGATAAAGATCCCGCAACTGCAGTATTCGCACAATCCGTATTTGACCAGTTAACACAGCTCGTTGATTTAAACGGAACCCGTGTCCTTGATTTTGGTTGTGGTACAGGACTACTCAGCCAGAAAATATCTCCTTTAGCAAAAGAGATCATCGCACTTGATATCTCTGAAGGGATGATTGAAGAGTTAGATAAGAAAGAGTTACCTAACGTTGAACCGGTAGTTGATATTTTATCGCGCGGACTTGCAGCGCAGCATCCAGCATTCAGAAACCAGTTTGACCTAGTGGTAGCCTCTTCGGTGTGTGGTTTTATCCCGAACCTACAAGACACAGTCAGTCTGATTTACACGCTGCTTGAAAACGACGGTACGTTTGTACACTGGGATTGGTACTTGGAAAGCGACAGTGAAGACTACGGTGTAAGCCAACAGCGCTCAGAAAATGTATTGAGTGCAGCGGGCTTTGCAGTAGTTGAAGTCTCTACACCGTTCTCGATTGACACTCCACAAGGAGAGTTAAAGGTATTAATGGGTGTTGGACGTAAACAAGCGCTTCCAGATCTGTAATCGTGTGTATGCCTTGAGCTAGCATTCAGAATGCTCATTTAAACTACTAAACCCACATTAACGACTCTAACGTTAGTTATGTGGGTTTTCTCTTTTTGGCGCTATCGTTTTAAACAGAACGAATTAGCGCTTTCTCATTTCTTCACTACTAACTCTGGTTTCTCTATTTCTCTATTTCTCTATTTCTCTATTTCTCTATTTCTCTGTTTCTCATCTCGCTCATAGAACACTCAACACCGCTAATTTACAAATTATTTATTTCCATTTTGGAAATGTAGTCTTGCATACATTTCATTAGTGGAAATATAACGGTGAGATATAAAATAAGCCCATAACAACACTAAGGGTTTAATCATGAGCCACCAATCTGCGTCATCTACTTCTTCACCACTTTCAGAGCAACAACAACGCTTTAGCAATATCATTTCAGATGCCAACCTGTCACCAAAACAGAAGTCGAGCTATCTTGCCTTAGAAGCTGAAGCCAGCTTACCGTATATGCCGGTAAGCAAAGAAGTAGAGCAAGCCTTACAACAAGGTGTGCTGTGTGACATGTTTGAAGGGCACGCCCCATTTAAGCCGCGCTATGTACTTCCAGATTATTCTAAATACTTACATCAAGGCTCAGAGTATTTAGAGCTTAGCGCGGCAACCAACTTCGATGAAGCATTGAACATGCTTACCATCCTTTACCACCATGTTCCGTCTGTCACTTCAATTCCGGTTTACCTAGGTCAGTTGGATGATGTGTTGATGCCTTTCGTGGGCGACTTAACAGAAGAGCAGGTATACCAAAAGATTAAGCTGTTCTGGATCATGTTGGATCGCACACTGCCAGACGCCTTTATGCATGTGAATATCGGCCCGACAGACAACATTATCTGCCGTACGATTTTACGTGTAGACGCTGAATTGAAGCAGATCGCGCCAAACTTAACCTTTATGTACGACCCAGCCGTGACACCTGATGATCTACTTCGTCATGCGGCGAGCAACATCTGTGAATGCAGTAAACCACATATTGCAAACTATCCAGCGCATGCCGAGGCTTACGGCGATAAGCGTTTTGGTATTGTGAGCTGCTACAACTCTCTGCCGTTAGCGGGTGGTTCAAACACCTTGGTGCGTATGAACCTTAAGCAAGTGGCGTTGAAGTCTGAGGACAGTGCTGATTTCTTACAACAAGTATTGCCGAACTACAGTGGCATCATGGTTGAGTTGATGAACGTTCGAAGCCGCTTCTTGCATGAAGAGTCTAACTTCTTCGAAGGCTTCTTAACCAAAGAAGGTTTGATCGAAGAGGATCGCTTTGCGCCAATGTTTGGTATTTACGGCATGGCGGAAGCAGTCAACATCTTGTTGGAGAAAGAAGGTCAAGCAGGGCGTTATGGTCACGATGAACTGGCGAATCAGCTTGGTCATCGTATCTCTGAAAAGCTGGCTGAGATCGTTGAACGCTCTGAAGTGAAATATGGATTAGAAGGTAAAGCTCTGCTGCATGCTCAAGGCGGTATTAGCTTAGATGAAGATGTGACGCCGGGTGTCCGTATTCCTTATGGTACCGAACCGGATCCTGTCTCTTACGTTCGTGCAACCGCGGGTCACCATAAGTTCTACACCTCGGGCATCAGTGACATTCTGACCATCGACGAAACAGTGAAATCTAACCCTGAAGCGATGTTTAACCTGTGTAAAGGCGCGATTCAAGCGGGTTACCGAGAGTTCACGGCTAACGTTGCATCAAATGATTTGGTTCGTGTCACGGGTTACATGATTAAGCTATCTGACATTGCCAAATATGACGAGCAAGGCTCACGCACCAATACCACCTTTTTAGGTGCCGAAGCTGCGAAGAACACGGGCATATTAGAGCGTAAACCACGCGTGGTGAGTTTAGAGATGTCGCCGACATACGAATAGCTTTAATGTGTGTTATGCGTTTCGAATACGAACAATGTGAATTATGAAAATTTCTGATCTAACAACTCAAATGGCTAGGGTTAAAAATAATAAGACAGAAAAACAAGCGAAGGTCAGCCGTGTGCTGACCTTTTCTTGTGTTGACGGCCCGGGAAACCGCTTGGTGCTGTTTCTTCAGGGCTGCAACTTTGACTGTATTACTTGCCACAACCCACACACAATTAATCACTGTAACCATTGTGGTGACTGCATTAGCGGCTGTCCGAGCAGTGCTCTGAGTCTTATTGATGGCAAAGTGAAGTGGGACCCAGCAGCCTGTACGAATTGCGATCAGTGCATTGATGTCTGCGATCATAAGTCGAGCCCGAAAATTACCACAATGACGGTCTCAGAGGTTCTGGAGCTTGTCAGGCATAATCAGTTTTTCTTGAGTGGCATTACCGTTTCTGGCGGTGAAGCGACCATGCAGTTGCCGTTTATCATAGAGCTGTTTCAAGCGATTAAACGTGATTCACAGTTAGCGCATCTCACGTGTTTTATTGATAGTAATGGTTCGCTGTCACTTCAAGGGTGGGACAAGGTGTTGCCTTATCTTGATGGCGCGATGATTGACCTAAAATCATGGCAATCGGAAACACATCAATGGTTAGTGGGTAGAGGTAATCATAGGGTGTTTGAAACCATTAACTACTTAGCAGATAAAGGAAAACTGCACGAAGTTAGGTTGCTACATATCCCAAATAAAAGCGATCTTGAGGACGAAATTGAACAAGTGGGGCGTTACTTGAAGACTCTACCAAGTGATATTCGAATTCGGCTGAATGCGTTTCAGCATCATGGTGTCATTGGCGACGCGTTAGATTGGCCGAAATGCACCGAAAAACAGATGCAGAGCTTTCACGATAAGCTCTACACCATAGTTCAAAGACCGATGCAAACTCCTGAGGTTTATACCTAGTCTTTAGATTTCTTAGGCGGTCAATCAGGCTTCTAAGAACGTTAACTTTCTAAAGATATTAAGTCTCTAAAAATATTAAGCTTCTAAAAACAGGTCACACAACCATTTGATCGCTTGATCATTCATGTTGGGTTTATTCCACACCAAGCTGTACGCCACCTTACCGTAATCAAAAGGCAAGGGCTTGCTCACTAAGCCCTGAGCTTGTTTAGCATGCTCAGCCCACTGTTTAGAGCAAGTGAACAGGAAAGGTGTGTGGTGACACAACACAGCCGCAGCGCCGAAGTCCGCGACCGATATTGCCATCTCTCTTGGTTGGTGGCATTGAACCAAGTTTTGTTCAAAGTAAGGCTGAGACAGTTCGTTATCTAAAATCCCAATGTGCTTGTAATCTAAGTAGCCTTCCACTGTCAGTTCTTGCTGAGCGAGAGGGTTGTGTGCGCCCATCAAACAAACCATTTCATCTGGAAGAATTGTTTCCCAAACCAGCTCTTTGTTATCGGTCGGCGGCTGAGATATATCATGAGGCAACAAGATCAAATTGACCTTGCCACTGAGTAAAGCATCGAAGCCGAGCTGTTGTTTCGAATAGATGTTGAGCTTCGCGCTTGGCGCGAGCTCAGTGGTAATTTTACTGATCTTTGAGGCAAATACTTCGAAAGTACTTTCACGCATCGAAAGTGAAAAACTGCCTTGGTACTCTTGAGGGGTAAAACTCTTTTGATGAAGCAGTCCATTCATGCTTGAAAGAATTGCGTGAACAGTGGGCGCTATCTTCAGAGCAAAGGGAGTCGGGATAAGCTTGGTACCATCTCGATAGAAAAGCTCATCATTCAGGATGTCACGCAACTGAGACAGGGTTTTGCTTACACTCGAAGGGCTGACACAGAGTTGCTCTGAGGTCTGAGTGACGCTGTGAGTGTTCAGCATAATATGCAGCGCAGTGAGGTGCTTAAGGCTCACCCTAGATAAGTGTAAGTAATCCATTTATGACTCACGCATTCAGGTTGGCTTGTGATTTTGCATGAACGACAAAACCGAACAAGCCAAATTGGATAAAGGTTATTTACGAGCTAGCTTATGGTGCGCTCGTGAAAAGTGGCCTGCGCAAAATGCGCCCACAATCGATAGTTCACCCGCTAAACACAGTGCAGCACAAACTTCAGCTAGGGCTTGTGATTTACCGTTACCATGCAGCCCAAGTAAATCTAAACAGGCTTTTTGACTTGGCAAGCCAGTACCACCGCCGACAGTCCCCACCATTAGGTTAGGCAGTGTCACGCTAGCGTATAAACCGCCTTCTTTGTTGAGTTCCATACGCGTCATACCAATCGCTGACTCTGCGACACAGGCCGCGTCTTGGCCACAAGCGATATAGAGTGCCGCCAACGCATTCGCATAATGGGCATTGATACCGATAGTACCACTCAAAGCGCCACCGACTGTGGTCATTTGGCCAAACTGGACCATCTTCTCTGGTGTCGTGTGTAGGTACTTCGCGACAAGCTCTGCAGGGATATTAACCTCAGCAGTTACCTTTTTGCCACGAACGCTGCGCAAGGTTTGGGTATTGGCTTTCTTATCGCCTGACAAGTTGCCATCAAGGAAAGCGTGGTCAGGCTTAACTGGCGTATTTTCGATGATGTACTCAAACACGGCATTGGTTGCGATGGTCACCATATTCTGACCAGAAGCGTCTCCGGTTAGAAATTCGAACACCAAGTAAACATGGTTACCTTCGATGTTGATATTAATGTCGGTCAGCTTGCCGTGTGATGTTGTTGATTCTGCCAAGATCTTGAACTGGTCATACTGAGTCACAGCCCAAGCCACAAACTGTCCGGCTTCAACTAATCCTTGAAATGCAAAGCCAGGAGTACGTGTTACGCCTTCATTGAGCAACATAGCACTTGCGCCACCACAAGCCGTAATCAGCTTAGAACCACGGTTATAAGACGCGACAAGCGCAGCTTCTGTGGTCGCGAGTGGTACGAGGTAATCGCCCGTAGCAAATAGGCCATTGACTCTTAAAGGGCCAGATATTCCCACAGGGACTTTAACGGTGCCAATAAAGTGCTCAATGTTTTTCTCATAAGCTTGGAACTGACTTTGTGTATGAGGGTCGAGCAGTTCTTGCTGTGAATCTGCATTATCGAGCGCTGTCCAGCGACGTGTGAGATTCTTTTCTGTCAGGTAGGGGCTAGGTGTCAGCTTATTTACTGGCTTTTCAAAATGAGGCTGAAGCTTTTTTTCTAATTCGTCTGCGGAGATGTCGCCTCCTAAAATAGAAACATAGTCACGGCGATGCAGATTTAGTTTTGGCATAAATAGTATGAAGTAAAGTTTGTGCAGCAAATTGGTTTGCGCTGATTCTACCGAGTAATAAACCAGAAACAAGCGCCTGATATAATGAGTTACAGTTTGTGTGGTTGTTGAAGCAAAAAGCAGCGAAGTTTCGCGAAATATAGGCTGTATTTGAGCGAAATTTAGATATGAATGTCGAGAAGGCTACCGATGACTTCGTTTTGACGATCAACCACACTTGCACCAACGCGGTTATAACTTGCGCTTTGTGTCAGTTTAATCAAGGAATCGGTTGAAGATGAAGCAGGTTCAGGTTCTTTGTCTTTAAAGGAAATGGCTTGTTCAGGCTCTATTTGATTAAAGCTGAGATCGCTAGCTTCGAAAGTGTCGTCGGATTCTAGAGCGTGTTTGGAGGCTTGGTTGAGCTCGATTGCGGCTTCTTCAGCCATGTTGGTGGATTGCTGAATAATGGCGTAACCAGATTGAATACCAGATATCGACATATCAGAACCTTTTATTGACGTATGGAATGAGTCTAGGCGGACGATATTTTGAGCGCAATGATGAACAGATGAAATTTACGGTAAAAATGTGAACTTAAGCTAAAATAGTGATGTCTGTCTATTAACTGAACAGGTCATTTAGCGCGTTTAACTCTTCATCAGTAAGCAAAGAAAGCTTCTCTGTTTCGAGGTTGCCGTCGATCTCACCCTGAAGTGCTTTTAATTGTTGTGGGCTAAGAAGCTGTATTTGCTGCTTAAATGCTTCAAATTGCTGTGTATTCATAGTGTGACCTTTGTTCAAATTCATATGCTCTTTAGAGCATAGCCTACTGATTCAGGAAATCAAACAAGATTAAGTGAATTTTAAATGATGTTTGAAGTTTCTTGAAACTAAGACAACTATAAATTCCTGTGGTCGTTTTTTGTCCGAGAAATGTTAGGAAAAGTTAAGGCTTGGTCAATCAAAGTCAGAAAATTCCTACAATGTAAAAACGCCTTCAACCCTTGTGGCACAAGGGTAGGTAAGTAATTTCTCTACCCAATTAGGGGTATGGGTAAAGCAATGTATAAATATTTGTGATGATCAAAAGATAAGCAATTGGCGTTATCTTTTTGTTTTTACGGTATTTTGTTTGTTGCTCAAGAAGCTTCTGTTTCAAACGACTTGTCGATCTTAACCTTAACTGCAAACTTGGTCGCTAAGGTATGCAGTTCTGGAAGCATGCGATAGATCAAATGGAGCTGTTGTAGAACCATTTTGACAGAATTCTCATCTTCTTCTCGCCATTCACTCAAACGTTTATCCAGCTCCGGGTCATAAGCGTTTTTCACTTCACAATGCTCTTTATGAGAATAGAGCTGATCATTTAGAGCGTCGAGATGCTGGTGGATTACTCTGTGCGCATCTAGCACCAGTTTGTGTGTCGCTTCATCATCAATACGCGTTCTGTGAGCACCCAGAGCCGAGATATAGCTAAGCAGAGCATGATTGAGTGTTAAGAATCGGAAGCTCTCATCTTCAGAGGTACGGTACTTACCCGGTTCAACCAACATGCTACTGATGGCGGCAGTCAGGTTTGCGTCATTATTATGAGCGCTACGACGAGCGATACGATAGTTTAGGCTATCTTTCTTACCGACACGGTATTGGCCGATGATCTGAGCGAGATAGTTCTTGTTGGAATCGAGCGCATCCGCCATCACTTTGTGCAGTCGCTTCGATTGCCAATCAGGCAACACATAAATGACAGCAAGCACGGCGAGAGCACAACCAATAAAGGTATCCGCTAACCTTGGCAATACTACCGCGTAGCCTTCACCTAATTGGTTAAAGCAGAAGAGCACAAGCAGTGTGATAAAGCCGGTCGCAAACCCGTAGTTATTGATTCGAAACGCAAAGAACATCACGCCACTGATCACAATGAACACTAATTGGCTCTCTTGCGACGGGAAGAAAGTCAGTAACGGTACTCCGATCAATAAGCCTGCGACCGTGCCAATGACACGCGCCGTCAGTTTTTGACGGGTTGCACTGTAGTTTGGCTGACACACAAACAGTGTCGTCAGTAGAATCCAATAACCTCGTTCGATATCAAAACCCTGGATAATCCCGTAGCCCAGCGTCAAAGTGATCGCCATGCGAATCGCGTGGCGGAATAGCATAGAATCGGTGTGCAAGTTAGCTTTGATCTTGTGCCACATTGCCGTCAAAGTATGAGGGTTGGTATCGTCCAATACACCTTCTTCAATCTTCTCTGCATCTGGGTTGCTGATATTCGAGAGCTGTTTTTCAACGGTTGCTAGGTTATTGAATAAGTAATCCAACTGGTTCAGCAGTGATTTCCATTTAGGATTATTCTGTTGGTGCAGATGATTGAGCGAAGACATCAGCTCATCGAGTGCCAATACAGACTTGTCACCATGCTGGTATTCAGCGCCAACTTTCAACGAGCTCGCCACTTCTTTACACGCAGTGGCCTGCGCTTCCAGTAGATACTTAAATCTAAACAACACGTCAGAGCGCTCAAAGTGTTTTGCTAGCTCTTGATAGCGATAGTGGCTAGAGCTGACGCGTTCATGAATATCTTGTGCGATGAAGTAGGTGTTAAGAAATCGGTCACTAGGGCCGTCAATGTGTCCGCGCTTAGAGCGATTAAGCAGCGTCGCTTTACACATGTTGAGTGCGTTAACGGTACTCGCGTTGAGTTTGGCTTCAATGATTCGGTGTGGCTGGGGAATCAAGTCAGAAACGGGGTAGAAGAGTTCCGCTTTTGAATCGATGTAGTTACCGATTTGATCGAATACCGTGGCTAAGTTTTGCTGCACGGGTTGCATTGGCCACACTATCTGCCAAATCATCGACATGAAGTAGTACCAAGCGGCGCCAGTTAACAGTAGAAGCGGTTGAAACCAAAGGTTGGTGCTCTCGTGTGCACCAAGCATGGTATAGATGGCAACCAAGAGAGAACCAAACGCGATACTCGCGTATTTAGGGCCAATTGCCCCGAGAATGATAAAAGAGAAGGTTGAAACAAAAAGCCCTATCGCGAACAGCCAAGGCGTATCGAAGAGAAGCTCAATAGAGAAAGCCGCAACGGCGAAACAGATAAAGGTCAGCGTGAGTGCTTTCAAGCGCCCGGTAAAGCTGTCATCACTTTCCGCAAGAGCCGCAGCAATAACGCCTAAGATCAAAGGCGTGATCAGTGTGTTTTGTCCATAATACCAAGCAGGCACCACCACGCCGAGTAGAGTGATGAGAATTAATACGCTGTAATTTATGGTTTTATTCGCCCAATAGAGGCGTAATTTGGCTGAAAAGTCCACAGTCGCTCACTTGACACACTAAAAACCATAATCCTAACAGAAATCAAGCACAAGAATTTGATACTTATCCATAATTGCCCGTAGGTGGTCATGAAAGCGTCGATAAGATATGAGATATTATTAATTCTCATTGCATCATGATATAAATTCAATATTCCCAATTAAGAGCACACTCCAATGCAGCTAAGCGCTAACAAGACTGCACAGTTTTTTATTCAAAATGAATATCATCAGGTTGAACTTGATGGTCCACGCTTGCTGTTATCTTCAGTAGGCAGTGAAGAGCGTATCCCATTTACTATTTGGAGTGGCAAGATCGCGATAAAGCGCGGATTGTTCTGGGGATCGCTACAATTTTTTGCTAATCAACAAGATGGAACACAGCGCAGTTGGTTAGTACAAGGCTTACCTTGGGATCAATGCCGTCAATTTGCACGCGCGTCAGTTAGTGCTTATCAGAAGTGGCACGACACTCAATGTGAACAATTGGCTGAACACGTACCTCAGTGGGAAGCTGAATTAACACGTCTTGAGCAATTACCAGCCTTTCTACCGCATTCTAAGGTCAACACTTGGGTTGATATGGTCAACTTAGGCTTAGAGAGTATGACAATGACGCTAGAAGAGGCCGCACAACGCATGCCAAACCGCATCGCAAGAATGCAGTCATGGTTATCTGAAACGGAAATCAAGCAAGCTGAAAGAAACCAGCAATGGCTAGAGACCGAGCGAAAAAACTGGGAAGTGTTGTTTGCGCAATGTGAGTCGTCACCACTGAACTTATCGCAGCAATATGCGGTGTTGATGAATGATGATCACAACCTTATTTTAGCGGGTGCAGGCTCGGGTAAAACCAGTGTTCTAACGGCTCGCGTCGCGTATTTACTGCAAAGCCATCAAGCTCAAGCTGAAGAGTTGCTATTGCTCGCTTTTGGTCGTGAAGCGGCAGAAGAGATGAAGCAACGTCTCGACAGCAAAATTGGTTTATCAGCAGAGAAGGTGCAAGTCAGCACTTTCCACCAGTTGGGTTTAAAGATACTGAATCAAGTTGAACCCGAACGTGTGGTTATTTCTCCTTTAGCGCTCGATGACAACCAACGCCAAGCATGGTGCATTGATTGGTTGAAGAAGCACTGGATGACACCGACCAACTTTAAACGTTGGCAAAAGCATTTGTCTAAATGGCCAATCGCTTATTTAACCGGTGACGATGAGCTTGGTAGCCACGTTTCAAACCTCAAATTGATCGGTTGGCTTGAAAAGCAGCTAGAACAGTTGAATGCGTCGGGTTTAACCAAAAAAGAAGTACAGCAACAGCTGATTGATCACCGAGACTATGCGCGCCTCAACAGCGAGCTTTCACTGTGTTGGCCATGTGTAACCGCGTGGCAAAAGGAGCTGAAAGAACAGAATCATATCGACTTCTCAATCATGATCAGCCGAGCGACTCAGTATGTCGAGAAGGGCAAGTTTATCTCACCTTGGAAGTTCATCATGATCGATGAATACCAAGATATCTCACCTGATCGTCTTGCCTTGGTTGAAGCACTGTGTAATCAGTCTAAAGCCGAGCATCAAGCCTCTATTTTTGCAGTAGGCGATGACTGGCAGTCGATTTACCAGTTTGCAGGTGCGGATGTGGATTTGACCACGGGCTTTAAGGATCGTTTTGAAAGCTCGACCATTCATCACCTAGATACGACTTACCGCTTTAACAATCAGTTAGGTGCGGTGGCTAATCGCTTTGTACAAGAAAACCCAATTCAGATTCCGAAAGAACTGAACAGCTTCAAGCAACAGAAGCAGAAGGCGGTGTACAGTGCGCCAAGCAAAGAAGTTGAGAAGATTCTTGATCAACTGAACCGTCAATCCAAAGGCAAAACCAATAAATCGGTGTTGCTACTTGGACGTAATCATTACCACAAGCCAGAGTTGTTGGAAGACTGGAAGAAGATCTTCACTTCCATTGATATCAAGTTCATGACTTGCCACGGCAGTAAAGGTAAAGAGGCGGACTTTGTCATTATTCTTTGTGTTGACGAAGGACAGTTCCCGACCAAGAAGAAACAGCTGCATATTGATGGCGCATTGACTGAATCATCAGACGCGTTCCCTTATGCTGAAGAGCGTCGTTTATTCTATGTAGCAATGACGCGGGCAAAAGAGAAAGTATGGATCACGCACAGTGGCGACGGCTCTGGCTTTGTGCAGGAGCTGCATGGTTCTGATTACCCAGTTGTTCGTAAAAAGTGATGTTACTTGACTTGATTGTCTAAGATTAGATCTTCAATCCCTGCCCTAATATCACAAGTCAGACGCATAAAGCATAAGGAATTTGCTATGGAACACGGCTCTATTAACTACATTGAATTTGCTGCGAAAGACATCTCAGCAACTAAGGCGTTTTTCAGCCAAGTGTTTGGTTGGAGCTTTGAAGACTATGGCCCTGAGTATTCTGCTTTTGAAGGCAAAGGCTTAATGGGCGGCTTCTATTTGGCGGATCTGGCGTCGAATACGGATAATGGCGCGGCGCTGATGGTTTTTTATAGCCAAGATCTTGAGCAAACCGAGCGCGATGTAATTGATGCTGGTGGTCAGATAAACCGTGAGATCTTTAGCTTTCCCGGCGGCAGACGTTTCCATTTCAGAGAGCCAAGTGGCAACGAGATGGCAGTGTGGAGCGATAAATAGAGAGACTCTCGCACTGTTTTATGATTGAACTGTTTAATGTCTGAAAACGAGACATAAAAAAGCCTGCGATAAAATGCAGGCTTTTTAGTCTGTTCAGTAGAGAGCACATTTAACGTGCGATTACGTGCGCTCAGCTAGGTACGCTTCGTAGTCTGGGATCTCGATGATTACTTCTTCTTCAAGCAGTGAAGAGTTAAACAAGAAATTAGCGGTAGCGCGGTTAGTGGCCACAGGAATGTTCCAAACACTTGCGATACGAAGCAGTGCTTTTACGTCTGGGTCATGTGGTACAGCATTAAGTGGATCCCAGAAGAAAATCAGCATATCGATCTTGCCTTCAGAGATAAGCGCGCCAAGTTGTTGGTCACCGCCCATAGGGCCGCTGATCATGCTCTTGATTGCTAAGTCTGTCTCTTTACTTAGTAAAGAACCAGTCGTGCCCGTTGCGTAAAGGAAGTGCTTTTGTAGTTTTTCTTTGTTCTCTTTGACCCATCTTAGTAGCTCAGGTTTGAAGTGGTCATGAGCGACCAAAGCGATATGCTTATGTGTTGGCATAGTGCGCGTCGTTTTTTGCATGAATGTTCCCTAAATTGTTGTTTCGTTTTTATTGTTTTGAGTTCTTCAGCCAATATAGCACTAAGGATTCACACTGAATACCGGACGAAACTCAGAAGGTGACAATGAGTCGGCGATAATTTGATCTTTGAGAGTTGCAGGTGTCAGCGCTTCGATAATCGGTGCGCTGTGTTGCTCGTAAGGTTGACCGCGTAAGTAACTCGTGGCTTGTTTTACCGACAAGCGACCTTGCTCAACCATTTTATCGGTTGGCGCAAAAAGTACCTTGTTACGAAGTAAACCACGGTAGGTTCCGTGACTTAAGTAACTCGAAATTAACCCAATCTCTTCGGTTTTATCGGCCGCTCGTAGCTCACTGATCGCTGCTTCAATCGCGACGGCACTTCCGACTATATATTGGATATCCGGTTCCTCGATCACCTGTTGTACTAGGTTTCTTTGCAGTTCTTTATCGTTATCTGCCCAATAGCTGATCGCGATTTTGATATCACTCGACTTGATCGCATCATAAAACCCCAGTGCCACAGGCTTAGTGCCGCCACTTGCTTGTGGACCAAGTAACAGGGCGATAGGTGTTTCGCCTGATCCTTTCGGGTGTCGTTTCGACAAAAAATCTCCGACTTGGTATCCCATTTGGTACCAATCGACACCGACCGTACCTTTTAATACCTTCTGTTGTTCTTCATTGACGGTTAACTCATTTACCGTAGCAAACACAGGCGTCGAGCCAACCCAATCGCTGAGATTGTCATGATACGCATCGGGTGAAACCGTACCTAAAATAATGGCATCGGCTCCCCATTGCGTGCAAAGCACCAGTTGCGAGGCTTGTTTGGCCACGTTGGGGTAACCGCCAGCTTCCAATACTCTTAGCTCAACTTGCTGCTTTTCTGCTTCAGAGATCATTCCATAGTTTACCGACAACCAATAAGAGTCTTTGAGGTGCGGATAAATGGCACAGATTTTCTCTTTTTGTGATGTGGCATTGGCGGGTTTTATTGGGCTCAAAGGCTCACTAGCACCTGCGACAGTAGTCACTGAGGCCAGTAGTGAGAGAAGAATTATTGAAGCGAAAGGTCTAGATAGCATGAATTGCCGTTTTGTTGGTTTTAGATAAGAAACACTGCAAAATATAGCGTATTCTGCATGGGTAAAGAAGAACGTTTTAAGGTTTAGAGTTTATGTTGTTAGCTTCAGCGAGTATTGGACGCAAGCTGCTGGCCTCATTCTTAGTGATGGCACTGTTGGTTCTATTGTCTGCATTGATCGGTGTTTCTGGTTTTAGCTTTGTAGCCAAAACGGAAAGAAACGTCGTTGATTCGGCGCTTCCTGCCATGATCGAAGCTCGTCAGGTTTCTGAGTTGAGTAACCGTATTATTTCGTCAGTACAAACACTTTCTAATGCGAGAAACGAGGCCGAAAGAAAAGAGGCTGGCACCGTACTGTTTGACCAACTTGAGTCGCTTCTTCAACATATCAAAGAGCTTGGTGTCGACAGTTTCGATTCTCAGCTCCTCAATAAACTCGAAAACAATGTTCAAAGCGTTATTAACACACTGGCTGAGTTGGGTGTGTCGGTTGAGCGTAAGCTTTGGTTAAGCAAAGAGTTGTCGTCTCGTGTCGAAGAGATGCGCCTATTGGCCGAAGAGCTAGAGCAGTTGACGCGAACCCAAGTTTTGAACACGGCTACCATTGCGGTTGCTAACGTCACGCATATCTATGACCTGCTAGAAACCAAAGAAACGGATAAAGCCTACCAAGCCTTAGATGCGCTTGTAGAGGTTGACCTTGATTTGTCTGAGCGCCTACACGAATTGCATTTGCTGGCGTTCAAAATGCTTAACCAAATTGAAGAAACGCAAACCGTTACCAACGTAGAGCGTATTCATCAAATCCAATCAGAATTTGAATCCAACCTAAGAATCATGGCGCGCCGCGTTAAAGCGGTCGAAGATCCTACTCGTTCAGCGCAGATGTCTCAGCTTCTAGAAGAGCTCAGAAAACGCCAAGTCGTGTTCGATATTTCATTAGAACAATATGAGAACACCAAAAAGTCAGAGTTTCTGATGCAAAATACGTTGGAGCTGTTCTCTCAGCTGAATACAACGGTTAACCAACTGGTTGATGATTCAAACCGCAGTACCAAAAAAGCGGTTGATGAGCTGACCAGCACGTTGAATTTGGCTCAATGGTCACTGTCTGTGATTTCGGTTATTGGTTTGGTTATCGTTGCATTTATCGTGTGGCGAGTGGTGTATATCTCGGTTGTTAAACGTCTTACTGAATACTCATCGGCCTTGATGTCTATCGCACAAGGTCGCCTGAATATTGATATCTCGGTAAAGGGTAATGATGAGCTGGCTCATATGGGCGAGGCGATCATCACTGCCAGAAACACCGCGCAGGCGCTACAAGTGGTTGCGGTGGGTGAAGCAAAGGCGAAACGCGAACTTGAAGAGCACAAAGAACACTTAGAAGAGTTGGTCACAGACCGAACCTACCAGCTGCAAAAGACCAATGAGAAGCTGAACATCGAGGTAGGGAACCACGCTAAGGCTCGTAACGCCGCAGAACAAGCAAGCCGCGCAAAATCCGCTTTCCTTGCGACGATGAGTCATGAAATACGAACGCCGATGAACGGTGTATTAGGTACTGCAAGATTGCTCAAAGATACCGGGTTAGACCCGCTGCAATCCGGCTATGCAGACATCATTAACCGCAGCGGTAAGAACCTACTCGCGATTTTGAATGACGTGTTGGATTACTCAAAGATTGAAGCAGGGCATTTAGAAATCCGCACTGCTTCGTTTGATCTTCATCAGATGGTTCAAGATACCTATCAATTGATGGAAGGGCGTGCCGCTGAGAAGAAGCTGAACTTTGATTTCCATATTGAAAGTGATGTGCAACGCTATTGGCGTGGTGACGTAACGCGAATCAGCCAAATCTTGAATAATTTGGTCGGTAACGCGATTAAGTTTACGGAAAGTGGCTCGGTCGATATCTTTATCAGCTTAGATATCGAAGATGAAAATCGAGTGATGTTTGAAGTGTCAGATACAGGTGTCGGTATTGATGCTAGCGAACAAGCTTGTCTGTTTGATGCCTTTACCCAAACCGATAGCGGTCGCAACAAAACCGGCGGCACAGGGCTTGGATTAGCGATCAGTAAAAGCATCATGTTGGCAATGAACGGGGATATTGGCGTTCATTCTGAAGAAGGCGAGGGTAGCCAGTTTTGGTTCTCACTGCCACTTGAAGCCGGTGAGAAGATAGAAACGAAAGTACCGGTCATTGAAGCGTGTATTCGAGCTAAAGTACTTCTGATTGAAGATAACCCCGTAAACTGCATCGTTGCTGAAGGCTTCTTGCATAACTTGGGGCACGAGGTTGTGATTGCGACAACCGGACAAGAAGCGAGAGCCATATTCAGTGAGCAAGAGTTCGATATTGCGCTGGTGGACATTAACTTACCCGACTGCGATGGCGTCGAGTTAATTCCACAACTCAAAGACGATGCGCTTCAGCATAAAAGTGAAGAAGACGTAATTCGAAAAGTACCCCCAATGATCGCAGTATCGGCTCATGTGTTTAACGAAGAAGTGGAAAGCTATTTGTCGTCTGGCTTTGATGGATTCTTACCTAAGCCGTTAGAGAAGGAAGCATTATCGGAATTGATTGTTGAGCAGTTGGACGGTCACACGCTGTTGCTGCCTCAGCCGGATCCGTCAGATGCTGTTTGCTGTCAGCTAAACTCTAAACCTCAGGAAACCGAGCTAGACTTATCAGCATTGGCATTTGCAAGCTCGACACAACGAGCAAACCAAGACGCGGAACATAATCAAGGAGAACCGATTGTGCAGATGATTAACCCTAAGATTATCAAAGACGACTTGGCCATTCTCGGTCGAGAAAAAATAGTGCAGATTGTTGGGTTGTTTGACCAAAGCAGCCAAGTCACTCTCGATGAACTGATTGTGGCAAGTGCCGCTGACAACGCTCGTGAAATTAAGTCTTTAGCTCATAAACTGAAAGGGTCTGCCGGCAGCCTAGGATTATCTGCACTGTTTGCTTTATGCCAGAGCATTGAAGCGAGCGAGGATCCATTACTTCAATATCGCGATAATGCAGACTCATTACCTGAATTGGTGAAAGACTCGTTAGCAGCGCTCCGAGAGCAACTATAGAGTGGCTATTGGGCGGAAAGCCCCAAAATAAGAACAGAAAACAAAAAGCAGGCTATTTCTCCGTTTTAATATGAAGAAGTGACCTGCTTTTTTATTGTCGAATAAGAATCTAAGTAAGGCTTTCAAGGAACGGCTCTAAGCCATCTTGATATGTCCAGCAGCTTTGATCTTAACGTGAACCATATTGCCTTGTAGGTAGCTTAATGGAATCTCGCTGCGTTCAATGATCGCGACATTATCGCTGCATGCGCCAGCTTCAATCGCCAGTTGCTTTGATTGCGCTTCCAAGCCCTTTAAGGTCTCTTCACGTGATGCTGGGTCAATCGGTACGATCTTATCGAATTGACCTGATATTTCACCCAACGCAACACCAATCGCATTAGCCACTTCAAAGTGCTCAGGACGAACCACTTGGCTCACACCTTCAAAATGATCTGGGAATAGGGCACTACCACCACCAACCATGATTACGGGTACACTCGCCGCAGAGGTCTTCATCTTATCGATGCCTTCTTCAACATCCGTGACCATTTGTTGATAAATCTTGCTTGCTTGTTCGGCTGAAACACCAATCTCATCACTCAGTTGATGTTCTGCCTGCCACTGCATTTGTCCTGTTTTGAGTGCAATATCGGTGAGCGTAAGTTCATCACCACCAAAGCTACGCGCCGTTTGCGTCAAGGTATGGCCAACACTTTCTGGGCCTAGCTCTATACGCTGCTGTTCAAAGCGAACCTTGGTACCACCACCAATGGCTAACGCCAAAATATCAGGCATACGGAAGTTGGTTCTCACTTCACCGATTTCTACTGCTAAGCTCGATTCTCTTGGGTAGCCGTGAGTCAGTACGCCGATATCAGACGTAGTGCCGCCCACATCGACCACAATCGCGTCTTTTAACTTAGTTAAGTGACTCGCTCCACGAATCGAGTTTGTTGGCCCACAAGCCACAGTAAGAATCGGGTACATCAATGCGAACTGCTGTGACATCAGTGTTCCGTCGTTCTGACCGAAATAAGGCGTGGTGTGGATTTCATGATTGATGAGTGCACTGCAAAAGCCGTCAACGAATCGTTTTGCTGTCCCTTGCAGAGCCGCATTGAGGATAGTGGCGTTCTCACGCTCTAAAAGCCCTAAACTGCCCACTTTATGGGATAACGATAGGTTCACGCCCGGAAGTTCTTGTTGAATCCATTCTGCTGCTTGAAGCTCCTGGTCGCCGTTGACGGGAGAGAACACTCCGCAGATAGCAATGGAATCCACTTGGCCTTTCATTTTCTGGCAAAGCTCGCGGATCTCAGACTCTTGAATGTCGGCAATCAACTGGCCGTCATATTCATAGCCGCCGTGTGCTTGGTAGAAGTGCTGACCAAGCAGGTTTTGCCACGCTTCACTCCAACCACAAAGGGGCGGGACGCTATCACCACTGGGAAGCGCTAAGCGAATCATGCCGACTCTGTCTAAGCCTTTTCGTTCAACGATTGCGTTGGTGCATTGAGTCGTGCCAAGCATCGCGTGTTTCACTTGCTGACCATCAATGTTTGCTTGGTTTAATAGCGCAGAAATCGCGTTGTCGATCCCTGTTGAAACATCATGTGTGGTTGCGGTTTTTACTTTGGCAATCACATTTAAGTCTGCGTCGAGCAGCACACCGTCGGTATTGGTGCCACCTACGTCAATGCCCAAACGGCAGTAATCAAGCGTAATGTTTGTCATGCGACTACCTCTTCAATGCAGACTTTAGTTGTTCAATGGTTTGATACTCGACGGTGTAGCCAAAGTAACCCGGGCCCGCGACTTCAATACCTTTGTCAGTGCGCCATTTGGGGTCGCAAGGGTAAGCGATAAGGTCGATGCGCTGCCCGTAACGAAGTTGTTCGGTTGTGATTGGCTTACCCGTTTCATGATCCAAGATCGAAATAAGATCCGGTGTTGATGCCAGCAGGTTATCTTGGCTCATGTCTGCGCGGCTTGTACCTTTGTGCGCGAGAAGTAATTCGTTTTGGAACTGCACAAACACGTTATCGACGCCGGTATCTTCAAACTGAGCCAGCTTTTCAATCACGACACCACCTGTTGCAAAACCACCATCGGTTTCACGTTGAATATCAACAATCTTGCCACTGATGATGGTATGGCCGCCGACAATGTCTAATACGGCCTGTGTGCCACTTTTATTGTTGTCGTTCGCCAGTCTAATCGCTTCACCAATCTTCATTGCTTGGGTCAGTGTTGCAGGCAGTGCGCTGCGTTTTAGGTTCTTACCGTTCATTGGGTAATCGCACATTGCTGCAGAGCCGCCCATCTGCTCGGTAATTGGCCTCGCAAACTTTTCAGACCAAATACCGTCAATCGGATAAAGCGTGACGATATTGCCACGCTCATCGGCCAATGTGTTCGGTGCCGAAGGGAGACCATCAAGAAAGAAGGTCACCATCTGAGCTTCTGGGAACGCACGTCCCATCGCATCACAATCGATCACAGGAATGTTCTTTTGTGCTGCAACGAGAATTGGAATCAATGAATTGAAGCCGCCTACTTCGATAGGAAACGTTGCCGCTACTTCAGTGCCGAGCGCTTTTTCCATCGCTTCGAAAGCAATCAACATTTGATCTTTCGAATTGAGTTTCTCTACTGCGACTGTTGGTGCGCCAATCATTGAAGAGGGCACTGTCATCCAATCGTCTTGCACGTCTTCTAAAGGAATCATGCGTACAGGGTGCTTTGCCGTTGCAATGGCTACTTTCGCCATCAAGGCACCGCTGTATGGGTCACCGCCGCCGCCAGTACCTAATACCGTCGCACCCAGCGCGATATCATCAATCATTTGTTCAGTAATAATCACAACTACTATTCCTTATCACTTGAAGGAGAAAGCTTCATTAGGGCGAGGTAAATCACACCAGCGGCAAGAATGCCGTCTAACGCCGAGATGCTGGTGAACGAAAACAGGTTGAAAAACTCTGGTGCAGTACAAGCGCTGAATGCAGTACCAAATGCCCAAGAAGCCAAGCCTTTAAACATCCAAGCTGGAACTTGTTGGATGTTCTCAAAGCTCATTTTTGTCGAATCTAAAACATAATATTGAACGATGTAGACACCCGCAGCAGGCGCAATGGTTACGCTGAGTAGCATTAAGAAGTCGGTAAACTTGTTCACCATGCCGAGTTGAGCGATACCAATGCCGACGATGGTCATGATCACAACCAGAACAGGGCGCGGAATCTTAGGTAGAACCATCGACATGCATAAGCCGCCAGAGGTTAGGTTGCTACTGTTGGTGGTCCATTGTGCGAATACCAGTACTATAATGGCCGCCATGCCTAAACCTAAGGTGAAGAAGACCTCAACTAGGTCGTCGGTGCCGGTCATTTTGGTCAAGATCAATGCGATAAGAATGATGGCACTGTTGCCGACGAGGAAACCGATACCCGCTCCTAAAATCGCATCACGGCGTGTTTTGGCGTAGCGAGCAATATCAGGTGCAGCAACCGCAGCTAGAATCCAGATAGACATAACAAAAGAGATGGCTTGGCCAAGCGTCAAAGGATCTTCAATCGATGGCGCTGCGCCACCTTGATAATCAGCAGCCATAAACAAACCGATGGTAATCAACGTCACCATCAATGGAACAGAATAGGTACTGAGTTTGCCTAAAGCACGAACGCCATAGATAGCCGTCATCATCATTAACACACTGCCGCCAATAAGAGCGGTGAGGTGTGAAATTATGATGTCGTATTTCGCCAGTGCATCGACCATGATGAAAGCGAAGAAATCAGCCTGGAATGCGAACCAGCCGACTAATGAGATGCCGTTGATGAAGCCAAGAATTTTACCGCCGTTACGGCCAAATACCGCGCTGCTCACCAGCGGGGTAGACACGCCAGCTTGAAAGCCAATGTTGGCACACAGCATCGCGATGATCGCCAATAAGCCGGAACCAATAAACGTGGCAAGCAGTGCGTCTTCAAAACCAATACCGCTGCTTAGAATCGAGCCGAGAAACAGTCCCGAAATGTCGATGCCGATTGCCAACCAAATAAGGCTGATGACCCACCAAGATCGTTTGGCCTTCTCGGGAACGGGTTCCAACTCGAAGTCATCTATCTTTTTGTGGCTGTGTGTTGCTTCGGGTTTATTCACGTAAGCTTCTGCCGCCATAGTGCCATCCATGCATTGTTATTCCATAAGTGTGAATAAAGCATACTGATGTATTTATTGTTAATAAATGAATATAATCAGATGTAAACATAACAAAAAACAAATGTGAGTGGCAAAGTGAATTCAAACAATAAGTTAGATAAAAGAGACCTGCGAAGATTAGAGCTTTTTTGTGAAATTGTTGAGCAAGGAGGCATCAATCAGGCGGTCGCAAGTACTGGGATTAGCCAACCTGTGCTCAGTAATCAGCTTATTGCCTTGGAAAAAAGCTTAGAATTAACATTATGCCAACGTGGAAGAAGGGGTTTTAAGCTGACTCACGAAGGTGAGCAAGTGTATAAATATGCGAACCAATTAAAATCGACTTTAACCGACTTCGCTTACAAGTTGCGAGGTGTACAGACAGAGCTCTCTGGGCATGTGCGAATTGGGTGCTTAGATAACACCGTTACTTTACCCTATAACCCACTTCCCAAAGCGATCGAGACGTTTTATCAACGCAGTAACAGTGTAGAGGTGAGTGTTGATGTCGGTGATTTCACCCAGTTGAATGAGAAGCTAGCAAAGAATCAGATTGATATGATGATAGTGGTTCTAGGGTCACATCAAAAATCAGCGTTTCAACATAAATACCCACTGTTTGAAGAGCACAGTTATCTGTATGCGCGCAAAGATCTGGCCGAGAAGATCATGGACAGGGATTTCTCATTGAATGGCTGTCGTATCAATATGGGCGGCTATGCCAAAGACGAGATGTTCCGATTACTAAATATTGAGCAGTACGATTCCGTAAAGCCTTTTGATGGTTGGCATGTTGAATCGGGCGTGATTCTAACCTTGGCGGGTACACACCTGAGTTTCTTGCCTTCTCACTTAATCGACCGTGGCCATTATGACCAAGCCTTAATTCCGCTTCAGCCCGAGAAGTGGAGCCTTAAGAGTCAGTTTTATGTGGTGTTGAAGCAACCTGTAGATTCCCTTTCTCCCGCCGCGCGTGCGTTTTTTGATGAGCTACACCAACCGGAAACATCGGATTCAATCTAGATCACTTTTCGCTTCTTAAGAGCACTTCTCGCTTCTCAATAGCATTTACGATACTTTTCCCCATAAACAAAAAACCTCTGCCAAGACAGAGGATTTTTGTTTTTAAAAGTTATGCGTGAAAACTAACGGTTCTCAAAGCGGTTGTAATCCAACAGGCCGAACTCGATAGGTTGCGCTTGTTGATACCAGCGATGGACACGGTCACTGAACGGCCAAAACTCCGGAGAGCTGCGTCGTACAGCAAACTTATCAAGTAACGCCACGTAGTCTTCTTCCGTGTTCAAGTTCTGTAGCGTTTTAACCAGAGTCGGAATGTCGCTTTCGGTTAATGACAGGTAAGCCGCAGGGTAGCTACCGACAACGCCTCTTACGAGGGTTAGGTCATCATTGGCGTAATCACGGTTACCTTCTTCATTAAACAGGCTCGAAATGTTGCTGTGAGCGTTGTTGTGAATCATGGTGAACAGTTGCTCTTCGCCGTTTTCGCCTTCAATCATGATCATCACTAATTGAGGCACATGACGCAGGCCTTGTCCCTTAATCAAATTCACTTGATTAAGCAGTGCTTCATTCTTTCTACCAAAACCTGTTTCAACAATCTTAAAGCGATTATCGAGAACAGGTGCGAGCTTATCTTTGATCATATTAAGCAGTTCACGCTTCGGATCGGCCGTTTTGTAAACCACGCTGGTCGGCTGATCAAAAGGTGCAATGTTTCGCTGCAAGTAGTCACTCAGTTGTGTGCTTTGGTTCTGGTACCAACTAGAGTGTTCAATGTGGCGAACGTCTTTAGGAAGAAGGGTTAAGAAGTTACTCTCACCTTCAAGGCGCAAGAAGTCCATGAACATGCGTGTAATCAGTTGGTGGCCAAAGTTACCGTAAACATCGAAGCCTGCAACGAGAAGATAGTGAATACGCTCTAGAAGAGCATAATCAAGAATCCATGCAGTCTTAGGTTGAGTGCCAACTAACCCTTGTACAACAGAGGCGCTATCGAAGTGCCTAAAGACGGTGAGAGCAGCATTTGGGTTGATGCCGTCGCCATCCCAAATGATGCTAGTGTCTAGGTTTACGCCACTCTCGAACCATTGGTTGGTGAAGTCTGATTTCGCGTTTAGGTATCGCGCTTGTTGCTTCGCGTATCTTACCCAGTTGGTCACAGGTACGGTGTTACTTTTCAGCTCGCTAGGCAGCTTTAAGTTTTTCTTTTGGCTCGCATAGAAGGCGTTAATTTCCGGAACATCGGCTTTCTCTGGGTCGATGAAGAAAACCCAAAAACGGTCGTTAATTACGTTCAAGGCAAGTTGACCACGACACACCGGCCCTTTGATATAGGCCATGATGGTGTTTTGCGCGTTATCTAACATGAAGTTGAAGCGCGAGTTTACTGGCAGCGCTTCAAATGATGTCATTGGGTTAGCAGAAACATCGATGTCGTAACTAGGAAGTTGTTTTACTGCGTAATTGACGTCGACAAACCAGGTATTCCACTTTTGTAGACGCTCTTTATTAAGTGCGAAAGGCATATGCGTTTTGTCGACGATGGTGCCTTGCTCTGGAATCAGACGGTAGTAAACACGGTCTACTTTTGGATCGTCATAAGGGCGACGAGTCGTGATGCGCTGTACCGCTTCACCTGGTGGTGTTGCAGAGCGAACAACAGTGAAGAAGCGTGTTGGCTGAGCTAAATCAGAAAAATAGACATGAGATAAAAACAGGTGCTCGTAGATGTAACGTGCTGAAAGTTGACTCTTATTGTCACTCTTGTTTAAAAAGCTTTCGTAGACATTAACGAGCTCTTGTTCTGCATCAGTCAATGGAATGTGGTCGTTCATTAACGCGCCATTTTCCAACCAACTCATTAAAGTCGCGTATTCGGTTTTGTCTAAGTTTGGCATCCCATAAGGCATTCCCCAAGTTGGGTAATCTCTCTCGTATTGAGCGTATTCTTCAATGGTTGGGCACTGTTGGTCGCGATCGATTGAAAAGTCGAAACCTTCAAGCTGGGTTTGATCGGGCAGAGGGTGATTCTCTTTCTGGATCAACATACGAGAAACAAGACCAGCATCGAGGTTAGCCGTTGAGTTTTGCATGCGCTCATTGAGGACAGGATGAAAATCCGCATCGCGCCACTCTTGCGTGGTTAAAGCATCTTCAAACAAGCGAGTAGGGGCTGATGCCGTTAAGCGGGTGCCTTGATAAACGAGTGCCTTGCTCGCGCCTCGGTCTATACCTTCCACTGAAGACATTTTGAGTTGGCAAGGGGCGTCATAACAAGCGTGACAAACCACGCATCGGTTATCAATGATGGGCTTTACTTCGTCAATGAAGTGCTGCGCTTGAGCTGAAAGAATAGGTGCTTGGCGATCGCGTACTTGTTGTTCACCAAACAGTTCGTCGAAGTTTAAACCCGCGTAGACGGCACAACCTGAGAAGACGCTAACAAAAGCTAAAATGAAGAGTTTTTTCAAATTCATACGTATTTAAATATTAGGCATTTTCTATAATTATATCGAAAATGATTGAAAATGCTCATGTTCTAACAATTTTGTAGACAAGATCTTGATGGGACGAGTGACTTGTCGATGCGCGTCACTCGCTAGTGCTCAGAAATTGGTGTTTAGACTTAGCTAGATTTAAGTCCCAAGAGCTAAAAGCTAGCAGTTAAGAGTTAAGAGTTAAGAGTTAAGAGTTAAGAGTTAAGAGCTAAGACTCATTGATTGACGTAACAAACAGAGAAGGGGGCAGACAATCGCTCAAACTCTTTGATCCAGCGCCACTGGTTGTCTTGCAGTTTATCGCCAGGGCCTTTGACTTCAATCCAATGAAACTCATCGCCCTTGAACGCAATCAAATCCGGCATCCCAGTTCTAAATAGCTTTAAGTCACTCAATATCACTTTGAAGAGGTCTACAACCAAGGCATTTGGAATTGAAGCCATGCCGTGTTCGATGAGTGCTTTAGGAAAATAATTCCAATGAACAAAGGGGTTCGCGATACCTTGCTTTTCATCGTAAGTATCAAGAAAATGGTTCAGCCCATGTTTGGATATCGTTTGAAACACGGCTTCAATCTGTTCGGCTCGCTTGTCTACGAAATCTGAATGGTACAGATCCAATGGTCGATGTTGGTAACGATTGATAAAGGCGCCTTCAACGTCTGCGAAAATGACATCCCAGAAAGCCAAACCAAACAAGCCACACAGAAAACTGTTTTCTGAAAAGTAGACGTCCCAACCTTGGTTCTCAAAATGCTGCTTTACCGCAAGCTCGACTCGAGTTTGGCTGAGGTCTAATTCCAGTTTTAACTCTTTGCAGCTCGGCTTTATGGTTCGTGAAACTTTGTGCCCCTGTTTCCGTAGCAGCCGGTCTTCAAGCTTAATAGCGACTTCCAACTCTGACACATCCGATGGAGTAGCTTTCATTTGCGTGACAATGTCACACATTAAGTCTAGCGTACCTTGCTTATCATAGATGCGTGCAAGTCGTTCTCTGCTCGGAGGAAGTGTAGATTGTCTGAACCAAAAGATTGCTTGGTCGTTTAGATTAAGCCTTTCAAGATCGCGAGCAACATCATTGATCAAACGCGATCGTTTTCTGGCAATACTTCTGTGTTCTGATTCTTCAGGAATCGCATTTAAAATCAGTTCCAGAAACTCGCCATCTTTGCGGTCACCTTCTGAATACAAGCGTTGAATATCGCGCATCTGGATTAATTGATTGAGCTGATCCCTAGAGGTGAAGAAGCGGCGTTGCTTGCTTAATGGGTAGTTCTCAAAGGTGTTTAGCCCAAGGTCGCTTAACACGAACTGACTTAAGTCTTGATAGGTGTTGGCAAAGAACAGCAACAGTAATACATCAATCACTTGAGATTCGATGACGTAAATACAGTCGAAAGAGAGGTTTTGAAATTGATCAAAAGGTTGCTGATCAAGCCGTAACAACAGCTCGTCTTTCTTGGCATTTCTATGGCTCTTAAGGGCGGGGAATACACTCAACAGCTCTGGTTTGGTGAGCAAGTGCAACCCGAGCTCGACCTCACTAATGGCGAGGTCATGCTGTTCTTCGGGATGACTCAACCCAATGAAGCCTGAGCTGTTTAGCTCTTGCAGTTCGGTCTTTAGATCTGGGATCTCAACATAGTTGAGTTTATCGCTGCGAAACCAACGGCCTTTACGAGAAAGCAAACGAACCATTAGGCATTGGCTTGAAACAGAAAGACGTTTGTATGCGGACAACCAACGACATTCATCATCACTCAGAAGATCGGGGTAGAGCGTTTGAGCGTGTTCAACCAGTCGATTGAAGTTGTCGAGATAATAAGTGGGGGAGAGCTGAAGAGTGGTTTCGGTCGTCAATGGAGAAGTCGCTTGATACAAAAAGAGCCTAACCCTAAGGTTAAGCTCTTCAGTAACAAATTCAATCTTTTCTGTTGATTAAGCTTGTGATGCTTTTAGTTCTGCAACTTTAGCTTCAGAGATTGGTTTAGTGATGATTGCTAGAACAATACACACTGCCATCATAACTGCAGAGATTGTGTAAGCTAGGCCGTAACCTTCGCCGTTTGACATTGAGAAGCCAACAACTGCTGCACCGATAGCGCCGCCGATACCCCATGCCGTGTAAAGCACGCCGTAGTTAGTACCGTAGTTTTTCAGGCCGTAGAACTCAGCAGTTAGTGTTGGGAATACTGCTAGAAGCGTACCGTAACCAACCGCTGCGATAGCCGTACCAATGATTAGCGTGAATTCAGAGTTGAACGTAGCGAATAGAGCCATGTTCGCGCCTTGAAGGATGAACGCTAGAAGTAGAGTACGTACGCCACCGATTTTATCTGCAAGCATACCCGCAGCAACACGGCCGCCTGAGTTGAATACTGCAAGGATAGACGCTAGGTAAACTGCGTTTGGCAGGTTAGCTTGAACGCTAGCAATTGTAGTGATGTTACCGATGATCATTAGACCAACAGATGCAGCGAATGCGTACATGATCCATAGAGAGTAGAACTGAGGAGTCTTCAGCATTACTTTCCAAGTTAGGTCTTCAGTCTTCTTAACCGCTTTAGGAGCTTGGCCTGCTTTTACTTTAGGCTCAGCTGGCGTGTAATCCGCTGGTGGGTTGTTGATTGTTGCTGCTAGAGGTACTGCGATTGCAAGTACACCAACACCAAGAATCATAAAGCTAGTTTGGATACCCATGCTGTCGATTAGCGCAGAAGTTACTGGTGCTAGGTAAATAGCCGCAAGACCGAAGCCTGCTGCGATAAGACCGTTAACCATACCTTTCTTAGAAGAGTGGAACCACTTCATTGCTGATGGAGACAGACATGCGTAACCGAAGCCGATACCTGCACCTGTTATAATACCGAACGTGATGTTCAGCATCATAGGCGTTGTAGCGAAACCAGAAGCAATCATACCTAGGCCTGTAAGCGCTGTACCTAGGATAAGGATCTTACGTGGACCCATACGGTCTTGTAGGATGCCCGCAACAAGAAGACAAACAGAGAATGTGATAGTTGCAATAGCGTAAGGTGAAGATGCTTCAGCAGCACTCCAACCAGCTTCAGTTACTAGCGCTTTGTTAAATACACTCCAAGCATACAGGATGCCAAGACAAAGGTTGATACAGAAGCCTGCTAGCAGGATACGTGTTGCTTTATCAATCTTGCTCATTTTTATTCTCAGTTTTGTCATCGGTTAGTGGAGAGCCACTTAACTAAAGACGGGTTATTGTGATTGTTTCTTCAAAATTAGTTTGCGTTTCTCAACAGATAGCGCAAAAGAGCGCGGATTATAACCAATTAAAATGTGATTGGAATCTCTTTTTCCATTTTTGGTAAATTAAATTCAATTTGTTAATAAGTTGTTTTTCATTGGTTTTTGAAATGTTTTTAACACCTCTCTATTTTGTTCTTTTTCGCTCTGTCTTCTTATTATTTCAGGGATTTTGAGGTGATGGTTTTTGAATAGACGCGTATTGCGTGCGGATATCACAGAGTTACAAATAATTTTAATTAATTTCCAAGGTTAAATTTGTGTAACAAAATAAATCGTAACAGCGCTTTGCTCATATGAGACAAGGAGTAACGGAGTTTTATTAAAAACAGAATGTTAAGCAATTGTTAAGGGTGATTTTTGTTAGTACTTTTGCTTACATTTTGTTCGATTGGAGGGGTTGTGTTGTCCGTAAAAAGTGGGAAAATAGTATGCAAACTGAGATTCCAAATTTGAAAGGATGCGTTTCCAACTTATGGTGAGGCGAGTATTATGAAACTGTTTTTAATTTTATTGATGTCAATTTCTGGTGGTGTAGCGGCAGCTGACCATATTCACTCTTTCCTATTCGGCTTCTATGTTGCGGCTCTAGCAGTTGGTAGTTGCTACTGGCTTGCATTCCGCAGTACGCGTTTCCCACAGTTGGCATTAGTGCTATTGATGTGTGGCTTTTTTGCGAAAATTGCAGTGACTGTTATCGGTGTTTCTTGGGGTATCTCGAACGATATCATTCAATCGCCGTTCATTTTCTCATTGTCATACCTGTTCTTCTTAGTGGTTGTGTCTTACGTTTGGTTTGCATACCGCGATAAATTGACGCTAAAACAACGCGCTAAGAAGGTAGAAGAGTCTCGCAAGCAAGCGGCAGCATAATTCGATTTGATTCTTAAAAAGCCTTCTTCGGAAGGCTTTTTTGATCCTGCCTACCTGAACTCTATTATTTGGTTATGACGGCAGATAAAAGAAACCCCAGTATGGTGACATACTGGGGTTACTTGTTATGTATCTATTATCTAGCAGTTACCATCTACCAAAGACTACTCTGAAGGTGTGTTATTTCTTCATCATCTTAGCGAGATCGGCGAACGGGTTGTGTGTCGCTGACTGATGATCATCTAAACTCGCTTTTGCATCCACACCATAACGCTCATGGTCAGTGTATTTTGAATGCTCATGATCGTGACAGTACAGGCACAGTAGCTCCCAGTTGCTGCCATCTTCAGGGTTGTTTGTATGGTCGTGATCCACGTGGTGAACGGTAAGCTCTCGGAGGTTTGAGTAAACAAATTCACGCGCACATTTACCACAAACCCAAGGGTACAGTTTTAGTGCTTTTTCGCGGTAGCCTTTCTCTTGGCGAGCATACGCTGCACTCGAACCTGTGTAATCAGAAGACATTGCCAAATCCTTATCAATTGTAATATCCCGATTTTATCACAGCTTTCTTGAAGCTGTCGGTATGTCGTTCGTAAAATCATTGCTAAATGATGCAGTGGACTTATCGAGATTAGATTGAAGTTTGAATACAGACTTACCTTCTACACACACTAACGCTTAAGCGGGTTATGTCTTTCTGGAATAAGCCATGCTTAACAGTTTGAAAATAAATCGTATTCAGGGGTTTTAACCGCAGGCATGTGACCTAATATCAGTTTGTGAGACCCTATATTAATAAGGAAATATCATGTCAGAACAATACACTCCACCAAAAGTTTGGGTTAACGATACTGCTGGTGGTAACAAGTGGGCAAGCATCAATAGTCCTGAATCTGGAGCTCGCTTTGATAAAGAACTTCCTGTTGGTGACCATGCTTTTCAATTGTATTCTCTTGGCACACCTAACGGTCAAAAAGTCACTATCTTGCTGGAAGAGTTGTTAGCGGCGGGTGTTAAAGAAGCTGAATATGATGCGTACTTGATCAACATCGGTGAGGCTGATCAGTTCTCTTCTGGCTTTGTTGGAGTGAATCCAAACTCCAAAATACCAGCACTTGTCGACAAGTCTGGTGACGAAGACGTGAATGTATTCGAATCGGCATCTATCTTGATGCATCTAGCAGAAAAATTTGGTCACTTCTTACCAAAAGAAGGGGCAGCAAGAACGCAAACCATTAACTGGTTGTTCTGGGCACAAGGCTCGGCACCATTCCTAGGCGGTGGTTTCGGCCACTTCTACGCTTACGCGGATGAAAAGCAAGAGTACCCAATTAACCGCTTCGCAATGGAAGCTAAGCGTCAACTAGATGTGTTAGACAAACAGCTCGCAAATAACACATTTGTGGCGGGTGACGAGTTAAGCATCGCTGATATCGCGATTTGGCCTTGGTATGGCAACCTTGTGCTAGGCAAAATTTACGATGCGGCCGAGTTTCTACAAGTTGAGTCTTACACCAACGTTGTGCGCTGGGCGAAGCAACTTGAAGCGCGCGAAGGTTTCCAACGAGGGCGAGTTGTTAACCGTTCATTTGGCGAAGAGTGGGAGCAAGTACCAGAACGCCATTCCGCAGAAGACATCGACCGTGTTTTAAAACTACGCCCGTAGTGATTTAAAGAAATAGTCAATATCACTAGAGTTTGTTTTCGATTCGTTCGAGTAACAAACTCTAGTTTTCCCATTTCAAATTGATCCTTCCGAAAGCAAGCTCACCTATTTAGGTTTGGCTATTAAAGGCGGTTTAGGTATAAACTTGCGACATCATAATTCTAAAGGATGGTGCCATGTACCACGGTCATATCTATTTCCCTCTGCGATTTGCAGAGCAAGCAGAAACACTGCGTCAGAAAATTTTAGCGGAACGTAAAGATGTATTAGAGGTTTTCCCATTAATACAGCGTTTGGTTGGTCCACATAAGATGCCAATGTTTGAGATTCACTTTGCGAACAAAGAGTCGGGCATTGTTGAATGGCTTGAGCAAGAACGCGGTGATATGTCGGTGCTTATTCACCCTGTAACTGGCGGTGAAGAAACTTTGGATCACACAGTACGAGCGATCTGGCTTGGTCGTGAATTGGGTGTCTTTGAAGAAACGCTTACTAGCTAATCAAATATACCAATATTGCACTTAACTCATTCCGACCGGAAAATACATGAACAATAAAAAGGCTCCTCAAATGAGGAGCCTTTGTTTTAAGGAGCCGTTTTACCAAGAAACCGGTTATCAAGAGCCTCTGGTTATCGGGCTGAACCGTTAACCAGAGTAGGGGGATTAAGCCTCTGCAGTTACCTTAGAGTCACTCATCTTTTTAAGAGCCGCGTAACCAAAGCCTGTTACCGCTGTACCTGCTGCAATCGCCAATAGGTACATTAGAACTGGAGAGATAGCACCAGGAATCAGTAGTACGAATAGACCGCCGTGTGGAGCCATTAGCTGAGCACCAAACATCATTGATAGAGCACCTGTTAGTGCACCACCTGCCATACAAGCTGGGATAACACGCATTGGATCTTTCGCTGCGAATGGGATTGCACCTTCAGAGATGAAACATAGGCCAAGAACGAATGATGCTTTACCTGCTTCACGCTCGCCTGCTTCAAACTTGTCTTTCACTAGGAAAGTCGCAAGGCCCATACCTAGAGCTGGAACCATACCTGCTGCCATGATTGCTGCCATTGGTGCGTAAGTTTGCGAAGCCAATAGACCAACACCGAATGTGTAAGCTGCTTTGTTTACCGGACCACCAAGGTCGAAACACATCATTGCGCCTAGAATCACACCCAGAAGAATCGCATTAGACGTTCCCATGTTGTTTAGGAAAGTTGTCATTGCGCTCATCACGCCAGAAACAGGGCCACCCACGATGTAAACCATCACAAGACCAGTGAACAAACTCGCGATAAACGGAATGATCAGGATTGGCTTGAGGGCTTCCATGGATTGTGGAAGTTGAACCTTGTCGGCAATGAATTTCGCTGCGTAACCTGCAATGAAACCTGCTGCGATACCACCTATGAAACCTGCGCCCGTTGAGCTAGCCAGCATACCGCCGATTAGACCTGGAGCCAGACCCGGACGGTCAGCAATTGAGAATGCAATGAAACCAGCAAGAACAGGAATCATCAGAGCGAATGCAGAGCCACCACCGATAGTCATCAGTGCAGCGGCCAGCGTGCCTTCTTCTTTAAACGCTTCGATACCGAATACGAAAGAAAGAGCAATGATCAAACCACCTGCAACTACCACTGGAAGCATGTGAGAAACACCCGTCATTAGGTGCTTGTACACGCCTTTCTTCTCGTCAGCAGGCGCTGAATTTGAAGAAGCAGTGTGTTGGTATGGTTTAGCTTCTGCGAATGCTTTTTCCATCTCTTGCTTTGTTTTCTTAAGCGCAGGACCCGTTGTCGTTTTGTATAGCGCTTTGCCGTTAAAACGATCCAGAGGAACGTCGATGTCAGCTGCGATGATAACAAGATCAGCGTCTGCGATTTCTTGGTCAGTCAGTTGGTTTTTCGCACCTACAGAGCCGCGAGTTTCCACTTTGATTTGGTGACCTAGGCGTTTGCCTTCTGCTTCAAGCGCTTCAGCTGCCATAAAGGTATGTGCAACACCCGTTGGGCAAGCCGTAATCGCTACGATCTTCTTGCTGCCTGTGCTTGCTGTTGTAGAAGAGTTTGGAGAGGTACCGGTCACTTCAACAGTGCTTTCAACTTGAGAAGCGTCTAGTACTGTTGCTTCTACTACCGCTTTCTCTAGAAATGCTTTTGCATCCGCAGTGCATTCCGAGATAGCTGCTTGGTACACTTTCTTGCCGACAAAGCGCGCTTTATCAACGTTGGTGTTGGCTGCGATAACCACAACGTCGCTGCTGTCGATAGTGTCTTGCGATACGGTTGAGTCAGGTAGCACGCTTGATTGACATTCAATAGCGGCGTTCCAACCCAGTGCTTTTGTCGCTTGCTCTAACAAGCCTGCGGCGATGATGCTGTTTGCTACGCCACTAGGGCAAGCTGTGATAATGGTAATATTCATAATAAACCTTTTGTCTTATTTGCTTGTGTCTAACTGGCTAGTTGGAGCACTAAGCGACTGTAATTGGATATTTTGTAGTACTGAATCCAGCTCTTGTTGGCTGGTGATGCCCACGCCTACCTGTGAAACTGCTAGAGCAGATAGGGCGGTTGCGAATTTAATAAGTTCTGGTTTTGGCATCTGTTGCATGTGACCCCAACATAGGCCAGCAACTAAGGTGTCGCCTGCGCCTACCGTGCTTACTACTTGCATGCGCGGTGGTTGAGCATGTAACCATTCACCTTGGTTTAGCCACATCACGCCTTCTGCGCCAAGTGACACCACGATGTTTTCAATACCTTTTTCACTTAGGGCTTGGCCTGCGTGTTGGCATTGGTCGCGTGTGGTTAGTTCTGCATTGAACAGCTGAGACAGCTCTTCGTCGTTTGGCTTAATCAGCCAAGGTTGCGCATTGATACCGGCTTTAAGTGCGTCACGGCTGCTATCAAATAGCACCTTCTTACCTAAATCGTGTAAGCGTTGAACCCAAGAAGCGCAAAGCTCAGGAGAGATGCCCTGTGGCAGGCTGCCTGCAATCACGAAGTAATCGTGTGTTTCAGCAAGCTCTAACAAGGTTTCTTCAAACGCTTTGATAGCGTCAGCATCAACAGGAACACCTGGGAAGTTGATATCGCTTACTTGGCCTGAATTTTCTACCAATTTCACGTTGATACGAGTCGCGCCGTCGACACGGATGAAGCGGTCAGTTGCGCCCATCTGCTCAAACAGTTGGTAGAACGCTTCTTCGTTATTGCGACCAAGGAAACCTGTTACGGTCACTTTCGCGCCAAGCTCTGAAAGTACTTTCGCTACGTTTACGCCTTTGCCCGCTGCATGCAGAGAGCCTTTGTTTACTAGGCTCACTGAGCCCACATTAAGTGCGTCGATAGCGCCTGTTAGGTCGAGAGCAGGGTTTAGCGTAACGGTAACGGCTTTGATTTGTTTATCAGACATATCGATTCCTTAACCTTCGCCAAGGCCTGAAGCGATAGCTTTACCAATCGATTCAAGTGCTTGTGCTGCATCTTCACCTTCAGCAACAAACTGAAGCTGGTGGCCGTGTTTAACGCCAAGCGCGATGACTTTCATCAAGCTCTTCGCGTTCACTTCTTTTCCGTCGCCATCTAGGTTTGAAACGCGGATCGTTGATTCAAACTTCTTCGCTTCAGCAACTAGCATTGCACCCGGACGAGCGTGTAGGCCGTGTGCGTTTTTGATTTTGAATACTGCGCAGTTGTCATCGTCTTGAGAGGCTGTAGAAACCGCTTCACCTTTCAGAAGGCCAATCACTTGCGCTGCGTCAGCGGCTAGCAGTTGTTGCTGTTTACCTTCGAAAACCATCTTGCTTAGGTTTGCCAGAATAGATTGGTGCGCGCTGTTACAAGCAGCAAATGCGACCAATGCTTTAACTGGTGTACCTTCGTATTCACAATGGTTGGCTGTTGAAACGAAAGATACGCCAGTGCGAGTTACACCTTTGTCGCTGCCCAACAACCACAGGCCTTGGCCTAGGTGAGTTGGTGTTTTCGTTACCAGGTCAGCAACGAATGCGTTGTCTGTGCAACCTGTGTTTTTAAGTAGGCCGCCCGCAACTGCAGACATTTGAACCATGTCGCTCGCAGGGAATAGTAGCTGAACTAAAGAAGCGTCTAGGTCTGCTTCTAGCTGAACTTCGCCGTTAAGTAGGGCGATGATTTCGTCTTCTGATTTCGCTTGCTTTAATTTCTCTTCAACGCCGTCAGCCGCTAGCACTTTCGTTAGCTGCTTAAGAATGCCTAAATGCTCGTCAGATTTCGCTGCAATACCAATTGCTACGTAAACACGGTTGCCGTCTGCCCAATCAATACCTTCAGGGAAGTGGTGTACCGCAACGCCTGTCTCTTTTACTAGGCCACGCGTATCCGTCGTTCCGTGAGGAATCGCGATGCCGTTACCTAGGAACGTAGAGTTCTGGTTTTCACGGTTCAGCATTCCTTCAACGTAACCAGAGTCAACTAAACCTTTAGCTGTCAGGTCGCCAGCAATGTTTTGGATTGCTTTGAATTTGTCTTCGGCAGTTTGGCCTAGAGTGATGTCAGATTTTGATAATTTAAGCATGGTGCCTCTTTAGCGTATCGCTTGAGAATTTGTGTATCGCTACGATTCAGTCTAGAGCAAGGTTTATGGAGCTTAACTCGTTGCTTAACTATTTGTTTTACTTTGGCTGAATCGGTTCAGCATTCAGTGTAAAAAAATTCAGCAAAGCCGATTTTGGTTTTCAAAATAGTTTTGCTGCGTGTCGTAATTTCAGTTTCGTTAACAACAAGAAGCTGAATCACGACAAATGACGCTCAATCCATTCAAAAAGATGATTGAAGTCACTTTTCAGATTTTGCTGAATCCTTTCAGCTTTTATACTGAATCGATTCAGCATATAATTCAACTAATCCAAGGATCAGAAGATTGGTTATATGATCCTACGCACAAAATACAGGTCACCCATATGACACTAGATGAGATTGCCAAACTAGCCGGTGTGTCGAAAACCACAGCCAGCTATGTGATTAATGGCAAGGCGCAGAAATACAGAATCAGTGAAAAGACACAGCAGAAAGTCATGGCAGTGGTGGAAGAGTATAACTACCGACCAGACCATGCTGCTTCGTCGCTGCGCGCTGGTAATAGCCGTTCATTTGGTTTGATTATTCCCGATCTGGAAAACAGCAGTTACGCGCGTTTAGCAAAATTGATAGAGCAGAACTCACGTAAAGTGGGTTATCAAATTTTGATTGGTTGCTCAGATGATGACGCCGAAACCGAACGTAAAGTTGCGGAAGCGCTTGTTAGCCGTCGTATCGATGCCTTGCTGGTGGCGAGCTCAATGCCAGACGCCAATGAGTTCTACTTGAAACTGCAAAACTCAGGCACGCCAGTCATCGCGATAGATCGTCCTTTAGATGATGAGCACTTTGCCTGTGTGATCAGTGAAGATTTCGAGGCTGCATTTGAACTGACGCACTCGATTCTTGATGACAGCATTCATAGTGTTGGTTTGATTGGTGCACTGCCTGATCTGAACATTTCACGTGAACGTCAGTTGGGTTTTGAAGCGGCGAATAAAGCACATACTCAACAAACAAGGCTAACAGACAACAAGCCGATGGTTGTCGGTTATGGCGAGCACTTTGACCGAGAATCAGGACGTGAGATTTTTGAGGGTTGGATTGCCAAAGGCACAGTGCCCGATGCCATTGTCACTATGTCTTATACCTTACTAGAAGGTGTGTTGGATGTGATGGTTGAAAAGCCAGAACTGATCAGCCAAGTAAAGCTGGCAACCTTTGGTGATAATCGTTTATTGGATTTCTTACCTTTTAAAGTCCACTCACTGCCACAGCAATTCGAAGTGATTGCAGACAGCGCCTTTGCTTTGGCTTTGAACGCGTCTGCTAAACGTTACCAAGCGGGTATTGAGCTAGTGCCAAGAAGCTTAGTAAAACGAGGCTAGCTCGAATTTTACGCTTGGCTAGAAGCCTCGCGTTTAGCTCGAACTTGGTTTTAACTCGAACCTGTAATTAACTCGAACTTGGTTTTAACTAGCACTGAGTAATAAGCCCATTTCTACAATGGCAACAATGCCGAGCAACAAAGCCAACACTTTCCAAAACTGGATTGGGTTTCGGTTTATCAAAGGTTGCTTGGCTTTGCTTTTCACCAAGCTTTGGTTTGGTGTGTAAAGGTCTGCTACAAAATCCCCCAACACTTGATGACGTTCGCTTGGTGATTCCGCGCAGGCTTTTTGTAATACCAAATCCACCCAGCTTGGTAAGTCAGCTCGTTTCTGTGTGATGGGTTGGTATTCCCATTGATGGTGACGAGATTGCTTAAGCGATTGTGCGGTCATTTCAGAGTAGGGTAATTCACCGGTTAGCATCTCATAGCCGATTACAGCGATAGAGAACAGATCAGAGCTGGTGGTCGCGCTGTTGTGCTTGATGGTCTCGGGTGCAATGTAATTGACCGCGCCTAATGGTGTGTCGTCTTTGTCGGTGAGCTCTCCCTCTTCAAGGCCTCTCACTAATACCGCACCAAGGTCGATGATTTTTACCTCACCATCACGTTGAATCATGATGTTCTCGGGCTTTAAGTCTCGGTGCACCATATCTGCACGTTGCAATACTCGAATGCCTTGAGTGATCTTTTCTAGTATGTCACGTACTTCATTGAGTGACGGTTTTGGATTGTCGTACATCCATTGCCTTAGCGTGATGCCTTCTACCCATTCGCAGATTTGGTATAAGAATTGCGAGTTCTCTGGCGTCGGGTAAACCTTCATTACCCTCTTATTTTTTAACAAGATCCCCGCCCATTGTTCATTAAAGAAAGCTCTGAGTTGCGAAGGGCTATCGTGATATTGAACGGAAGGGACTTTCAGCACGAACTCGGTTTGTGTCTCTTTCTGCATCACACGATACACATGGCTTCTTGAACCTGCATACAACACCTCAAGTACCATGAAGTTGTCGATACTTTGCCCGAGCTTTAAAGCGGGTGGGATTGCCCGTTTAGCCAGCTTCTCATGGAATTCAATCAGCGAAGGTTTAGGCAGATGACTGACTTGCACAATCAAGCAGCTCACGTTGTCTGAGCTATTGTGGCTTAAAGCGGTGTTACAGATGGTTTGCGCTGCGTATTCGAAATCCGCTCCGGGTTTATCGATGTGTTCTTTGAAGGTGTTGGGAGAGACAAACTCATGCACGCCATCAGACGTTAGGATAAAGCAGTCGTTTTTCTTGATAGGCAGGGTTTGATAGTCAACGTTGAGTTGGTTGTCCATGCCTAAGGCGCGTGTTAGATAATGCTTTTGCCCCATATTTTTACGGGTGTGATCGCGCGTTAGCCGGCGTAATTCTCCATCTCTTAGTAAGTAAATGCGACTGTCGCCCACGTGGAAGATATGCGCGGTGTTTGATTTTAATATCACGCTGCTGAACGTCGAAACGAGGGCATTGTGGTTCACTTGTTGTGCGGGATGAATATTAGAAACAGACGTGTTGAAGAGCCAAGAATTGAGGGACGTTAAGACCTTTTGCGCCGAACGTTGAATGCTCCAGCTTTGGGGGGTTGCGTAATAGTCGTCGATAAACTGCATCACGCTGGTGTGACTGGCTTTCTGGCCGTGTTCACTACAACTTGCTCCGTCTGCAATGCAGGCAACACTGCCTTTCAACTCTTGCTCTGCGCGAGTTTTAGGGTGTTTTACAATGATGGCATCTTGGTTTTCATCACGTACGCCTTGATTCGAATAACCACCAAACTTAAGCGTTAACTGGTTGTTGGATTCTGGCGTGATGACTTGCCCTTGGCTGAATGAAATTGTCATAACTTGTCTTCTTCTTAACTGCTCTTCTTCCCGCTTCCTTGACAGAACATCCTAGGAAGAACAAAAGCCCTAGTGAACTTAGAGCCTTTGAACGAAGCACCTAGCATTGATGTATCCGCTAAGGTGCCTCTCCCGATTCAATAATATCAATGCTTCTTAGTACAGACCCTAGCTTGAAACATTAATCAGCGTGACACTGCCGTCGTCGTTTACTTCGGCGATTTGACCGTTAGGCTCTTCCATGAACAGCAGAGTCACAAAGCCAAGTACCGCTGTTGCAGCAATCACTAAGAAGAATGTTTGGTAGCTCACGAATGACAACACAGTTAGGTAAACTACCGCACCCACGTTGCCGTAAGCACCCGTCATACCAGCAATTTGACCTGTCATACGACGCTTGATTAGAGGAACCGTTGCGAATACTGCACCTTCACCCGCTTGCACGAAGAAAGAACACGCCATCGCCGCGACAACTGCTAGCCATACAGGCCATGTGCTGTCGACTTGACCCATTGCGAAGTAACCCACCGCAAGGCCAATCGTTAGAATAAGCAGTGTTGGTTTACGACCGAATTTATCTGAAATCCAACCACCACCTGGGCGAGACATTAGGTTCATAAAGGCATAAGCCGATGCAACCATACCTGCAAGAACCGGTGTTAATTCAAAGGTTTCAGAGAAGAACAGTGGTAGCATAGAAACCACAGCCAGTTCAGAACCAAATGTAGCGAAGTACAATACGTTAAGTACCGCAACTTGCTTGAATTTGTACTGGTGAATCTCTGGCACTTCTTCTTTAAATACGTTCTTGTTTACTTTCCAAACTTGCGACACTTCGTACACGTAAAGCGCAGCTAAACCGGCATACACTGAGTAAACCGCCATGTCTGACAACATGTTGATGTTGGTTGGTGATAGCTTCCAAGTCAGTAGCGCTAAAGCGGCATACATAGGGATCTTCATAATAAGTAGGAAGAAAAAGTCACCCTTTGATGTCACTTCCATCGCTGTTACTTGAGCAGGCTTGAAGTAAGTTGAACCTTTTGGTGTATCTGACACGTTTTTGTAGAAGATAAACGAGAACGCTAAGCTCATTACGCCAGTAATACCAACCGCATAACGCCAGCCGTCTTCACCACCAAACGCTAGAGCGAGAGTTGGAAGTGTGAACGCTGCTGCTGCTGAACCGAAGTTACCCCAGCCGCCGTAAATACCTTCTGCAGTACCCAGTTCGTTGTGTGGGAACCATTCAGACACAAGACGAATACCGACAACGAAACCTGCACCAATGAAGCCCAGTAGGAAACGAGCGATTGCTGCTTGAATGAAAGAGTCTGCCAGAGCAAACATGAAACAAGGGATAGAACAGACCGCGAGTAGCGAAGAGTAAACCAACCTTGGGCCGTATCTATCGGTTAGCATGCCTATTGCGACACGTGCCGGAATGGTCAATGCAACGTTGAGGATCAGGAGGGTTTTGATCTCTTCAGTAGAAAGACCAAGCGTAGTTTTTACCATTTGCAGTAGTGGGGCAAAGTTGAACCACACAACAAAGGTAATGAAAAAGGCCATCCAGCTTAGGTGTAAGACCTTCATCTTACCCGTAAATGAAAGCAGCGAAAATTTAGTGTTATCCATGGTTTAAATCCTTTAAATCTGGAAAATTACCCGGTTTGTGCACCTGCGTTACTTCCGAACTTAGAACGCTTTTAATGTGCATAAACCCTGTGCCGAAATTGCGCACGCTAATAAGCGTTTGCATGATGGTGTCGGCGGTTTAGTTAACTGGCGATAGCAAGTGGTGCGAGAACTTGAACTTGTTCTCCTTGTTTGCGAACTTCAAATTTCACGAGCTTGAGCTCAGGCTGTTCAAGACATTCGCCAGTTTCTAAGTGGTAATGCTGCTTGTATAAGGGTGAGGCCACGTAAGGTTCTCCGCTTAATGAACCAATTATACCACGTGACATCACATTCGCCTTGCCGATAGGGTCGTAATTAGAGAGCCCATAAAGCGTGTCGCTGCGCTTGCAGTAAAAAATAGCCACTTGGTTATCGTCTACTTTGGCGCAAATTCCCCCGTTTGGGGTTAGATCGCTGGTGCTGCATACGGTTGTCCAATTTTCCATGACTTTCTCCTAGTCTAAAATTGAGTTTTTATTTTTTTATTGATGAACCTGATGAACCTGATGAAATTTATGAAACCTCAGTCACTTCGATTTGGTCTGCTTTAGCGAGCCTTTCATCGCGTTTTGAATCGGAAGAAGAGCTCAAGCTCGGCTTAGGAAAACGCTGCTCTCGTTCTTTGATGAATGACAGGCTAGTGTCCATTTCTTCGCTGTTGATGTAGTGCTGGAAGCGTTTCATCTTTTCAGGGTTTTCGATGGTGGTTTTCCACTCACACTGGTATTTTTCGATGTTGAGGGCGATATCGGCCTCAAGTTCTTCAGCAACGTTGAGCTTGTCTTCAATCACGACTTGCTTGAGGTATTCGATGCCGCCTTCAAGGTTCTCCATCCATACCGATGTACGCTGTAAGCGGTCTGCGGTACGTGTGTAGAACATCAAAACGCGGTCGATGTATTTAAGGAGTGTGGTTTCATCAAGGTCGGTAGCGAAAAGGTCACCATGGCGAGGGCGCATACCGCCGTTACCACAGATGTAGAGGTTCCAACCTTTGTCGGTGGCGATAATGCCAAAATCTTTTGATTGGGCTTCTGCACATTCACGAGTACAGCCAGAAACCGCAAACTTGATCTTGTGTGGTGAACGCAGGCCTTTGTAGCGGTTCTCAAGTCGAATCGCTAAGCCAACACTGTCGTCGACACCGTATCGACACCAAGTGCTACCGACACAAGATTTCACGGTACGAACCGATTTACCGTAGGCGTGGCCCGTTTCAAAACCTGCATCAATCAGCTTTTTCCAGATGATAGGCAGTTCGTTAAGCTGTGCGCCAAACAAGTCGACACGCTGACCGCCCGTGATTTTGGTGTACAGGTCGAACTCTTTAGCGACTTCGCCTAAAACAATCAATTTATCGGGAGTGATTTCACCGCCAGCAATACGCGGAACTACCGAGTAAGTGCCGTCTTTTTGCATGTTGCCAAGGTAGATGTCATTGGTGTCTTGCAGCTCGATATGTTGATCTTCAAGGATGTAATCGTTCCAGTAGGAAGCCAGAATCGAACCGACAGCCGGTTTACACACGGTACAGCCCAATCCGTTGCCGTGAGAATCTAACAGCTCATCGAAGGTCTTGATTTTGTTGACGCGAATGATGTCGGTAAGCTCTTGGCGAGAATAAGCAAAGTGCTCACAGATATCGTTAGAGACTTCCACACCCAAGTTAATCAGCTCAATATCCAGAACTTGTTTCGCAAGGGCAGAACAACCGCCACAACCTGTTGAAGCGTTGGTGGTTTCTTTTAGAGCCGCCATCGTGGTGCAGCCAGCTGAAACGGCCTCTTTAATATCGCCTTTGGTCACATCAAAACATGAACAGATCACAGCGCTATCAGGCAGAGCTTCAACACCCATTGCAGAGCCAGAATCATCGGCCACGTTAGGTAAAATCAGCACTGATGGGTTTTCAGGAAGAGGCATATCATTTTGCTTGATTTGCAGTAGCGAACCGTAGGCTTCTGCATCACCGACCAATACGGCACCGACAATTTTCGTGCCGTCAGCCGAGATGATCAAGCGTTTATAAACTTGTTCAATTTCATCGTTATAAGTATACGATTGAGCGCCTTCCGTCTTGCCGTGTACTTCACCAATACTGGCCACATCAACACCCAGTAATTTGAGTTTGGTGCTCATGTCTGCACCAGTAAATGAAGCGTCGCTCGTTCCGTCCGATAAGATATGCGCAGCCGCGACTTTCGCCATGGAGTAACCGGGTGCGACTAAGCCGAAGATCTTGTTGTCCCAAAGCGCACATTCACCAATCGCATACACGTTGTCGATGTTAGTTTGGCAGTGATCATTAATCACGATGCCACCACGTTCACCAATGGTGATATCAGAGCTGCGAGCTAGGGCATCTTGAGGGCGAATACCCGCAGAGAATACGATCATATCGGTTTCTAAATGGGTGCCATCGGCGAAGTTCATGCGGTAGCGAGCATTTTCACCATCGACTATTTCAGAGGTCGCTTTCTCGGTATGAACTTGCACACCAAGGTCTTCAATTTTTCTGCGCAGTAGGGCACCGCCACCATCATCTAATTGAACCGCCATCAGGCGAGGCGCAAATTCAACCACATGGGTTTCTAAGCCAAGGTTTTTGACGGCGTTTGCGGCCTCTAAGCCAAGCAGACCACCACCAATCACCACGCCAGATTTGCTACCTTTGCTTGATAGTTCAATTGCGTCTAAGTCTTCAATAGTCCGATAAACGTGACAGTGTTCTTGATCGTTACCGGGAATAGGGGGAACAAAAGGGAAAGAGCCCGTCGCCAAGATTAGCTTGTCGTAACTTTCAACATGACCACTTTCAGTGATGACTTGTTGATTGGCGGTGTCTAGCTTGGCAACCTTCTGGTTCAACAAGTAGTTCACGCCGTTGCTTTGGTAATACTCTTCACTGGTCAATGACAGGTCATCAGCGCTTTTACCATTAAAGTAAGCCGTTAGCTGAACACGGTCGTAGGCCAGCCTTGGCTCTTCACTAAAAGTAATCACATCAAACTCATCACTCTCTGATTGCAGGATGTTGTCGATAAATTTGTGTCCAACCATGCCGTTACCAACAACGACGATTTTCTTCTTGCTCATAATCCATTCCTTATTCTCGGCGTCACCATCACTAGCGTCTAATTTCTAATCGTTAGCAGATGAATACCGGGTTGAGATTCCACTCAATTCATAATCATCAAGAAAAACAAAAATGTTTTTTCTAAGTCTTGGTTTCTAGTGGAGCAAGGAGGGTGCCAGATTGCGATTTGTTCATTTAAATAAAATTTAATATATATATTTCAGTGATTTAAAAATTGCAGGTGGCACGTAATTACCCCTAAAGTGGTATGTAAAATTTTTGTTATATTTATATAAATGAGCGTTTGTGGTGCAACTTTCTGCAAAATGGTGCAAAAATTAAGTTTTTATCTTGGCTAAGTTCTGTTTGGTTCGTTGTTGATATTTGTGTTTTTATTAAGTTGTTGTTTTTAGATGAAATTATTTGCTATTCATCAGCTGCTATTAAGTGGCGTGTTATTTGCTTATTTTTAGTTATTACAATTATGGATAATTGAGTGAGAAACGGATGACCGATTCAAACAGCGGCTGGATAAAATCGACCTGTGCTTATTGTGGTGTAGGGTGTGGAATAGAAGCGAGACCGACATCGTTAGGAAAACTAGAAGTGCGTGGTGATAAAGATCATCCATCAAACTATGGAAAGCTATGCACTAAAGGGATTGCGCTCGGCGACACCGTCACGCCTTTAGGTCGTCTTACACAGCCTGCTCATATTCAGAATGAGCAAAAACAAGAGCTAGATTGGAACAGTGCCACTCAGTTGGTCGCAGACAAATTCAATCAAACCATCGAAGAATATGGGGCCGATTCGGTTGCGTTCTATGTATCTGGTCAGCTGCTTACCGAAGACTATTATGTTGCCAATAAACTGATGAAAGGCTTCATTGGTAGTGGCAACATCGACAGTAACTCTAGGTTGTGTATGGCTTCAACCGTGGTCGGGCATAAGCGAGCATTTGGCGCAGACACAGTACCGGTGTGCTACGAAGATCTCGAGCAAGCCGAACTCGTCGTGATTACAGGTTCCAACTTAGCATGGTGTCACCCGGTACTTTTCCAAAGATTAAGAGCCGCGAAACAAGCCAACCCTGAATTGAAAGTTATCGTCATCGACCCGCGTTATACCGACACCTGTGAAATCGCAGACATTCACTTGGCATTGGAATCTGGCTCAGACGTGGCGCTGTTTAACGGCTTATTGGGCTATCTCGACGATAACGACAAGCTAGATGCAGACTACATAGAAAACCACACCCAAGGCTTTACTGAATCGATTCGATCTGCGACTCACTACCGTTATACAGAGTCAGGTTATACCGAATCAGGCTGGGGCGACAAAAGCGTTCCTGAGCTGACAGGGTTAACAGAGCAGCAGCTAAAACAGTTCTACAGTTTGTTTGCATCGAACGAGAAGGTGCTGACCATTTACTCCCAAGGCGTGAACCAATCCACACAAGGGTGCGACAAGGTAAACGCTATTATTAACTGCCATTTAGCCACCGGGAAAATCGGTAAACCGGGCATGGGGCCATTTTCTGTAACGGGCCAGCCGAACGCGATGGGTGGGCGAGAAGTGGGCGGTTTAGCCAATACCTTAGCGGCGCACTTTGAATTTGGTGACCCGCAATCACACCAGACCGTCAGCGAGTTCTGGCAAACCGACAGCTTAGCTACACATGCGGGTTTAAAAGCAATTGACCTGTTTGATGCCATGAATGAAGGAAAAATCAAAGCCGTGTGGATCATGGCGACCAACCCAGTCGTGAGTTTGCCTGACAGTGAGAAAATCAAAGCGGCATTAGAGAAGTGCCCATTTGTGGTGGTATCTGACTGTATTGCCGATACTGAAACCACTCGCTTGGCCGATGTGGTGCTACCCGCGCAAGGGTGGAGCGAGAAGTCGGGTACTGTGACCAACTCTGAACGCCGAATTTCACGCCAACGCCGAGTGTTACCAAGCCCAGGGGAAGCCAAACCCGATTGGTGGATATTAAAAGAAGTCGCACAAAAAATGGGATTCAAAGAGCAATTTGAGTTCCGTCACGAAGGTGAGATCTTCAAAGAGTATTGCGAGATGACAGCGCTCGGCAATGAAACGGGCAAAGCGCGTGATTTGTGCTTAATTGGATTAACCAAACTGGATGAAAAAGGCTATGGCGAACTCACTCCACAGCAATGGCCAGTGTTAGAGTATCAACCAGAGATCATTGAGCAGCGTATGTTCACCAATGGTGAGTTCTTTACAGAATCTGGCAAAGCGCAGTTTATTGCAGTTGAGCACGACAAACCGATTGCCGATACCAGCCTGGAATTCCCACTTATCATGAACACAGGGCGAATCCGAGACCAATGGCACACCATGAGCCGCACAGGTTTGGCGGCAGGTTTAGGTGAGCATACCCCTGAGCCTTTTGTTGCGATGCACCCAGATACGGTTTCGGAACTAAACTTGGATGAGTTTGGGCTAGATGCTTTCAACCACGCGACTATTAACCCTGTGGTGAAAGTGCGCAGCGCACAAGGGGAGTGCCAAGCGCGCTTAGTGGTGACCAAAGAGATGCGCCGTGAACAAGTCTTCATGCCTATCCACTGGAACGCACCCACCGCCAAAGACAGCAAACCATGCGAACTAATCTTGCCTCATACCGATGCCGCATCAGGTCAGCCAGAATTCAAACATACCCCAGTGATGGTTGAACCGTGTGGCTATCACAGCGAAGCCGCACTGGTCAGTGACAAGGTGATGGATTGCAGCGGCTTTGATTATTGGGTTCGCCAAAGAGTAGAGGGCGGTTTTCTGTATCGAATATCTTCCTCTAAGAACCCAATGGAGTTGGTGATTCAGCTTGCTAATACCCTCGATGCCTTGCCAGAACCTAACGCAGAAGCGATCAAATCACTCCATTACCACGGCAATAAATCATTCAAGAACTACGGCTCTGCCAAGCTGGGTCAGTCTGGCGTAAAGCAAGCTTTCGTGGTGAACAGTAAGCTTGACCATCAAAGCATCGATTGGCTGGTGGAATGTCTAACCCGAGAAGCCGATGAAGAGTTCGAAGCCGAGTTTTTGAGTACCATGGCGAAGTAGTTACTACCTCTAACCTATTAATACCAAGAGTTAAGCGCCGACAATTACGTCGGCGTTTTTGTTTGAAAACACGATATTCAAAGATATGACTATTCATTATCGAGCTGCGGTTTACTCACATATTGGGGAGTTTTCTGCATTTTGCAGAAACTATATGGAAAATTTCTGCTTTTCGTCATGTTTGATACGAAGATAAGTAGGTAAGATGATGTTATTAAATGGGTTATTGGGCTAAGTGCAGCGAGTCTTGGAAACTAGACAGAATTGTTTCAGGGACAAAATGCAGAATTATTCTGTCTAATATAGCTGTTAGGCATATTCGAGGTTATCAATGAAAAAAATATACTTGGCTAGTTTTACTCTGATTTCAATTTTAATAGGGAGCATCTACATTGCAGTTCATTACTATCTGCAAACATTTCCTGGAGGGTTTTCACAAGAACATAGCGATTGGGGCAATTTTGGGTCCTATTTTAATGGAGTTATTACGCCATTAATTTCAGCGTTTTCTCTGATAGCGGTGTTATTTACGATATATATGCAAAAAAATTTGCTAATGTCCCAACAGGAACAAAACGCAGCAATATTTTCTGATCGAAAGAAGCTGGAGTATATAAATATAGTTCAGAAGAAAATTGAATCTATTAAGATTGATATTGACGTACGCTCTAACGTACTAGAACTTGAAAAGCAAGTTAATCGATATTCTGACTGTATAACAAAGGAAGATAATCTCGAAAAAAATGCCCATATTTTAAACCAATTTACTCATGAAGTGGCAGAGAGGAATGGGCTAATAAAGAAACACCTGAACTTGATTGTTTGGATTCATACGATACCTGACAGTGATGTCATGGACGAAAAACAAGAGTTTGTTCGTAGGCTAAAAGAGTTAAACAAAAAAGAAGAAGCTATCAACAAAACATATGCCTAACAAACGACTATGGCGTCAATGATTAATTTTTGGCTATGTTTTCATCCCACATGGCGCCATCTCTGAGCATAGAGTTAAGTGTCACAACCATCTTTCGTACGCATGCGATTATTGCGACTTTTTTAGGTTTCCCAGCAGCTAAAAGTCGAGCATAAGTCGCTTTGAATATGGGGTTGCATTGCATGGCTGACATCATCGCCATGTATAAAACGGTTCGTACTTGCGCTCGACCGCCTTGGATTACGCGCTTACCTTTGTAGCG
>NZ_JBFRSD010000010.1:0-103722 GCF_041473395.1 Vibrio sp. 10N.222.55.C6
CTTAAGTGAACGGCATTACCACCTAGTGTGGGCTTTTTTGTGTCTGCGTTTCTGGAAAGTACCTTAAATAGCATCATTCTTGTCTGCCTCCCCGTTGAATAATTATTGGATGAGCTAAGTGACTCATATCTCTCAAACTCGATTTGTGACCGCGTGGTGACCATGCTGTGACAACCTTCTAAGCATCTACAGTTTGGAGTAACAGAACATTTAAGAAATAGTCATCAGCACATTTTTAAAAAGAATGCTCTCGTTAATCTGAGTCTGGTGCGGTTTGAAGGGTCCAGCACTACGGTTAATGCAAAACTACTATAGAACTTAGGCTCAAGTTATCAACGTTAACTTTGTGCGGCCAGTGAAGTGGGTGTGCAACAAATTATAGTGTTCTTGTTAACGGGTGATGGCTGATGAGTTATTTCAAGGTGAACTAGGCGCCAGTTGTAGGTGAGGGTAGATTCAAGCAGAGTATAGAAATGTTCAAAAATGGGAAATAGAAAAGAGCCAAATAAACATGGGTTCATTTGGCTCTTTTTTGAGTAGCTCTCATTAATGCAATTGCTTCAAAGAAAAACTGATCCGTGATTGCATTGCAATCAACAGCCAACTGGCATCTCGATTATTTGGTTTGTCTTTACATAGATGTAGTGCTTTTAGTACACCGCGCGTGACTGAATCAATAAAGACATGTTCATGATGGAATTTATCTGGCCACAGTTCAGTACGTTGCTTGATAAGTTCGTAAATTTCATCGTATAGCCAATCAATATCTTGATGAGAGATTTTCTGAAAACACTGAGCCTGAAGAATGTCACAGCACAAACTGGTGCAGTGAATAGCTAGAGGTGAATAAGCCATTTACTTTCCTCCATTTAAATTAGCATCTAATAACTTTTCAAAAGCACTGCCGTCTTGCCTGGTTAGGTTTGGTATATATCGGCTGTAAACTGTGAACAGCATTTTTGTAGTGGTATGGCCCATTTGGCGAGCTATCCACTCAGGTGCTTCTCCGGCTGCTAACCATAATGTTGCAGCCGTATGTCGAGTCTCATAAGGGCGGCGATATTCCATTCCCAAGTTTTTAAGTGTCGGCTTCCAGATTCGGTCTCTGACGTTACCTTTATCTAAAGGGTTTCCAGCTGCATTGCAGAACACATACTCCTTAGTACCAGTCACTTTGTATTGGGATTTTATAGCTTTAAGTACAACAGATGACATTTGAATGTCTCTTGTTGAACCCACCGTTTTCGTTGTGTCTGAACGGCCGTGTACAAACGTTTCTCGAACTGAAATTAAACCACGCTCAAAATCTACGTACTTCCATTTCAGACCATCGATCTCTGAGGTGCGCATTCCGGTGAAGAAACGAACGGTGAAGTAATCTTTAAAATCGGAACGTACCGATGATAAAAACAAGTTCACTTCGTTAAAATCAAACGGGTTTACATTAGTGCGTTCAACACGTAGTGGTTTGATGTTTTCAAACGTCGAACGAAAATCATAGCGATCTCCGGCTTCGCTCAAAATCATGCGCAGTGGTGTCATGACATGATTAATGAACTCGGCAGATAATTTTTTGCCGTTGTTACGCGGTTTCACTAAAGAAGCACGGTACTTTAAGATGTCAGGTCGAGAGATCTTCGCGACGTCTAAATGCCCGAAGTGAGGTACAAGGTACGACCATAAGTAGATCTTCATACTGTCCTTATAGCTTTCTTTCCAACGCACTTCGTTTTCGTCGTACCACTCCTGTGCGAAGCTTTCGAACAAGACAGTTTCAATTCCTTGTAGCCCTTGTACTGCCGTTTTGTAATTACCAAGTAATTCCTGTTTGCGTTTTTGAGCTTGGATGTCTTGTTTCAAAAATGTTTGAGCTTTCTTAGACTCAGGGAAGTACTCACTATATACAAAACAACTCAGGCGAATGTCCGCTTCAATTTGATTTAGCAGTTTCTGTAGCTTGCGTTGGTTTACTTGAGTTGCAGGCAGTGCAGTTTGCTCACGGCAACGCATACCTTCATATCAGAAGTCGAGATAGAGCTTACCGCTACGTGAATTGATACTACCCATGACACACCCTCCCGCCAGCCATTGGAATATACTGAAGGTTACGTGATGCAGATTGGTATAATTCTGCCTCTACCTCTTCCCAAATGTAGAGAATTTTTCTACCATTGAATGGTCGAATGTAGTGTTTACCTTCGATGAAAATTGAATCTCGCAGAGTCGAATTGATATAGTTGGCGCTAAATTTGATACGACCTGCAAGCTCTTTTGCTGTAAGTAATAATTGGTCCATTTGACCTCCATTGTTTGTGTTTTAACAAGACACAAAATCAGCTTAACCATACTTTTGTGTTTTACCAAGACACATTATTATATCTTTTAGGAATTGATGTGTGATTAGATATAACTTAAAGGAACTTATAGATAAAAAATCAGCGGAAGAGGGACGGAAGATCTCTGGAGCTCAAATTGCTGCCGAAATAGGTATTCAGCGTTCGGCCATGGCGAAAATGATTCGAGACGAAGGGTACACTACAACCACAAAAACTCTTGATGCTTTGTGTCAGTACTTTGATTGTGATGTGTCTGATTTAATTATGTTCGAACGTGAGAGTGACGTATAACCATAGGGGTGGCTATGCTCATGTTATGTTTTGCTCATAGTGCTTTATGTAATGCAAACTTAGGGAACTTATTAACAAAAGTCAGAAGATAAGCCCCAAAAATTATTCAATTTTAGGCTTCATCAGTAACCATACTTCCTCATCCTCCTCTTAGAAACCACTGTTACTCATTGAAATTGATTGAGAATATCGGATGATCTTTGTCTACTAATGGATGTAATTAACAGTTTAGCGAATGCGTAGTTGACGTGATGACCGTTCAAAAAATAAGGTTGGGTTATTCGTATTGATGAATATTCTCATTTTTGAGTACAAATTCACGTTGGTAAGCTAGGTATGGAACTCACTCCGGTATTAAAAGAACTACAAGCTTTTGTGTATGCAGAACATGAAGCTAGCATGGAAAACCTTCTAGAAACTTGGAAGAAACCCTTAGAAGAAAAACTATTAAAAGGCGAAACTCAACGAATAGAGTCAGTAAGCTGTTCCGGGTCTAATCATCTGGAAGTCGTATTAGGTGATAACGAATCACGCTTTAGAGAAGGCGATATGATTTGTTTGCATCTTGGCGACCCAAGTAACCATAAGGTATTTGACCAAGTAGCGATTGAAGCTGAAAACGATGGAGAGTGGTTGCTCAAAGTCAAAGTAGATCAAAGCTTACTTCCACAACTAAGTGAAGGCTGTTATGCCGACCCTGCAGGCATGGACTTAAAACCGTTTTATGATAAAGCTTTGGCTGATGTAGCAACATCGAAAGTCGGCAGAGACGTATTGCTGCCTATGCTTTCCGGACATTTGAATACGGAAACGATTTATGACGAAGACTTTGATGACGCTGCGGATTATGCCGAATCTCGAGGATTAAATGAAAAGCAGAGTGAAGCTGTTGGGCTTGGTGTCGGTTCTAAATACTTAGCGTGTATTCAAGGTCCTCCCGGAACGGGTAAAACAAAAGTTATTAGTATTATCGCCAAGCTTCTTGTAGAGGCAGGGCAGAGAGTTTTCATGACTTCTCATACCCACATGGCGATCAATAATGCACTCAATAAAATTGTAGAGGAAGGGGTTCCTGTTGCAAAAATTTGTGCGAGTGGCGGTAAGAAATCACTGAGTGATAAGGTTCAGCATTTTGAATACGCATCAAAATGGGAAGATATACCGGACACTGGGTATGTGATTGGTGCGACACCTTTTGCTACCTGTAGTGAGCGACTTGAAAGCTTTACATTCGACACCATTATTTTTGACGAAGCCAGCCAAATTACCGTTCCATTGGCGTTAATGGCAATGAGAAAAGGGTGTCGATTTGTATTCGTTGGGGATCATAAGCAGCTTCCTCCTGTGATACTTTCTCAATCCGTTCTTGAGGACAGTTCGGCTTTCTCTAAGATGATTCTTGGCAATGAAAAGGTTTCGGTATTGTTAAGCCAAACTTATCGGATGTCTCCAGCCTTAACTGAATGGCCTAGTAACTGTTATTACAAGGGCGAATTAGAATCGAAAAGACCACCAACGCTGTCATCATTTTCTCTACCTAAAAAACCTCACAAGTATTCTGAGGTCCTCTCTAGCAATCGGCCTTCTGTATTCATAAAAACTCCAGGGGTCAATGCCCGAAGTGTAAATAGAAAAGAAGCGGCGTTAGTGGCCGATTTGATAACCGCGGCTGTTGAAGCGGGTCTATCTGCTGAAGAGATAGGTGTCGTTACACCGTTTCGGGGTCATGCCAAAGCTCTAAAGTCTTGCCTTCAGGATAAGTTGGGGATATTTGGATCAAAATTAGTGGTAACGGATACTGTGGAAAGGATGCAAGGCCAAGAGCGGGAAATGATTATAGTTTCATTCTGCTCCTCAGATCCGCAATACATTAGCGCTATCGCTGAATTCTTTTTCCAAGCGGAACGTCTCAATGTCGCCATTACTAGACCCCAGACTAAGTTGGTGATTGTAGGTCCCGAAATCCCAGAAGGCATGCTGCAACAGGTGGATGATCCTAAGGTGCGACAAAACATTGAAGATTATAAATCTCTGGTTCGTCACTGTTATAAGGTGGAAGTAGATTAATGGCACATATAGATACGATTACAGGCTTAGACCGCAAGCATCGACGTCATTGCAAAAAGGTATTCAATAAACTCAATGACGAATTTTTTATTCGTGAGTCATTATTAGAGTCTCTACAAGTTGCTCCTTGTATTATTGAGGGGCCTTGCAATAGTTGGGTGTTTGTTGGAGTCCATTCAGAGAAACCAGATAGTATTAGTCTTTCTAAATTGTTGAAGTTTAATGACTCGATGTTGACGTTAGGTTTAAAGCCTATTCAGTATCTAGCTGTCGTCGATAATATGATTGTGGAAGAAGAAAGTACTTTCCCAATTGACGGTTCTCTCCAAGTTGATAGTTCTTTCTCTGATTATGTACAAATAATTGAGAACAAAACGTTTATTGAGCGTGGTGAAAAACTAATCCACGCCGCACTAACCGAGTTCACAATCGACTCACATTCACGAATCAAGCGCACGTTTTTTCCGGAGTCGGTTATTCCCGCACAGTGTAGTACTCGTCGAGGAAAAATCTCCGTAGACAATACCGCAAAGCTGCTCCCATTTTTTTTAGATTACGATCAAGAATTGGCTACTAGGCTAGATATGGTTGAGTCTGTCGATTCTGAAGAAGAAGGTCAGGAAGACATTTCAGTAAGGTTGATAAATGGGGTCGCTGGGAGTGGGAAAACTCTGATTTTAATTAATCGTGCAGTTTTGTATTGTAAAAAATACCCGGAAAAAAAGGTCCTTCTTGCGATACACAATAAGCCAGTGACGGAAGATATTAAGTACAGGTTCGAAACCTGGCTTAAAGGTAAACCTGATAACCTTGAAATTACCACCTTTCACTCGTTTGCGCTAAAGCAGTACAGTAAAAGCCATCAGCGTGTTAAGCCAGTATTTGGCGATGCGAATATGAAAGAAGAAAAGAAGACCGTTTTAAGTGATAAAAATGAAGCTTACACGCAACTATCGTTAACAGATGAGCAGATTTGGTCCGAACTAGAGTACATCAATGACTATTTAATTAAAGACAAAGAAGAGTACTTGGAATTCGATCGACAGGGTCGTGGGTTTGCACTACAAAAAAGTCAGCGAGAACATATTTGGCAGCTATATGTTGATTTTTCTGCTCGGTTGTCGTCGGTTAAGAAATACCTACCGAGTTTGTATATTAAGGAAGTTGCGTTATCAGACAAGCCTCTTGAACAGTTTGATCACATACTGCTTGATGAGGCTCAATTCTTCGCGCCATCTTGGTTACAGTTAATTAAACGCTCATTGACGCCGGGGGGACAATTATTTATTTGTGCTGATCCCAACCAAGGTTTCTTAAAAAGCCGTTTAAGCTGGAAGAGCGTAGGTTTGAATGTTCGAGGGCGCACTAAGCGTTTGAATCATTCTTACAGAACGACTTATGAAATAATGGTCGCTGCGAACGCTCTGCTCGATGATCTCGAAGGAAGCCCTGAAGATTACGTGAAGCCTGACTATGAAAAAATGGCAAGAGGACACAAACCCCAAATTATATATTCTCGAAATGCTCAAGATGAGAAAAAGAGGTTCCTGAACGAACTCGCAGCCCTGGTGCTGTCGGGAACAGTCGCTCTTCATCAGATCATGGTTTTATGTAGCCCAGAGTATAATCCATGGTCGCTAAAGCAAGACATTGAAAAACGTATTGGTTCAAACAAGGTCATTAACTACAACAACTCCAAAGAGTTAGCGGATAACGTAGGCAGCAAAATTAGGCTACTTAATATCAATAGTTGTACGGGTATGGAGTCTGGTACGGTGTTCGTTCTTGGTTGTGGTCAAATAATTAACCAGCCTAAGAATCTAGAGTTGAGTGATTCGGAAAGAGAAGAAGTATTGCAAGAATCAATGCGTAAACTTTATGTAGCAATGACTAGAGCTGGGCAAAAGTTAGTGGTTTTCAGTACTGAAGAGTTTCCAATTAGCGTTGAAAAACATATTGAAATTACGGGAGAAGTTACCCAAATTTAGTTGCTATTTATTTATCATAAGTAACTCTTAATCAATGCAAAAAGTCGCATTTACGATACAATACCACGCAATAAATCTTGGCTCTGCTGTTAAGAGCCAAGTCCTACATTATTCGAGTAATTAAGAACATGGCAAAAGCACCCGCTAACAAGAAACCCACCTCAAAAGCTAAGCCCGCATCAAAAGCTAAAAAAGTGACCAAAGGCTTTGAAGAGACCCTTTGGGATACAGCTAACCAACTGCGTGGCAGTGTTGAGTCATCTGAATACAAACACGTGGTGTTAAGCCTTGTGTTCTTAAAGTTCATTAGCGATAAGTTTGAAGCACGCCGTCAGAAGATGATAGACGACGGGCAAGAAGCGTTTGTTGAGATGAAAGAGTTCTACCAACAAGACAACATCTTCTTTTTACCAGAAGATGCGCGTTGGTCATTTGTTAAAGCGCGCGCTAAGCAAGATGATATCGCTATCATCATCGATACCGCTTTATCGACTATCGAAAAAAACAACCCTAGCTTAAAAGACGCCCTGCCAGACAACTACTTCTCGCGCCAAGGTTTGGAAGTGAAAAAGCTGGCGTCACTTATCGACAGCATTGAAAACATCGACACGCTGGCAAACGAATGTGACATGAGCGAAGAAGACTTAGTCGGTCGTGTGTACGAATACTTCCTAGGCAAGTTTGCAGCAACCGAAGGCAAAGGCGGGGGCGAGTTCTATACGCCTAAGTCAGTGGTAACACTGTTAGCTGAAATGCTAGAACCTTTCCAAGGTAAGATCTACGACCCGGCTTGTGGCTCGGGCGGTATGTTTGTTCAGTCTTTAAAATTCATTAAAGAGCACGAAGGGCGCACCAAAGACATCGCTATCTATGGTCAAGAGCTTACCTCGACCACTTATAAACTGGCGAAGATGAACTTAGCCATTCGCGGCTTATCGGGCAATTTGGGTGAGCGTGCAGCTGATACCTTTTTTGCTGACCAGCATAAAGACTTAAAAGCTGATTACATCATGGCTAACCCACCGTTTAACCTTAAAGGTTGGCGTAATGAAGCAGAGCTAACCGATGATGCGCGGTTTGCTGGCTATCGCACACCGCCAACAGGCAATGCCAACTACGGTTGGATTTTGCACATGCTGTCTAAGCTAAGCGAAACAGGCACCGCAGGCTTTGTATTGGCGAATGGCTCAATGAGTTCAAATACTTCCGGTGAAGGTGAGATCCGTCAGCAGTTAATCGAGAACGATCGCGTTGAATGTATGATCGCTTTGCCGGGGCAGCTGTTCTTCACTACGCAAATTCCAGTGTGCGTTTGGTTTATCACAAAAGACAAAACCGAGAACACCACCAAAGGTTTCCGTAACCGCCAAAAAGAGACGCTGTTTATTGATGCTCGTGAAATGGGCACCATGATTAGCCGCACCAATAAAGAACTGACTAAAGACGACATCGCTCAAATTGCTGACACTTATCATGCTTGGCGCTGCGATGAAGCAGAACTTAAAGCGCGTATTGAACGTGGTGATGGCAAAGTAGATAAGTATGAAGACAAAGCAGGTTTTAGCAAATCAGCCACTGTTGACGATATCAAGGCCAATGACTTTGTACTGACTCCGGGGCGTTATGTAGGCGCAGCTGACGTAGAAGATGATGGCATTCCGTTTGAAACCAAGATGAGTGAGCTTTCACAAACCCTATACAACCAAATGAACCAATCTCAAGAGTTGGACAAAGCGATTCGCCGTAATTTGGAGGCGTTGGGTTATGGGGAGTAACTGGGCTAAGGTATCTATAGAGTCGATTAAAGCAAATGAAAAGGGCTCTATTGCTATAGGACCATTTGGCTCTAGGCTAAAAAGCGATAATTATGTTAGTGATGGTATCCCTGTAATAAGAGGAACAAATGTAACAGCTGGCCCTACGTTTAAGGGTGATTTTGTTTATATAACAGAAGATAAGGCTGATTCATTAGGAGCATGCAATGTTTATAAAAATGAACTGGTGTTTCCTCATAGAGGGTCAATTGGAGAAGTAGGTTTTGTTCAGGAAGATAAGCGCTATGTCTTGTCTTCAAGCTTAATGAAGCTAAAAGTGGATGAGGAACAAGTTAACCCTATGTTCCTATACTACTTTTTTAAGAGCTCCACGGGAAAGCATGAACTATTAAAAAATGCCTCACAAGTCGGAACGCCGGGCATTGGTCAGCCATTAAGCTCTTTAAAGAGCATTTTGTTTAATAAGCCACCATTAGTCATACAAAATAAGATTGTTGATGTATTGTCTTCAGTTAACAATAAGCTTGAACTCAACAACCAAATCAACCAAACCTTAGAGCAAATGGCGCAAACGTTGTTCAAATTTTGGTTTGTTGATTTTGACCCTGTAAAAGCCAAAATGAATGATGAACAGCCAGAATGGATGGATGCGCCTTTTCTTTCAAAAGAAGTTGCCTCGCTTTTCCCAGAAAAGCTCGTTGAGTCTGAGTTGGGTTTGATTCCTGAAGGATGGGAAGTTGGAGAGCTATCTGATTTGATGGATTTCAATCCCAAACGCACTCTCAAGAAAGGTACAGTGGCTCCGTATCTTGATATGAAAAACATGCCAACAGCAGGTCACCTTGCTTTAGATATTTATGACCGAGAAATGGGTAGTGGAACTAAGTTCGTTAATGGTGATGCACTACTTGCTCGTATCACACCATGCCTTGAGAACGGTAAAACTGCTTTCGTAGATTTCCTTGAAGATGAACAGGTTGGTTGGGGTTCTACGGAATACATTGTCATGCGTTCGAAGTCTGACAGCTACAAATACTTCAGCTATTTTATGGCAAGATTCGAGCCGTTCAGAAAGTTTGCTATTCAAAGCATGACGGGTACTAGTGGTCGTCAACGAGCACAAGCCAAAACTGTTCAAACCATGCCTTTTGTTATTCCACCGCTTTCCATTCTTGAGAAATTCGATGAATTGATCGCTGCAAATATGCAGTTGATTAAGCGCCATGGTGATGAGAATAAGACGCTAGCAGAGCTACGTGACACGCTACTTCCTAAATTGCTTTCCGGCGAAATCGACTTAGAAAACGTGCAAGTAGAACAAGCTAAAGCACTAGCAGAGTAACCTTTCGTCATTCCAGAAAGTGAGGAACGAACTTATCAGGAATCTCGTTTTTGGTGTGGATGAAAAGCGAGATCTCAGATACCTCGCGCCTCGGTTCTGAGATAACGAAGGTGGGAATTAGATGAATCCGAAATAGAACAAAGCAAAGCGTAGGTGGAACCATAATATAATGAACGCAACTAATACTCGTGAAATCGACATTTCTGAATTGACGACACTGTGTGAAACAAGCACTTTGCAAAAAGGCATCTTGCTTTCACGCAGTGGTGCAGTACGCAAGCTTAACCTTGTTGGCAACACCGCGACCGCACAGGTCAAAGGCAGCCTCAATTATCAAGTGAGCCTCGATTTCACTGGCGATCTGGTTGGCACTTGTACTTGCCCTGCGGCGCAATATCAAATGTTGTGCAAGCACGGCGTGGCGGTTGCCCTTTGCCTACAAGACCAAGAACAAGCTTTAAACCAAAGTAGTGAACGAGATACCATAAAAAATCACCTGCAAAGCCTTGGTGAAGAGGCCATGGTAGAGATGCTACTCGAATACCTAGAAGAAGATGAGTACACATGGAATGCACTGCTGACAAAAATTGAAATACGCGAAAAGCCAGCCGTATATGGCGAGCTGAAAAAGTTGGTTACCCAAGCCTTACCGCGAGAACAGCTCTGGGATTGGCGAGAAAGCCATGATTATTTCAACTCAGCAGAAATTCAATTGAACATGATCATTGAATCAATGCAAAGCCTTAACGCCGATCATCAATGGAAATTAATCAACTACCTTGTTGAACGGTTGAATAAGGTGCTAGAGCAAATTGATGACTCCAATGGCGATCGTTATGGCATTGAAAGCATGATTAACGAACACATGCCAAAGACGCTGGCAAAGCTTAATTGGAGTGAGCAAGAGAAAGCGCAGTGGATGTTTGAGCGTTTGACCCATTACGAATTTGACGTATTTCCTTCGATTGAAGAGAGTTTTGGAGCGATTTGGCAATCTAACACCCACTTTCTAACCTTATGCCGCCAAGCGATAGATCAAGCATCGCAAGATGAGAGTAGCTGGAACTTACGCTCATGGGCAGTTCCGTTAATGAAACACAGCTCCGATTGGCGTGAAGTGGCGGAAATTAAACAAAAAATAGCACGAACGTGTCGAGATTATCTTGAAGTTGTTGATATGTTCATTGATGAGCAAGAGCCGTTAGAAGCTGAGTTTTGGTTAGCTAAGGCGAAAAAAATGGCGAGTGATTATGAACTTCGTGCGTGCGAACAAGCTCAATTCCGTCTTTATGTTGAACTAGGTGAAATCCATTCTGCATGGGTATTAGCTAACCGTTTGTTAGAACAATCACCAAGCTTTCAATATTATCAACAGTTAGCGAAGTTTAAAGCCAATTACCAAATTGATGATGTTGAATTTTTCTCCCGCACTGAACTGCTACTTGCCAATGCCTATCAACAACCAGACCGCTATAATCAAGCTTCTGATCGTACGGATGCCTTGGTTCTGTTCTATATCGATAACCAGCAATTAGACAAAGCGTGCGAATGGGTTGCCGAACATAAAATATCAATACAAGGACTTATTTCGCTTGCCGATCATATTGTGGATGATAAACCTGAAAATACGCTGGATTATTATCTGCGAGCAGTCTCATCTTATATCGAACAGACCAATAATACGGCTTACGATCAAGCTTTAGAGTTACTTCGACGTTTAGAGAATATGCTGAAATCGCATCCTACTCAATTGGCGACATTTTATAGTCAGGTGGCGCAACTCGCTACCACGTACAAGCGTAAGCGTAATATGTTCGCTTTAATTCAGAAATATTATTCAAAATATATCTGATTCTGCGGAGGTGACAAGATCTGCGGTGTTGAGAAAATGGAACAAAGCCCGAAACCGAGTTACTACAAAACAAATTTAAATAACTCAATTTAGAAAACAACAAACAACGTCAAACAGCAGTAGGAAAAGGCGATGAGCTTAAAATTCACAGAAGCCAAATTAGAACAGGCCATTATTGAGCTATTGGGTGAGCAAGGCTACCCACACGTAGTGGGTGAACAAATAGCGCGTGAAGACAAAGAACAAGTACTCATTGTCGATGACTTACGACGCTACCTTGCCAAGGAGTACCGAGGCGATGCTATAACCGAGAGCGAAATCGACACCATTGTTCGTATGATCTCAACGTTGCCTGCCAGTGATTTGTACCATAGCAATAAAACCTTCTGCCAATGGCTAACGAATGGCTTCTTGTTTAAGCGTGAAGATCGCTCAAAGAAAGACCTCTATATTGAGTTAATCGATACAAGACATTTGGCACAAGCCTTACGCTTGATGTTTGTCCCGCTGCTAGAGAATAAATCTAAAGCAGACAACTCTGATAGAAAAGTTGCTGAAGGTAAGGTTACGTACCTAGAAACAAATCGGTTAGAAGCGACTGACACCAATATCTATAAAATCGTTAGCCAGCTAGAGATTGAGGGGGTCGATGAACAAATTCGAATCCCTGATGGCATCCTTTATGTGAACGGCTTACCGCTGGTGGTGTTTGAATTTAAAAGTGCCGTGCGAGAGAAAGACGCGACCATTTTTGATGCGTGGAAGCAAATCTGTGTGCGTTATCGCCGTGATATTCCTAAGCTGTTCGTCTACAACGCGATGTGCATCATCAGTGATGGTGTGAACAACAAAATGGGTAACCTGTTTGCGCCGTATGAGTTCTTCTACGCATGGCGCAAAGTAACGGGTAATGAGTCTACCGAAAAAGAGGGTATTAACTCTCTCTACACCATGATTGCTGGGTTATTTAACCAAACCAGATTACTTGATGTGGTGAAGAACTTTGTCTTCTTCCCTGATACTTCAAAGAAAGAGATAAAAATCTGTTGCCGTTACCCGCAGTACTACGCAGCGCGTAAGCTTTACTACAACATCGACAAAGAACGTAAGCCATACGGAAGTGGTAAAGGCGGCACTTACTTTGGTGCAACAGGGTGTGGTAAGAGCTTCACCATGCAATTTCTATCGCGCCTATTGATGAAAAGCATCGATTTTGAAAGCCCGACCATTGTACTTATTACCGACCGTAACGATCTCGATGATCAGCTTTCTAAACAGTTCTGTAATGCCTCTGATTACATTGGTGATGAGATGGTTGTGCCAGTTAAAAGCCGTCAAGATTTAAGAGACAAGCTGCAAGGCATCAAGAGTGGTGGTGTGTTCCTGACTACCATTCATAAGTTCACCGAAGACATCGAATTGCTTTCAGAGCGTACAAACATCATCTGTATTTCCGATGAAGCTCACCGTTCACAGGTCAACCTCGATAAGAAAGTGGTGATCAAATATCAAGATGGTATAGCCGTCGATGTGAAAGAGACATACGGCTTTGCTAAGTATCTGCACGATTCTCTACCAAGCGCGACTTACGTTGGTTTCACCGGAACGCCGATAGATGCCACCCTTGATGTATTTGGTGATGCAGTAGACAGCTACACCATGACAGAATCGGTTAATGATGAAATTACGGTTCGTATTGTTTATGAAGGCCGAGCAGCTAAAGTCATTCTTGATAACAGCAAGCTTGAAGAGGTAGAGAAATACTACCAAGCGTGCGCAGAAGCGGGCACCAATGAACATCAGATAGAAGAGAGTAAGAAAGCTTCTGCCAATATGAACGCGATCCTTGGCGACCCTGACCGTATTGAAGCTTTGGCGAAAGACTTTGTTGAACATTATGAAGGGCGAGTTAAAGAAGGTTCTACGATAAAGGGCAAGGCGATGTTTGTCTGTGCGAGTCGTGAAATCGCGTTTGATTTTTATAAGCAAGTCAAAATCTTAAAGCCAGAATGGTTTGAGGAAAAGCTATCAATTGATGGTGTCGAGCTGACGGATAAAGAGAAAGAAGAGTTAAAGCCACTTGCGATGGTGCAAATGGTGATGACGCGCGGTAAAGACGATGACCCTGATCAGTACAGCCTGCTAGGGACAAAGGAATATCGAAAATCGCTCGACCAGCAGTTTAAGAGTCCTAAGTCGAATTTCAAAATAGCCATTGTAGTCGACATGTGGCTAACAGGTTTTGACGTTCCTGAACTGGATACTATCTACATCGATAAGCCGTTGCAGAAACACAACCTGATTCAAACTATCTCACGTGTTAACCGTAAGTTTGAAGGCAAGGCGAAAGGGCTCGTTGTCGATTACATTGGTATCAAGTCACGTATGAATCAAGCCTTAGCGATGTATTCAAAGGCTGATGAGACTAACTTTGAAGATATTCGCTTTTCCGTTATTGAGGTGAAGAACCATCTCGATCTGTTAAGGCAGATGTTCCACAAGTTCGATACGTCCGGTTATTACACAGGAGAGCCGTGTAAGCAGCTAGAGTGCCTTAATCAGTCGGCAGAATACATCCTTCAAACCAAGAAAGGCGAAACTCGATTCATGGCTTTAGTCGGCCGTATGAAGGCGGCTTATGATGTTTGCTGTGGTAGTGAATTGTTATCTCAGCAAGAGCGCGACCAAATTCACTTCTATATCGCAGTACGCTCTATCATCTTTAAGCTAACCAAAGGTGATGCACCAGACACGGCACAAATGAATAAGCGTGTTCGTGAGTTAGTGGCAGAAGCACTTCGTGCCGATGGAGTAGAAGAGATCTTTACCATTGGTGATGAGCACGCCGAAGCTATCGATATTTTTGACGAAGATTACCTAGCTCGTATCAACAAGATTAAGCTGCCTAACACCAAGATTCAGTTACTTCAAAAGCTACTAGAGAAGGCGATAAGCGATTTTAAAAAGGTCAACCAGCTACAAGGGATGAACTTCTCTAAGCGCTTCCAATCGCTGGTGGATCAGTATAACGAACGTCGTGAAAATGATGTGTTGAATGGTGAGGAGTTCGATACCTTCTCTCAAGAAATGACCGACATTATCTTTGATATCGTGAAAGAAATGGGCTCGTTTGAAGACCTAGGTATCGACCTAGAAGAGAAAGCGTTCCTCGATATCTTGAATCACATGCGCAAGAAATACGATTTCACTTACGACGATGACAAGATGCTCGAACTGGCGAAGGAGATGAAAACTACCGTAGACAATGTCGCCCAATATCCAGACTGGGCAGGGCGCGATGATATCAAAGCCAAGTTGAAAGTGGATTTAATCTTACTGCTACACAAATACGGCTTCCCACCAGTAGCCAACGATGATGTTTACAAAGGCGTGCTAGAGCAGGCTGAGAATTATAAGAAGAATAGTTAGGGGCAAGTGAATATGGTTAAAAAAATAGAAGTAGTAGCGGCCATTATTCAACATGAAGATAAAACTTTGTGTGTTCAGCGAGGTCCTTCAAAGTTAGCTTATATCCATGAGAAGTTTGAATTTCCCTGCGGGAAAGTGGAAGTAGGTGAGCAGAGAGAAGAAGCCATTAAAAGAGAGTTGAATGAAGAGCTGCATCTGAATATCGAACATGTAGATTATTTCATGACGGTTGAGCATGCTTACCCTGACTTTCATATCACGATGCACGCTTATTTATGTCCTGTCGAAAACCGAAAGATAGTACTTACTGAGCATATTCAAGCATTGTGGTTAAATCTCGATGAACTAACTTCTTTAGATTGGGCTGCAGCTGATGTTCCCATCGTTGCAAAGTTGCAAGCAAACTGAAGAGGACCGTGAATGACTTATTGCTATGCAAATAGGATTGATGTCTTTCTTCAAGAACAAGAAGAAAACTGGTTGGCCAACATGTGTTCTGAGTTTTGTATTAACTTCCCTGGCTTAGAGCTCGGTGAACTTCAGAAACGAGCTTGGGTTGATTGTTTTCATCATCTTCAGAAAGAACTCTCCAAGCGTGCCCAATCTGATGGCTATGTTATTTTTGAGTATGCTCTACCAATGGAAGGAGGGCGTAGGCCTGATGTTCTGCTTCTAGTCGAAAATAAGCTATTCATTTTAGAATTCAAAATGAAGGATCGCTATCAGCGAGCGGATTATGATCAGCTGTGCGGCTATTATCGAGATCTCTGCAATTACCATCATGAAAGCGCCGAGCTAGAGGTGATTGCCGGTTTGGTTTTGACTCAATCCACCGGTAAATTAACGGATATCGAAAGTAATATCTCAATCCTATCTAGCGATAAACTCAAAGCCTTTCTTGATAAGTATTTAACGGGCGCTCCTACTAACACTGATTTAAAACAGTGGCTTGAATCGCCCTATGCACCATTACCTAATCTAGTAGATGCAGCGGTAGAGATATTTCAAAACAACCCAATAGAAGAACTAAAGAGTGCTAAGAGTGCAGGGATTTATGAAGCGCTTGATGAGTTGGATAAAGTTACTGCTTGGGTTGAGAGCGAAGGAAATAGAAATCGGGCGAGTGTATTAACCCTGGTTACTGGTGTTCCTGGAGCAGGGAAGACGTTGCTGGGTTTGGAGTTTGTACATCGGAACAAAAGAGGTCAGTTTCTATCTGGGAATGGCCCGCTGGTAGATGTCTTGCAATATGCTCTTGATGACAAAACGTTTGTTCGCGCGTTGAAAGACTTTAAACGCGAATACATGAAGCCACGTACAACCCCTCATACTAATTTGGTTGTTTTTGATGAAGCTCAGAGGATGTGGGACGAAAATAAAAACAAGAACTACCAAATGTCGGAGCCTTCTTGCATCATCAGGATCGCAGATAAAGATAAAACGCCCTGTCACTATGTCGCTCTAGTTGGAGAGGGACAAGAGATTTATGTAGGTGAAGAGGTGGGTATTTCTCTTTGGTGTGATGCTTTGAAAAGTAGTGAAGAGCTTTGGATTGTTTTTTGCCCACCAGCGTTAGAGCATCATTTTCAATTCATGAGCAGTAATCGTGTTCGAGTAAACCCATTGCTAAATTTAGATCAGTCTTTACGATCTCATAGCGCAAGTTTATATCCTAAGTGGGTGGAAGGTGCTTTGAATGGTAAGCCGGATGTTACGCTGGCTAAGCAGACGATTAAAGACGGTTTCAATATCTATCTAACCAGAGATTTGGATAAAGCTAAAAGATACTGTCTCAATAGATATCAAAACACCAACAAGAAGTACGGCTTGTTAAGTTCGTCAGACAACATCAAGTATAACAAGCAACCATTGGGCCCATGGTTCCATGATGACGTTAGTTCTTCGACATCGTGTTGTAGTTTCCTGCGCACAATTAGTGAGTTTGATTGCCAGGGGTTAGAGCTTGATATGCCAGTGCTAATCTGGGCAAAAGACTTTCTCTACAATGGCAGTGGCTGGGTTCTTCATAAAGGCAATAGAAATGTTCAAAACCCTTTTCAAATTAAGCTTAATAGTTACCGGGTACTGATGACAAGAGGTAGAGATGGCGTAGTGTTTTATTTCCCTCAAGAGGCACTGTTCGACGAAACTTACGAATATTTCTTAGGTGCAGGTGCGGAGGAACTCTAGTTCTTCATATTGTTGGCTCAGGGTAAAAATAATAAGAAAGGTAGTAGGTACAATGTTAAGAGAAAAGCTAAAAGATGTACTTGAGAACTGGCAGAGCGCTAAAAAGGAAGCCTTTTCTGGGCACCGTCTTGGTCGAGTTATTAGAAACGAGCTTGTTCAAGAAATAGAAAATATTGCTAGCACCAAGGAGAGTGCCTTTGTTTTAAAGGGATCGATCGGTGCTGGGAATTGGGCTGATGTTCCTTGGGTTTCTATCCTGCATAGTGCTATAACTCAGACGACTCAAGGCGGGATTTACCTTGTGTATTTGTTTTGTGCTGATGGAAGCGGGGTATACCTTTCTCTTAACCAAGGTACAACCAAGCTAAAAGAAAAGTTTGGTACCAGAGGGGCTAAGCACGAAGCTAAGAAAAACGCTGACTCAATATACCCATATTGTGAATTGTTGCTAACTCAAAAAGGCTGGACTAAAGGTCCGCTAGACTTAAAAGCAAAGACAATTACTGGTAAATCTTATGAAGAACCTAATGTTGTCGCCAAATTTTACCCTGTAGGGTCTATTCCTTCTGAACAAGAGCTTATTTCGGATCTAGACTCGTTACTTTCAGTTTATGAAAACATTGCACATGACTATCCATTGAATTCTGAAGTCCTGGTTGAAGAGCCAAAAGAGGAGTATGACGTGTTCAAAAACAACGTATATACAAATGCCGCTCCCCTAAATCAAATTCTCTATGGCCCACCGGGAACAGGTAAAACATACCACACTATCGAAGCCGCAGTTCAAGCCGCTGATCCTGACTTTTACGCCAGCATAAACATTGATCCTGAAACCGGTGTGTCAGAAGAGCAAAGAGACTCACTAACGAAAAAATACAAAGCACTGACTGACTCTGGTCGAATTCGTTTTGTCACATTCCATCAAAGCTATGGGTATGAAGAGTTTGTGGAAGGACTTAGTGCTAAAACAGAAGGCGGTCAAATTTCTTACTATGAAAAAGAGGGTGTATTTAAGGCGCTCTGTGAAAAAGCTAAGGACTACCAAGAAACCAAAACCACGGATGAGAAAGATGATTTTGATACATTGTGGGGGCGTTTTCTAAATAGTTTATCTGAACAGGAAGAGGGCGTTCGAATCGACACCGTTCGTACGTTTTTTATAGTGACTGATGTCGATAACAACACAATTCGCTTTGAAAAAGACAAAGGTGAATCAACCCATTCTTTGAGTGTAAAAACCTTAAAAGACATCTTTCATGGTGATCGAGTGATTAATGGAGGGTTGAACCCTTACTATTCTGCTTTGATCAAGCATTTAGAAAAGCTTGCGCATAGTAAGCGCGAAGTCAAAACAGAACGCCAAAACTATGTATTAGTTATCGATGAGATCAATCGAGGTAATATCTCAAAAATTTTTGGGGAACTGATTACCTTGATTGAACCTTCTAAGCGCAAAGGTGCGCAGGAGCCGCTAGAAGTCATCCTACCTTATTCTGGTGATACTTTCTCAGTGCCAGATAACCTATATATCATCGGCACTATGAACACGGCGGACCGTTCATTGGCAATGATGGACACTGCATTACGTCGTCGTTTTGACTTTAAAGAGATGATGCCAAACCCCAAGCTTTTTGCTGATAAAGAAGTTAAGGGCATCAATTTATCTAAATTGCTAGAAACACTAAATAAGCGAATTGAAGTTCTCTATGATCGTGAGCATACGCTCGGTCATGCTTTTTTGTTCCCTGTTTTCAATGAGGTTGATGAAGGTAAGGCGTTTATAGAGCTACAGTCAGCGTTTAAGAACAAGATAATCCCATTATTGGAAGAGTATTTTTATGAAGATTGGAGCAAGATTCGTTTAGTCCTTGGTGACAGTTTGAAGCAAGATGAGAGACTACAATTTTTAAAAAGAACTGAAGACTCCTACAGTGAGTTATTTGGCCCTGAACATGGATTGGAGCTGTATGAGGATTGTAAAGTGACATACTCATTCAAGCCTTTTGGTGAAGGGACTGTTTGGCAAAACCCGGCAGCGTTCAAAGCTATCTACGCAAAAGATAGTGAGTAAGGCTAGTGAAAGCCAAACAAGAAATTACTCTCTTTGAGTATGACTGTTTAGTGAGTGAAGATGTGCTGAAAGATCAGACTGCATCTTCACACGTTCAAGCTATCTCTATATCAGCTTATCAATATCTCAAGCAGCTTTGCTTAAGTAATGAGAATGAAAGAAATCTTCTTCAATTACGTCGTCGAAATGGTATGGAAGTTCTGCAAGTTCAAAACTATGCAGGAGTTATGTTTACGCCAGATAAAACGCAAATTGAAATCTTGCCTAAAATCGGAAAAGGCTTCACAGATGAAGGTAGTGACAACAACTATGATGACGCTTATGTGAAAGCTCGGCACACACTACTAGTAATGTTACGTGCGTTGAAAGGTTTCTCACATATTCAAACCTCGAATGCTAATATTACTCGCCAAAGAATGCCGTTGTTAGAGGTATTTATAGGCCAGTTCTTACAGTCGGTGAACACGCTCGTAAAACGTGGCTTAAGAAGCGACTATGTACGTAGGGAAGACAATTTAGGTTTCTTAAAGGGGAGGCTGAATGTAGGAAAACAAGTTAGGCATAACTCCATTAGTAAGCATAAATTTTACTGTGAGTACGATGAGTTCTTACTCGATCGTCCCGTAAACCGGTTAATGCATAGTGCTCTAAAACGAGTGAAAGGCTATACGCGGAGTGCAGAAAATCAGAAGTTGTTACAAGAGCTAGACTTTGTATTCAATGAAATACCAGAGAGTATGGACTACAGCGTTGATTTTTCGAAAGTCAGGCTTGATAGAGGGATGAGTTACTACCAAATACCTTTAGACTGGTGTCGACTAATCTTAGAAGGCTTTTCTCCACAAACGATGAAAGGTGGTGCTAACGCAGCTTCTCTTTTATTCCCTATGGAGAAGGTATTTGAAGACTACGTTGCTAAAGTTTTAAAAGAACAACTAGCGGTCAGTCATCCTAAGCTCAGTGTTAGTACACAAGTTACTGGTGAGTACCTTGCCCGTTATGACGGTAGAAACAAATTCAGTTTACGCCCGGACTTGATCATTAAGGAAGGGAGCACCAATCAAGTCGTACTCGATACGAAGTGGAAGCTCCTGAATACCAAGTTAAGTAATTCAAATATCTCCCAATCGGATATTTACCAACTGTTTGCTTATGCAAAAAAATACCTTGCGGATGATGAAAGTGGACAGGATGTAGTGCTTATTTACCCTAGCCAAGATAACTTTGATGAAGCACTGCATTTCCCCTTTGAATTGGGAGGTGGACATCAGCTTTGGCTCGTACCATTCGATATATCAGAGAAGAAACATATGGGTATCAGATGGCCACTAGATTTCAATTTTACCTCTAGAGCGGAAGTCTCTCAAAGGTCACCTAACTAATGTGGTTCCTTGAAGTCACAAAGGTATACATTTTCGCGAGTAATTATAAATAAGGCATACCAATGAGATTTCTTAAAATAAAAGAAGTCATGAAAAAGACTGCGTTAAGCAGATCCTCTATTTATCGCAAGATAAGTGAGGGCTCATTTCCTAAGCCCGCACCTATAGGAGAAAGAGCTGTTGCTTGGCTCGACAATGAAGTGGAAGAGTGTTTAAATCAGCGATGACTGACAGCTAATAAGTGCTCAAAGGTCATGAGTTATATGTAATAACTCATACTCGATCTTATACACCCGCTGGTTAGTCACGACTAGATCGTACAGGCGACCTGTTGGTATCGTAACTCACATTTGGACAAAAGCTTGTTAGCGATTCTTCTAAATTAAAAAACCATTAATAATTACAAGTATCTCAAACCACTAAACTTAGAGCACTATCTCGCCAGTGCGTAGCCGTTAAGTATTAGAATCATCATTCAAACGGTACAGGCGAAGATTCACCTTTACCATCAAACAAAACAACCACTTCAGTTGTACTCGATGGGTTCATCACTACCCATCCATTTGGATCCGCATCTTCACTTGGTGAACAATCCATCCGGTAAGAATAACAGCCAACAGTAAACATAACTTGGATACGCTCTTCATCTACGATGACCTGCATTGAAGCTCGAGTAGGCTGATAGTCTTTATAATAGCTCTGCAAAGTGCGCATTTTCTTCTCAGCTAATTCAGTGTCAATCGGTGCATCAATACGGTAGTAGACCAGTTCATCATCATAACTCCAGCCTTTACGCCATGTCCCTTTGATATGTGCGGGGACGCCCATTTTTCCGATGTCGGCACTTGCTCCAGGATAGCCATTGACTGCTCCATAACCAAAGCCGGTCCAACCACCGCCTGTGGTTTGGATAGCGACATCACGGATCCCATAGAACCCACTAAGGCTTCCCGCATTACCAATGCTCGCCTTTATTAACGGCTGCTCTTCTTGACAACCACTCAAGGCGACCATTGCAATGAGGAGTGTCGTTATTACGTACTTAGGCATTGTCCCAAATTCTCCGCTCTGGTGTTTTTTCTGTTTTTTCATCGGTTGTGATGCTGTTTATAAGAGTTTCCCTGACCGTCTTATACGGGAGGTTAATCACCGTATCATGAGAGCGGTGGATATAGTTGTCAAAGATAAGCGTTGGTTGAAGCGTTGTTTTCCAATCTTCGCTGGTTAGCTCCCCCAATTGCTTGGTTGACATATTAGCCCATAGAGATTGGCAGAGCTCATCGTTCACATAGTCAGGAGTTAGGTTTTCAATATAATCTGGCTCGATCCATTTTACTCCTGCGTTTTGAGCTTGTTGCTTCATGCGCTCAAGGGCTAGCCCTGCTATCGCATTACTCACGGGTTTAAAGTGATAAAAATAGAGCGTGTTGTCTTTTTCTTTTACCTCACCGTAATGGCCAAACCGTTGTCGGCATGTCTTTTTCCATTCGGCATCTTTAACTTGGCGAGTGCGCTCTATCATAGCAACCTTATCTAGACTTCCCCCAGGGTATGCAAAATTAGCGTGCACGATATCAATGGTTTCTGATTTTATTTCGTTACGGTTGTAGGTACTGCTCACCGGAAAGCCCACATAGTCAGGGAGTCCCTCTTTCTCATATTGCTCAATTGAAGGGTAACCGCCTCCCACATCGGTATGGCATCCTGGGAAGTGTTCTTGGTGGAAATTATCGGGTAACCAATTATCACGACTCAGTGAAGTTAATGGAAAGTTTTTCCGATACTCATGTTCGGCAACCAACTGCAAGACCGTGGTGGCCATCGTCGGCTCTAGGCCCAGCTGAAAATTACCTTCATCGTTATTCCCCGCTAAGTAAAACGACCCTACGGTATCAAATAACCCCAAGAACCTTACACTGACGCCTTTCGTATCATCGCGTTCATAACCACCTTCTTCTGAAAACTTTTTGTTGCTTTCAGTACCCAATAGATGAGGGTAAACCGTAACATCCGCCTGCTTGCCCGCAACTGGTCGATGGTAATCCGGTAATCCTTGGTACAGTGCATTAACAAAGTGACGAGATAATGCCGCACCTCGGCTAAAACCGATAACATCAAAAACGATATGGGTGATGTCATTATAAGAGCCGGATTGTTCCAATTCATCGATAGTGCGCTGCAACTGACTAAGCAAACTCTGCCATTTGTAAAACGCACCATTTTCACCGTCCACATAGTTGAGTAAGACTTTGCCGCTAATACCCGCAATAGCATCAGCAAAGCCTCCACCAAAGGCCTGCTGTGCACCCACCCCAAGCGCCTGCTCTGGTCCGGTTTCATCTTTTTCGGCATCGATGATGGCGGGGCGCTGACTGTCGTCTTCAATGTCGACGGTGCCGACACCGGACACATAAATTTTTGCTGATTCACCTTGAATTTGCGGATAAGCCGCAAACAAACGCGCCACATTGCTGCGTGACTTATTTCCACGCTGCTCTTTGTAAGCGTCATTCTTATTGTTGGCCCCCGTCCCATCAAAAAACACGCCGATACGAAAGAGTTTTTCAGGGCGAAGATTGATGACCGGAATACCTTTGGCAACGAGACTGGGACTATTGATGGCGACAATCTCTGTCCCATGTAATAAACGGCCAGGGTGTGGGTAATGGCAATTCAGTGGGGCATGATATCGTTAATTCGGGGTTTCCTTACCTTGTCCTACATCCACAAGTTCTGAAATATTCAACGCAAGTCCTTGCTCATTGAGCCACGCTGGATTCACCGAAGAAAACTCATCTTGTGTCAACTTACGAGGAAGATAGAGTAAGTGCTGGTTGTCCAACACCTGATTATCGACACGCCATTGAATCGGTATCGCACTTTGCCAAGCGGTAGGACGAAGCTCATCGCTAAGTGTGAGTTCATCCGAATAGGTCAGGCAGAACCGACAATTACCATTACCGATGATTTTGTACTCTTGAACGAGCTTGCCTTCACTAAAGTGGTAATAATACCCTTGAGTGGCAAGCCCTAGTCGTTCACCAAACTGTACAGCCGGCATCACTGCGAGGAAGGCTTCATTGAGTGCGTTCGTCCCTTTAGGTTTGGCTGAGACGTCAGGGATTGATAAGGGTACTGCAGAATCTCTCGATGACAATGCAAGCGTCCTTAGCGCATCCTCTTTTATGCTGGCCACCAATTGCGTGCTGTGCTCGTTTTCTTGCTCGCTCCAACGAGAATGCATCGGTGACGTACTCGTTTTAGCTAACGCCACATCCCATCCAACATGTGAACTAAAAGACGACTGAGAGCACGAGAGCTCAAAAGTGTATTCAAGATCCTGTCTTTGGTCTTCTTCTGTATTACTGACGGTGGTTTGGGTGCTTACGAGTTTAGGCTCTTGTTGTACCGGTGGGTAGTACGCACTTTTATAAGAAGAGGCAGGCACGGAGGATGCCGCGTTGACTGCCACCCACCTTTCTGATTTTAATTGAGATTTTAATGCGTTGAGGTAAGCATTCGGGCTTTTTTCCACAAAAGGAGCAAGTATTCGTTGCAACTCATCAGGTAGCGCATCATGAAATTTAGATATTGAACCGCTGTCAATCAAGTAGCTTGTTAGCTCATCGGCAGCGATAGACTGACCACCTTGCTTTTGATGAAACTCTACTACTTTTATATCCGATATACTCATGGCACTTATTCCTATACAAGTCCGACTAATTACTGGCGAATAAATAATCGTATCTTACTGAATAATATGGTGAGTGTGTGCCGTTCTTCCCTATCATTATGACTGAATTACCAGATAGTCAGTATCAACTAATAAACCTGTTAGAGGAAATCCGTTAAATGATGTGCTAATTGGGTGATTGGTTATTTGCAGAAAGAAGGAATGGGGCAGATCTGAGCTAGCTGGCGCTTTTAGAGAAAAGTGCCACGAGTAAAACTTCAGTCTTATGAAGACTCTAGACAGAAATTAGTTTCGCAAATCAGAACATTAACATGTCATGAATTACGTGAAGTATGGAAAAGTCGCTTAACTTGGTGTCTAGCATTGGTGATGCGCATCACACGAAGTAAGCACACATTGTCTTTGACTTGATAATATTGTGATAATTAATATGAGATTTATTCCATATCTTGTATTTTTTATCATCACTATTTTTCCAATGTTGAGGTGTGCATGAGAAATCGTTCTATTTTTGGGTGGAAGCTAAGTGAGAGTAGAGTTGTTTCTGTTGTTGATCTAGAAAGTGGCACTCAGGATGACGTTGTTTGTCCTTGTTGTGGAGACTTCATGGTTGCCGCACATAGTAATAAAGGTATAGCTAGCTACTTACGTCATCAAAGTAACGCAGACTGTCTCTATTCGTATGAAACCCAGTTGCATTTGAGTGCAAAGGAGTTCATCGAACGGGAGAAGCTCATTCCTCATCCATATTCCAGTGGCATTTTTGATTCTAGTGATTGCGAAATGGTAGGTGTGAAAAATGTCCGTCTAGAGGTCTATCGAGACGGAAGGATTCCAGATGTCGTTTGCCAGATCGGTAGGGAAGAGTATTACGTGGAAGTTACTAATACTCATGAAACCCCGCCAGATAAAATAATGGATTTTCGAAAGCAGGGCAGGAGTGCTATTGAGTTATTTCTAGTTGGATTGGACTCAGATTCGCTGCTGAACAGCTATGAAAATGTAAAAGTTCAGATAACAGCATTAAACCCGCTAAATCCATTCTGGGATTTTATTGAGCAGCAAGCCGCGATGAGTATCAGCAAAGAAAGAAGTATGTTGTTGAGAAAGATAGCAAGGCATCGCAAACAAGTTCAAAGAATTACTGAAAACATTTCTGAGCGTGAGGAACAAGCTAAGGAAAGGGTTGACCGAATAAAACAAAGGGTTGGAAAGTGGCAAGAAAAAGAGCGGGAGCAAAAAGAGCTCTATAAGCAGATAAAGTCCCTAGCGAATGACCTTCAAGTTGTGGTACTGCGGCTTGAAGAAGAGAAGTCATCTTTAAATCAAGAATTAGAACAACTCAAGCAAGCCATCTATCTCAACAAGTTAGAGGCGGGAAGAATTATTAACAATGCGAGAGTTGAAGCAGAACAACAACGTGAAAAGGTCAGAGTAGAAGTTAGAGATGATGTTCTAGCTGAGTTAGCTTCGGAAATAGAAGATACTAGAAAGAATGCTCAAATGATTACCGATAATGCTCTAAAGCAAGAGTTATCAATGATTGAAAGCGCTCAAACAACAGCGCAACAAATATTGGATGGAGCACATTACAAAATCACGAGTGAGCTTGAAGTTGCACTTGATAGAAAAGGTGTATCAAATGAAGCGTTGACCGAGTTAGAAAACCGTGTCAAATGGCTAAAACAAGAAACGGAGAGTCTAGAGGAAAAGAAAGCTGAGTTAGAGAGTGGTGTTAATTTAGATAGACTTTGGAGTAAACAACAAGACTTGCAGAGAGCGATTAGTAAGGAAGTAAACCGCTTGAATGACTTTAAAGAAGTCGGTGATAAGTATGTCAAAATCATTAACAGTATTGCTCTAGATTTCAAACAGCTAGATACGGCAGAGTATGCCTCTCTCTTGCCTGAACGTATTCAAAAGAAAATAAAAGTTAATCGAATGATCTTAGAGATGCAAAACTCAATCGAATACGAGCCGCTGTAACTGACATTCGAGCATTTTCGAGCTAGAAAATACCACATGTTAAAATTCAGATTATGACGTTTTTGGACAAAGCCTTGTCCGTGAGTTTACCAATTTAGCTAACGTAAAATTAACTAAGGTATGAGAAAGACGCCCATCTTCGAAGCTTTGTATGAATATTCTGTAAGCGTGTCATGAACACCGCATTCTAATCCTTCAGCACGAAGAATAAGATCAACTCTCCAACCCAAAGGAGAGTTGAAATGGCAAAACGACGTACCAACCTAGAATGGCAATCACTGTTTGAGCAATATGAAAGCAGCAGTGTTACCCAACGCGCTTTTTGTGAAGAGCATGGACTGAGTTTATCCACGTTCTTTGCCAAACGGCGTCAACTCCAAACAGCAAGCCAATCGGAATCTGTCGGATTTGTTAAAGCCGAAATCGTTGAAAAGACAACCAAGTATCAGGCCCAGATAGCTACGGCGAACATGACACTTCTCATCAATGATGTGGAGCTGAGCATTCCTCAAGGCACGCCAGCCACCTATCTTGCTGAACTCATTGGAGCGTTGTCATGAAAGGTATGCTCAGCGCTCCAGACATTTACCTTTATCGTGAAAGCGTCGATTTTAGAAAGTCCATCAACGGCCTTGCAGCGATTATCGAAAATGATACTGACTTGCCTCTTGGCAGCGGTGCGCTGTTCCTGTTTACCAATAAACAGCGCGATAAGATTAAAGTGTTGTACTGGGATAAAACAGGCTTCGCCCTCTAGTATAAACGCCTTGAAAAAGCCAAGTATAAGTGGCCTTCAAAAGAGAAAAATCAGGTGTTTACCCTCACTCAATTTGAGCTTGACAGACTGCTTTCAGGCTTCACAATTATCGGCCACGAACCCATCAAAATAAACGATTTTACAATGAGTTAATCGAGAATAAAGCCTTATTCTCCAAGCGTTAACGGCACGATTTTAGTATAATCAATGCTATGAAAAAGACGCCAAATATCAACCCAGAAAGCCAAGATGTTGCCGAGCTACAAGCGATGGTAGCTGCTCTGATGTCGGAGAAAAATGAGTGGAAACAAGAGCGCCAATCGCTGCTTGAACAACTCAAACTCGCCTTCGACCGTCAGTTCGCGAAACGCTCGGAGGCATTAAAGCCTTACGATGAATCACAAGGTGACCTCTTCAACGAAGCGGAATGTGAAGCCGTTAAAGAAGACGAGGTTGAGGTGACAACCACGACCACAACGAAAAAGCGCGGTAAACGTAAACCTCTGCCTAAGACCTTGCCTCGTGAGGTTATCGAACTTGATGTAGACGACCATGAAAAGCAGTGCGCTTGCTGCAATCATAGCCTGCATAAAATCGGGGAAGACCGCAGCGAGAAGCTAGAGTTCACGCCAGCGGTACTCAAAGTGTTGGAATATGTTCGTCCTAAGTACGCTTGCCGCCAGTGCGAGAAAACAGATGACAGCAGCCGTATCGTTCAGAAGCCATCCCCTCAGAGTCTCATCCCTAAAAGCTTCGCACAGAAAGCTTGCTGACCAACATCATTCTTGGCAAATACCAATACGCGATGCCACTTTATCGCCAAGAATCGCTGTTTACCCAGTCGGGTATCGAGCTATCACGCACCACCATGGCAAGGTGGGTTATCCAAGTCAGTGAGAAGTTCGCCCCGCTGTATGCGGCCTTGAAGGAGAACCTGCTTCAACAAGTGGTGGTTCAGGCGGATGAAACGCCGCTCAATGTGCTCAAAGAAGAGAAGAAGTGTTATATGTGGCTCTACTGCTCAGGCGCTGACTCACCCGAATCGGCACTGCCGAATGTGAAAAATATTGCCTTGTACAACTATCAAAACAGTCGCGCGAGGGCGTGTCCCGTGGACTTTTTAGGTGACTACAACGGTTATCTACAAACCGATGGCTACGCGGCTTATGATGGTCTGCATCACGTCACCAATGTAGGGTGCTTAGCGCATGCTCGTCGCAAGTTCATGGATGCGAAGAAGCTTCAAGGGAAAGGTAAATCGGGCAAGGCTGATAAGGCGCTGGCTAAAATCCAAAAACTCTACGGGATAGAATCACGCTTAAAAGGTGCGCCTGCCGAAGAGCGAAAAGCAGAGCGTCAAGCGCTTGCCAAGCCGATACTGGATGAGCTTTACCAATGGATGACAACCCAGAAGGTGATAGGCTCTAGCCCACTAGGCAAAGCAATAAAGTACACGCTCGGGCAATGGCCTAAACTCATTCGTTATATCGACGATGGTCACTTATCTATCGATAATAATCGCGCTGAACGCGCAATTAAACCGCTGGTTATTGGCAGGAAAAATTGGCTGTTCTCTAACACACCAAATGGCGCTGAGGCGAGCGCGATGCTTTACAGTATCGTCGAGACTGCAAAAGCCAACGGTCTTATCCTCTACGACTACATGGTCAAGTGCATGAAAGAGCTCGCGAAAGCAGAGCCTGATATCGACGCACTCCTACCTTGGAACTTCAAACACTGACAAGTCGCCCCGTGGGTTCATGGGGCGGATACCCTGTAATTCCTTGTGTTATCTCGTTCTTTATGAACAATCAAAAAAGTCCACTGAATGTGGGCTTTGATGTAGATCTTGTCGTCTTCTAAACTAAGCGCGAATGATCATTTGCTCGCGCTCTGGACCTACCGATACCATCACGATTGGCACACCCATCAGCTCTTCGATACGAGTAACGTAATCTTGCGCTGCTTGAGGAAGGCTCTCAAACGTGCGGCAACCCGTGATGTCTTCATCCCAGCCAGCCATATCTTCATATACGGGCTTTAGCTCAGCCGTTTGTGGCCAAATCGGGTTCTCAGTATGTTCACCTGAGTAAGCGGTACAGATTTTAAGTTCAGACAAACCAGACAGGCAATCGATCTTAGTCAGTGCTATTTCCGTTGCAGCTTGTAGGTCAACACCGTTGCGAGTTGCTACCGCGTCGAAGTAACCCATGTCACGTGGGCGGCCTGTTGTTGCGCCGTATTCGTTAGAGCTTTCGCGGAAGCTATCTTGTTCTTCCATTGCAGTTACTAGCGTGCCAGTACCAACAGACGAGCTGAATGATTTAGCAACAGCGATAACACGTTCAGGACGAAGTGCAGGTAAACCGCTACCAATGCCAGCATAAGCTGCGGTTACATTCGAAGATGTTGTCCAAGGGTATTCACCGTAGACAAGGTCGCGACCTGCGCCTAACTGAGCTTCAAACAGTAGGTTTGCGTCTTGTGATTGCAGCGCTTTAAGCGGCTCAGTTACGTTGCAGATGAACGGGCGCCACGCTTTAGTTACTTCAAGTAGCCATTCTGTCATTTCAGAAGCAGTCTGGGAGAAGTCACATTGAGGGTAGAGCGCTTTAAGCTGAGGCATCTTCCAATCAAGTAGGAATTGAATACGCTGCTCTAAAATTTCAGGTTGATTCAGCCAACCGACAAGAATGCCTTTCTTCATTACACGATCGCCGTACGCTGGTGCAATGCCTTGACGTGTAGAGCCGTAAGCGCCATCGCCCAAACGCTCTTCTTCAAGCGTATCTTCAAGAGCATGTAAAGGGAGACACAGTGTCGCACGATCTGAGATCGCCATTTTCACTTTGATGCCAGCCTCTTGAACTTCTGCAATCTCTTCAGTTAGCGCAGCAGGGCTGATCACCATGCCAGGGCCAAGAACCGCCGTACAATTAGGATTAAAAATACCACTAGGTAGTTGGTGCAGTTTGAATGTACCGAAGTCATTTACCACAGTATGACCTGCATTGTTTCCGCCTTGGAAACGAATGCTAGCAGAAGCTTGGTCTGCTAAAAAATCGACGATGCGGCCTTTGCCTTCATCACCCCAGTTTGCGCCCACAACAACGATAGATGGCATAATTTTTCTCCTAACTGATTGAGGAATCATGTTAGGCCTACAAGGTGGATAAGAGAAATTAATTATCTTTATTATCTTGATAAGGATTTCATATATCCTTAAAGTCTTAAGCTACAAACGAGATTCCCTATCACGTTCGTTCCTCACTGTAGGGAATGACGATGGGGCATTCTTTACTTTTAGGGAATGATATTAGTGACACGAGAGAGAGGACATGATGCTCGATATTAATTTGTTGAAGACGTTTGTGACGCTTGCGGAGTACAAGCATTTTGGGAAAGCGGCCAATGCACTGCACATGACACAACCCAATGTGAGTTTGCACCTAAAACAACTGGAACAACAAACACGCATAAAGTTGATAGAGAGAAGCCCTTTTCAATTGACTCAAGCGGGTGAACGGCTATTGGAAACAAGCCAAAGAACGCTACTCGAACTGCAGATTTGTCAGGCCGATCTCAATGCCATTAACGACCTTAAAATAGGGACGTTAACCATTGCCGTAAGTGACATCATTTCTCGATTTTTGCTAATTCGTCCGTTCCAGAAGTTCAAAGCGCAGTATCCCGGTATTGACCTTACGCTCTTGAATACCACGTCATCTCAGGCATCGAATTTAGTTAAAAATGCTCAAGCGGATATTGGTTTTGTTATCGCCAAAGAGCAGCACAACGAGTCTTTGTATTTCACTAAGCTGCAAGAGCTTTCTTGGTGTGCGCTTGGCGATGGGTTTGATATCCGAGACTCTGATGCAGAGCTCACTTTGATTCTACTAGGTCATGATACGAGAACGCGTGACTTTATTGATGAAGGTTTACCAAGCCTTAATCTACCTAATTATAGGGTGATGGAAGTAGGGAGTGTCGATGCTCAAATCGACTGGGCAGAAGCGGGATTTGGTGTGGCTATTGTCCCGGAGTTTGCGGTATCAACCAAGCAGCACCTGCATTCGAAAGTGACACCATTGACCAACTTCTCGAGCACCAGTCTTGGTTATATTGTTCGGCAGAACCAAGTCTTGTCGAAAGCAACCAAGCAGCTGTTAGGTTGGGTGAATGATGAGATTATTTCATTGCAAAACAAATAAATACAATCATTGAGTTTGACTCAATCAGCCCACCTCGAGTGGGCTTTTTTGTCCCTGGAAAGCCTCGTTTTTACTGAATCAATAATCTTTGGAACAAACTAGCGCTCACCATCAACTATTCGTCCCGCAAATCAGAGTTTCAAAATTCATCGTTGACAAAGTTTGATAATCAAACTAAATTTCAAATTATTACTTTGATTGTCAAATTACTTGTCAATCAAAGGGCTTTTATTTGCAACGATCATCTAACCACAAACACAAGCTAAGGACGCCATTTTGAGTTTTCCAACACGTCACCAACACAACTTTTCTTCACATAACAGTCAAGGTGAGAAACGCACTTTCTACGTTCTCTTGTTAACTATCATCACCATGGTTGTCGAGATCGTTGCAGGTACTATTTACGGCTCTATGGCGTTACTTGCCGATGGTTGGCACATGGGGACGCATGCTGCAGCGTTTGGCATCACCTTATTTGCATACCGATATGCGAAGAAACATGCCGAGAGCGAACGTTTCTCTTTCGGTACTGGCAAAGTCAGCGTGTTAGGGGGCTACACCAGCGCGATTGCATTGGGGATTGTGGCATTGTTGATGCTGGTGGAATCGGTACATCGCTTGTTTAAGCCACAAGCAATTCAGTTCAATGAAGCGATCATCGTTGCTTGTATTGGTTTAACTGTGAATGTGGTGAGTATGTTTTTACTTGGCGATCACCATCATGATCACGGACACGAGCATGGCCACAATCATAGTAAGAATCACGGTCATTCACATAGTCATGATCACGACAGCGACCATAGTCATAAACATGGTGAGCACCATCATGACCACAACCTACGCGCAGCCTACATGCATGTGTTGGCGGATACTCTGACGTCTCTGCTTGCGATTGTTGCGCTGCTATTTGGTAAGTTTTACGGTTGGAACTGGTTAGATGCAGCAATGGGCATGGTGGGTGCTGTCGTGATTGCCAAATGGACGATGAAACTTATGAAACAAACCAGTCCAATCCTGCTTGATGAGAATATCGACCAAGATTATCGTGATTCAGTGACTGAAACCTTAACGCCTTATGCGTCAGTTACCGATTTCCACATGTGGAAGGTGAGTGGGCATCACTATTCAGCAGCGATTACTCTTGAATCAAACAGTGATAAAACCGTCTCTGAATATAAACAAATGCTCGCCAAGTTTGATAAGATTAATCATCTTACTCTTGAAGTGCATTCAAACGACCATGCGAAATATAGAACAGCTTAACCAAATACTGACTGAGTTCTACGATAAAATGTCTTCGTGGGAGCAGTCTGTTGTCAAAGAGACGGGTTACTCCCTGGCTCAAGTACACACCATTGAAGTACTTGGTATGCATGGCGCGTTAAGAATGAAAGAGCTCGCTGAAAAGTTGGGCATCACCACGGGTACACTTACTGTTCAAATAGAAAAGCTGGTTAAAGCTGAATTGATTGAGCGCCATGAACACCCAACAGATCGTCGTGCGATTGTGGTTGCCTTGACGGATGAAGGGCAGAAGATACACGTTCACCACAATCAGCTTCACTTGAATTTGGTTAGTGGACTAACACAAGACATCGAAGAAGATGAGAAAGCGGTGTTATTGAAGTGCCTAACCAAGATGGTGAAAGCGTTTTAGTCAGCCTTGAGTTCGCACCCTAACTCTTTAGTAGCAAAGCAATTGACTAGACAATCAAAAGATGGACCTGACTCGAATTGAGTAGGTCCATTTTTTTCACCGTTTACGCTCTACCGTACAATCATCAATAGACGGATTCATTGTTTAAAAACCAAGTCAAAACCTCCACTATTGCGCTTCGCTCGTGCTCTTCTGGAGAGCCAAAAAAATGTCATGCATAAATAATGCATCCAAATGTGCGTCAAAGTCTTTTAATTCAATGCCTTGTATACCATGACATTAAAGCCATTTATGTTCCGTCAAATAGCTGTCTCTCACTTTTATCATTCAACTAATGTACATGTATTCAATTTGTGTTATTGATGCTTTTATCTTTAGTGAAAAGATTCATTCTCTGTTTGAATACCATTGAGAATGTCACTGCTGGTGGGCTGAACAGTCGCTAGATTTAGTGCTCATTACTGATACAAAAACCATAACAATAACCAGGTCACACGAGTTGTATTCCATGCTTCGATGCGATCAATTAGATACTCATAGTTAATTTAGTAAAGACGAGCCACGTATATGAATATAAAGAAAAAGCTCTATTCGTTGGGGATGTTCTCCATCTTCGGCATGATTTCATTGTTGTTTACCACATCGCAATTTGCAGACACCACCGCTCAAATGAGCGAAGCCAAACAAATCACCAAAGAACTTGAAGTGCGACTACTCAATCTTCGCCGTAACGAGAAAGATTTCCTATTACGTAGTGATATGAAGTACCTCGCCAAGTTCGACGTAAACTACAACAAATTCTTAGCGTCTGAATCTGAGCTAGATACAGTGCTCAGTGATTTAGGCTTAGCCAACAGCACACACCTACGTGAAGACATCGAAACTTACCACACCAGCTTTGTTAACCTAGTAAAAGCGAGCGAAGTCTATGGGCTAGCACGCGACAAAGGCATGCTAGGCGAGTTTCATGTTTTGCTCGATAACATCAGCGCGACAGCCAGTGTTGAACAAAAAATCGAGCTTTACCTGTTCAATGACTTAATTGAAAAGGGTGAGTTCGATCCGAGTGTTCTTTCTATTACTTCTAATGTTGGAAGCTCAACTGCTTTGATAGATGCTGCACGTCAAGTGGTTGAACAGAAGCGAGTGATTGGCTTGAAGCACAACGAAGGTCTGCTTGGGCAAGCTCGCTCGGGTTCTCATGCTATCGAAACTCAATTTAAAGAGTTCTCAGCGGTATTGGACCAAGAAACCCAACAAGAGATGGACAAACTATCGCTGATCAACAACATCCTTTGCGTCACGCTACTCGTGTCGATCATTCTGTTCAGTTGGTTAATTGTCCGTTCTATTATCGGCAAGATTGAGTCATTACTCTCGGTGATTCGCAACATCGTTGATTCTAACGACGTGTCTATTCGTTCGCACCTTGATGGCAAAGACGAACTCAGCACTTTAGGCCAATACTTCAACCAATTGCTTGATCAACTGGAAGGCTTGATCGCGGCATCTCAATCTAAGTCACTGCAACTGACACAAAGTACGTCGAACATGCATGACGAGCTAGAGTCAGTAATCAAACAGTTTGAAGTTCAAGCAAACCACACCTCTACAATGACAACGTCAGTGCAAGAGATGGTACTCACAATAGGTGAAATCTCAGAAAGCACATCAGTTGCGGCTGAAGGTGTTCATCAAGCAAAAGTGAATGCCGATAAAGGCCGTGAAGTGGTGGTTGAAACCATCAGCAACATCACCCAGTTGTCTGAACGTCTTTCAAGCAGCCAAGATTCGATCAGTTCACTGAACCATCATGTTGACCAGATCGGCGATGCAGTAAACATCATCCAAGGCATTGCAGAACAAACTAACCTATTGGCATTGAACGCAGCAATTGAAGCAGCACGTGCGGGTGAACAAGGTCGTGGCTTTGCGGTAGTTGCCGATGAAGTACGCGCACTAGCAAGCAGAACGCATCAATCGACCACAGAGATAACTTCAGTGGTGAGTGCAATTCAAAGCCAGATGCAGGCGTCGATGGCAGAGATTGGCGAGTGTAATCAACAAGGTCAACTAACGCTGAAAGATTCGGAAGAGCTGGATGCGAGCTTGCAACTTATCTTGAGCGACATGGAAAGCATCCAAGGTAATTCAGAACGTATTGCTTCAGCGATTGAAGAGCAGGGCGCAGTAATGGCGCAAGTGAGTGACTCAATTACTGAGCTGAACACTATCTCGAACGACAATAACGCTTCGGCGCAGCATTGCTTAGTTGAAGTGGACAAGGTAGCAGAGCAAGCGAACGATATGGACCAAGCGGTCGCGCAGTTCAAGACTTCATAAACAACATAGAACTTACTAAAACAAAAGGCGTGGATCATCTACGCCTTTTTTGTGCCTGAAATTCAAATAGATAAATGACGAGAATAAAAAAACGGCCCGATCTGGGGGAAGATCTGGGCCGTTATATTACGTATTAAAGGGGGGACTACTTATTTCGGCCTTCCAGCACATCCAGTGCCAGTTCAACCGCTTTATCAATATTGTCGCATCCCGCTAACTTACCTGAGCTGATAGGACCAAGCACATTAGCGTATAACGAGAGCTGCTTGTTAAATGGCAGGCTCAACTGCTCATATAAACGCTGGCGAATCTCGGCATGTTGCTCAGGAGCGTGAGCAGCAAGGCTTTTCAAAGTGTCATAAACAAGAGTGGTGGTAGTGTTCATTCGTCTCTTTATCTTTGAGTGGGGGATTTCTATTTTAATATCATTTGGGTACAAGTTGCTGTGATATATGTCATACAATAAGTCAAATAAACTTAGGGTGAGCATTTTGGTCTTAACTGACAAGTGAGAAATCATCAATGATTTTTAACGCACCTGAAAAATCATTGTTTATGTTGAAAGAATGTTGAAATGCAATGACTTCACAACCACTAGCTAAACCAGCCTGAAGTCCTGGAGCCGAGTCTTCAAAGATAATGGTTTTACTTGCGGTTACATTTAATCTAGATAGCGCCAACAAATAAGCTTCCGGATCTGGCTTGTGCATTGAAACATGCTCTTTAGCGATGACAAGATCAAACAAGTGCTCAAGTTTACAAGCTTCCAGTATTTGGTTAGCCATCCACTGTTGCGCAGAAGTTACAACCGCACATCGCTTCCCAGAAGATTTTAGTTGCTGTAGGAGGCCAACGACACCTTTATTGATAGATAATCTTTGTGAAAGGAGTAATTGATAATGTTCCTTAAATTTATCGTTAAACTCTTGTCTCTCTGGTTCGATTTCTCCAACTTTGAAAAAATACTGAACGACATTTTCCCATTTCATACCCATTACATTTTGATAAATACGGTGGTCAACGATGGAACCATAGTCTTTACAGGTCAGCGCTAATGCTTGGCCTTTGAGCGGCTCGGAGTTTACTAATGTTCCATCCATATCAAAGATAAAGGCGTCGTAATAAAGTTTTATTGGTTCCATTTCAATACGTTAACTCAGGATTAATTCGTTAATGGTGGGTAGCATTCAATAATCTCGACGCCATCGTCTGTTTCTATCGTGATATTTTCAATGCCAGCCGGGCAGAAAAATTTATCGTACTTATTGAGTACTAAAATTTCTTCGTCTAATTTAATCGTACAACTGCCAGCAGCAATAACACCGACATAAAAGTCGTTCTCAGATTTGGTGATGCTGCTAATGACTTTTGTGCGACAAACTCGATATCTGTCGGTTGTTTTGTCATCAATGAGAGACTCTTTTACCGATCCGTCAGCATAAGTTGTTAATAGTTGAGGTGTCTTTTTGTTCTGAGTTGCCACAGCTTCAACCGACTTCTCTGAATAGTCAAAAACATCAAGGCAAAAGTCCAAATCTCGCTTCATGTAGCGAGCTTCTTCAGGAAGTGTATAACCAGCTCGTTCAAACTCAAATCGAACAGCCCAGTCCGATGGTTCCATTATCTCAATCATTAGAATGCCTTCGCCAATCGCGTGAGGCATTCCTCCTGGAATAAAGTAACACTCACCAGGAGATACTTTGATTTTTTCGAAGCAAGTTTTCAGTCGGTTAATGTCTTGTTCAACAATGATCTCTTTCAACGTTTCTTTAGTCGGAGGCGTCTGAAATCCGAGATAAATATAAGGATCATCAATCTCCTCACGAACTTGTAAAATATAGTAGGCTTCAGCCTTGCCTGAATTTGAATCTAGGTGCTTTTGGGCAAACTCTCTGGTTGGGTGTGCTTGGAAATGTAAGCGAATTGAAGAGTCTAGAAACTTAATCAAAACCATAGGGTTAGGACCGAATCTACTGAAGTGCTCTTTACCTAAAAAATACTCAGGATCTAGATCTAATAATTCGGCGAAATCGAGTGAGTGATCGCCGATAATCGCAGTTGATTGACCTTCACTGATTGTTTCTCGACCTGGGTTAACGGCTTTAGTGACCGATGCAATCCAGTCTTCAGGAAAATGAGAGTCGACCGGAACGCTTTCGTTATTAATTTGGTCTAAAACCTTACCACCACTGTAAGAGCGCCAAACGCGGTTCTGACCAAATCGAATCAACTTATTTTTGTATTCCATGCCTAGCCCTTTAAGTTCAGTGTTTTTGTTAAGTTATGTAAAGTTTGCATTGCACCAACCTCTTGAATACATTCGAAAAGGTCGACTATCTTATTTACGAATTCGGCATCTGCAAGAAGGCTAGATTCAAAAATACCATCAATGCTTAATAAAGAAATGACAGCTTCACGAGGCGTTTTACTTTCTTGTTTGATTTGCTTGAACACGCCAGCCATTGGATCATGAACCTCGATAGCATCGCCGTTGTCATCCATGCCAATCACATAAGCCATCCACCCTGCAATGCCCAACTCTAACCAAGTTGTTTGAACAGCATTTTCACGGTTATATTTGAGAGATTCACAAAATCGTGGTGGTAATTTCTGACTTCCGTCCATTGCTATCTGAGAGGTAAGGTGTTTTAAATTTGGGTTAGAGAAACGTTCAATCAGCGAATCTGCGTAAGCTGCAATGTCAGTTTCCTTTGGTAACGACAATGAAGGCGTTTGCTCATTCATCATGAAGTCTAGAATCACCTTCTTAAAATATGGGTCTGAAATCGCTTCTGACACATACTTATAACCACTCAAGTATCCCAAGTACGCAAGAAGTGAGTGACTACCATTTAGCATGCGTAGCTTCATCTCTTCAAAAGGTATGACATCATCGACAAATTGCGCGCCCACTTCATCCCAATTTGGTCGACCAATTGCAAACTTATCTTCTATTACCCATTGTCGAAAAGGTTCACAAGCGATGGCACATGGATCCGAGTAGCCGATAGCTGTTTCTATATAAGATAAGCTTTCTTTACTCGCCGCTGGAACAATACGGTCTACCATAGTGTTTGGGAATGTGACATTAGCCTCTATCCAAGAATACAACTCCAAGTCGACCAATTTTGCAAAACTAAGGATAGCCGACTTCGCTACTTCTCCATTGTTTTGAATATTGTCGCAAGACAATACGGTGAACGCGTTAATATTCCTTTCTTTTCTGAGTCTTAAACCTTCAACGATATAACCGATGGCGGACACTGGACGAGAAGGTGAGTCGAGATCGAGCTGGATGAGACGATTGTTAACATCAAGAGAGCCAGTACTTGGTTCAATGCAATAGCCTTTTTCTGTGATAGTCATTGAGACTATACGAACGTTTGGATTCGCAATTTTTTCGATGATAGTCGACTGACCGTCTAGATCTGGATGTAAGGATTGAGTGATTGCCTTTGATATTTTTATTTGTTCGCTTGTCGCACCTCTTTCCAAAACAGTGTAGCAATGACCTTGCTCTCTTAACTGCTGAATAAGCGATTGTGAACCAAATAAGTTAATGGAACAGATCGTCCAGTTAGACTTTTTATTGTCTAACAATTCGCTTGTATATAAAGCTTGATGAGCTCGATGAAAAGCCCCTAAGCCAATGTGAACAATTCTCTGTTCTTCTTTTAAGTATTGATTTAAAACATTTTTATTCATACTTCCGCACTCTCACTCCAATTTTTAAAATCAGACGGCTATAAAAATTACCATTAGAGAGTAACATTCATTTGTATTATTTAAACGGCATATCATCAGAGATTTATTTTTTTGTGAGAAGTGTCAACCAATTGGTAGACCAATTTTGACAGCCAATATCTAGGGGCGATATAAAAGAAAGCGAAAGGTGTTTAGTTTTTAAATATCACGGTTAGGGATCATTATGAATATCGATATACTTATAGTTATAGGCTACTTCGTTTTCCTCCTCGGAGTAGGTTGGATGTTTCGATCAGCAACGTCATCGACAAGTGATTACTTTAGGGGGGGAGGCAAAATGTTGTGGTGGATGGTTGGGTCCACAGCATTTCTTCAAGCACTGAGTGCTATGACGTTTACTGGCGTAATGGGAAAAGCTCTTGATGTTGGCTTATCCATCTCTGTTATCTTTTTTGCGAATGCTCTTGGTTACTTTTGTAACTACTTATTCTTTGCTGCAAGAGCTCGACAGATGCGAGTTATCAGTCCAATCCAAGGCATTCGCAAACGTTTTGGTCCTGTTAGCGAGCAAGTTGTAACGTGGGCGACGGTACCGTCGAGTGTACTTCAGGCTGCGCTATGGCTGAATGCATTAGCGATCTTTGCAAGTGCGGTATTTAATATCCCAATTGAAACAACGATAGTTGCTGCGGGTATGGTTGTACTTCTTATGTCTCTGGTCGGCGGAAGTTGGGCTGTAGTTGCATCAGACTTTATACAGATGATCATCATTACTGTTGTTACCTTCATAGCGACAATCGTAGCGATATACAAATCTGGTGGTGTAGCACCAATCCTAGAAGCGGGTTTGCCTGATCAAGGGTTTGTTGGAGAAGGGTATAGCTATACTTACTTATTTGTTGGCTGGTTTATCTGTATTTTCATCAAACAGTTCTTCAGTACAAACAATATGATTGATTCTTACCGCTATATTGCAGCAAAAGATACTAATAATGCACGTAAAGCTGCAATCCTAGCGTGTTGTCTAATGGCGTTTGGACCTTTCATTTGGTTCCTTCCTGCTTGGTATGTAAGCGGAAATTACCCAGATATGTCTACATGGGGCCTCGATGTTCTAGGCAAAGATATTTCTAATGCCACTTATTTTGTCTTCGTTCGTAACGAGATGCCCGTTGGGATGGTTGGCTTGATGATGTCAGCTATGTTTGCTGCAACCATGTCGTCAATGGACTCTGCATTAAATAGAAATGCCGGCATATTCATTAAAAACGTTTATGAACCTTACATGGCAAAAGACAAATCAGATAAATCGATCTTGTTTGCAAGTAAAGTTTCTACCGTGGTATTCGGCTTGTTGATTATTGTTTGTGGCTTGTTCATGAGCAAACTGCAAGATTTTGGGCTATTTGATGCACTTATGATGGTGAGTACGCTTGTCGCGTTCCCTGTGCTTATTCCGTCACTGCTTTGTTTCTTTATCAAGAAGACTCCAGATTGGTCATGTTGGGCAACCATTGCCGTAGGCGCTTGTGTTTCAGCCGTTATTGCTTCAACAAATGCACCAATGATCGAAAGCCTGTTTAATTTATCTGAACCATTGTCTAGTCGTGAATTCGCTGAAATGAAATCGATAACCATGGGCGTAACAGGGCACATTATTATCACAGGTGGTTTCTTCTTGCTGACTCAACTTTTCTATAAAGAGCCAACAGGTAAGCGTGCTGAAGAAATCGCAGAGTTCTTTAGTAATGCAGAAACTCCAGTAATTGTAGAAGATTCGCCTCAAAGCTTCGAAGCTGATAGACAACAGTACATTTTACTTGGTCGAGTGTTATTGGCGACAAGTGCAGCGCTTCTCCTATTAACGCTGATACCAAACCCTATGTGGGGAAGAATGTTATTTGTATTAATGGCAGCGATTGTCGGGTTTATATCTTGGCTATTACTACGAGCTGGTAAGTTAAATGATGTAAAACTAAAAGCTTACACTGTCTAATTAAATAAAATATCAGATGAAGCCTTAATAAGGCTTCATCAAAAAAATTAATAATAGGTAATAACTTATGAAGCAAACTTGGCGATGGTATGGTCCAAATGATATTGTAACGCTTAATGATATTCGTCAGGCTGGGGCAACAGGAATCGTAACGGCATTACATCATATTAAGAATGGTGAAATATGGTCTAAAGAAGAAATACTAAAACGTAAAAAGTTAATAGAAGAAAATTCACTTACATGGGAAGTTGTCGAAAGTATCCCTGTTCATGAAGAGATCAAGACTCAAACTGGAAATTTCATTCAATGGATAGAGCACTATAAGCAATCTATTATCAATTTATCTGAATGCGGAGTTGATACAGTTTGCTATAACTTTATGCCAGTTCTTGATTGGACGAGAACAGATTTAGAGTATGTACTCCCAGATGGCTCAAAAGCATTAAGGTTTGACCATATTGACTTTGCTGTTTTTGAGCTATGCATACTAGAACGAGAAGGTGCACATGAAGAGTATTCAAAAGAAGACATTGCACTTGCTCGAACTCGTTTTTCTAACATGCCTGATGACAAAATTGCACAGCTAACATCGAATATCATCGCTGGTCTACCAGGTGCGGAAGAAGGCTATACTCTTCAGCAGTTTAGAGAGCAACTGGATCAGTACCAACACATTGACGGCAATAAGTTACGTGAAAATTTAGTTTACTTCCTAAACGAAATTACCCCAGTGTGTGAAGAGTACGGCGTGAAGTTGGCCATTCACCCTGATGATCCACCACGCCCAATTCTTGGTTTACCGCGAGTGGTATCTACGATTGAAGATATCGAATTCTTGACGCATCGTGTACCGAGCAAAATGAACGGTATTACTATGTGTACCGGGTCTTATGGCGTGCGAGACGATAACGATCTTGTGAAGATGATTGAAACTTTTGGTGATCGAATTTATTTCACGCATCTGCGTTCAACAAAGCGCGAAGAAGAACCCGGCAACTTCCATGAAGCAGCTCATCTCAATGGTGATGTTGATATGTATGAAGTGATATTTGCACTTCTTAAAGAAGAAAATCGTCGTACTAATAATGGACAAAGTGATTTAATTCCAATGCGGCCTGATCATGGTCACCAAATTATTGACGACTTAAATAAAAAAACAAACCCAGGGTATTCTTGCATAGGCCGTTTAAAAGGCTTAGCTGAGATTCGTGGTGTCGAGTATGCATTGACTCGGTCTCATTTTAATTAATGTGTTTTCAATTCGATATTGGGTTTTTAAATTAAGCTAACCCAGGGATATTATCGGATTAGCTTATTTAGTGTCAGTGAAAATATTGATAATCAATAAGGGAAGTCGTTACTGTTACTTCCCTTTATTTATAGGTGATGATATGTCGGTTCAACAAAAATTTGGCGGTGAACTTTCGGATGAGGAATTTAGAAAATTCACCCTATATACAACACAAAGTAATAATAAACATGATGACGAGTCGAGAGCTCAAATCTTAGGCTTCACCAACAATAATGTTCGAGTTGCTCCAGGAGCTATCGTTCGCATTGGTGAAAACCAAATCGGAACACGAAGTTATATAGGCCTATACAGCTACATTAATGGTGATGTGGAGGTTGGTGAAGACGTTTTGGTAGGGCCACATGTTTCTGTCGTTGCGTCTAATCATTTATTTGACCCGACTTCAGAGAGCTTTAGTGGTCGTAGTGATTTGGAAAGCGGAAAGGTCACAATCGCAAAGGGTGTTTGGTTGACATCTGGTGTTGTTGTCACTCCAGGAGTGAGCATCGGTAAATGTTCATTGATTTGTGCTAATTCGGTAGTGACATCCGATGTGCCCCCATATTCGATTTTTGCAGGGACCCCAGCGAAGCAAATTGGTCATATTGATGCAGAGACAGGGCAATATCATTGGTCGAAATAGAGGAGTAACACATGCTACAACTAGAAAGAACGCATGATTTCCAAATTTTTTTGTCGCCTTGTAACGAAATTTCCTCAGTCAATCCCCCAAGTTTCAATTGGCCTCAAGGAGAGTATGGTTCTGCATATAACATCGAACTTGAAGACAAAGACGGTGAGCAAAAATGGGATTGGAAATCGGTGCAGTCTCCTTTACAACCGACATTTCAGTTACCTCAAGGTAGCTATCGCTGGAGAGTGACTTGCCTCAATACTCTAGCAAAATCTGATTGGATTGTTTTTGAAATCACGACGGAGTCAGAAAACTACTTGGCACCGGACGCTATGTCACTATTCTCACTGTGTACTAATAAAGACCAGTTTATGATGTATCTCGATGAAGATATTGACGCAGTCAGCAATGCTTCATTAAGTGCAAGAGACAAGTTACGCAATAGTGTTGAACTAACTGATATAGATGACATTTTATATTCTAATCATTATCGCCGTGGTAATGAAGAAGGGAAGCGTACAGCTATCGCTAACGTAAGACGTTGGATTGATCGCGATCTTATCGCACTAACATTACTATATAAGGTGTGGGGTGATGAGGTGGCAGGACATAAGGCATGCCAAATTTTATTGCGCTTATCCGAGTGGAGCCCTGAAGGCCCGGCGTCACTGTTAAGGCCTTGTACGTGGGGAGATGAAATTGGCCTGTCAATGACGCGAAATTTGTATCTTGCCTATCATTGGTTGTCTCCATTGCTGACGACCGACGAGTGTTCATTCGTCAGGCCGCTCTTAATTCGATATGCCTATCAAATGGAAGAGCGCTTAGAGCAAGATAAGTTTAAACAGTACCCGGGACATTCACATACATCGCGTTTGCCTGCTTACTTAGGCGTTGCTGCCCTTGTGTTACACAAAGAGTTTGAACTTAAAACTTGTGAACGTTGGCTTAATTACGCCTTAATGATTTACCGAGGTGTGTTGCCTTTCTATGGCGGAAAAGATGGCAGTTGGGTTGAGGGGCCTTTTTATTCTTCTTCCTATACCAAGTGGCACCATCCGTTTTTCTTGTCGGTTGAGCGTTTAAGTGGCTTTTCTTTCTATAATCACCCGTTTTATAAGAATTACGTTAAGTTTGCTTTGGACTTTGTGGCGAATAACGATCGAATTCATCCCTTTGGTGATGGCTTCTGGTGCAAGAGAGAAGGTAAAGAGTGGCCTGGTTTCTTTGCGCAAAATCCACTCAGAATATATGCACCACGGTATGGTTGTACGAAGTCGATATTAGAGTCCAAGAAGTTAGAGTCCAATATTGAGACTTACAAGCTCCATTTATTAGATATAGTACCGACGTATCCGCAGTTACAATTTGAAAAATCGGATCAACATTCAACCGTTTCTAATACGTTAATGACTTCAAATGAGGCGTTTGTTTCTGACGAGACTGCTCTGTGTGTGAGCCCTGCGTCGAACAACATTTACTATTCATACGCAGGGTTAGGTAAAACTGCCCATAGTAAAATGTCGGTGTACTACCGAGCAAGTAAGTTTGGTAATAGTTCTCATCGCCATGCTGATCAAGGGAATGTTGCACTAGTCGATGATGGCGTTAATGTTCTTACTCCGAGTGGCAGTTATGGCTATAGGTTTGGTAGCAAACATCATAGTTTATGGACTCGAACTACGCAGGCGCATAATTTACCCTTATTTGGTGGTGTCAATTTAGACGATAGCGTTACCAACGCGACTGAAGGTCAGAAGATAGATTGCGCAACAGCTCAAGCAACAGTAATCACTCGAATTGATAGCAATGAGTTTCAATGTGTCGTTCTAGATCTCGCGAATGCTTATGAGAGTTGTGAGTCGTTTGTGCGAACAATAATACAAGTTGCAGATAACGGGGTCGTTATTGTCGACAACATTAGGCTATCTGAACCCAAATCGATGCAATGGCGAGCCCATACCCCGCTCGAAGTTGTTATTAAGGGGGGGAGTGTTGATTTGTACCATGAACAAGAAACTTATTATCTTGGAATGATGAGTGATCCTTCTTGTGTAGTTAAGTTAACAAGTGAAATTGATGACGGTGATGGTTTCAAAGGGAATGTTGAATCTGACGCTCAGAAAGATATTAAACATCTAGAATGGTTCATAGAAGAACAGCAGCAACATCAAGTGGTTATGAGTTGCTTAAAACAACCAATAGATTACGTGTTAACTGACGAAAATACTTTGATACTTGCCCATGCGGGCCAGTCTTTTAAGCTCAATGTAGAAACTGGTGAGGAGATCACTCCGTAAAAATCAGGTGACATAAGTATTTTATGTCACCTATTTTCTAAAGATTGTCTTTTGATGTCGCGATAGCGGGAATGGAGTTAAACAGATAACCATCAAAATTAGGGTCGGTAAAATCAGAAAGCTCTAAAAGCCTAATCTTCACATGTTCTAGATGTTGCCACATCGCTTGCTTGGCTTCGATTGGGTTCTTGCGTCTCATTGCTAGCAAAATAGCAGCATGATCATCTAGCCACTCTTTCCTATAGTCTTGGATCTCGATATGTGTATGCAGTATCTTCCACATAGGGCTAGACTCACGACGTTCCCACGATTCCTTTAGAATATCGACCAGCACAGAATTCTGTGTCGCTTCGGCAATACACTGATGGAACATTCTGTCACCAACCGGATTTTGGACATTGTTTTCAATTTCGCGGCGCTCAATTTCTAGAGCTTCACGCATTTTTTCGATATCAGCAGGGGTTGCTTGTGTTGCAGCAAACTCAGCAATACTGCTTTCCAATAACTGTCTTGCTTGAAGCATTTCAAAAGGACCTACATCTTCATTTTGTGCCACTGTTGATGTAGTCGGTAAGTTAACGATGTACACTCCCGAGCCTTTCTTTACTTCAACGAGTCCCTCAAGTTCCAGCATGATGATTGCTTCTCTAACCACAGCTCTGCTCACGGATAGACGCTCAGCAATATCTCGCTCGGGCGGTAAACGACTTCCAATCGGGTAAAGACCATCAGATAGTTCTTTTCTCAAGATAAGACCGAGGGTTTGATAAGGGCGTTTGGGTTCGAAGTTGATCATGGAAATGCAGTGTACCTTTGGATCTGTGGTTTGAATTGAAAGTTTTCGCTAACTCGAAAGTCATTTTAAACGCTTATAAATGTCAATTCGAGTAAAAACCTAACTAATCCAACTCTAATTGTATCAAAGCGTAACGGTTCGTTGTGGTCACTTTTATGTACATGAACAAAAGGTTATCAACTTCGATATTAAACTTTCAAAAGCCATACAAGGAACGCGCTCATAGTTTTGAAGTGAGATTAAGCGTATTTCGTATAATCTTGAGTTTTTGATCAATAGCACAAGCCGTGAATAACCGCTATGTTCAATAGAGTTATATCACCTAACAAGTTGATATTGATAATAAACAACGGTGCTTGTAAAAATACAGATATAAACTTCAAGCCTAATCTGATTGAGAGTAAAAGGAACAACATGCACTACGACGTATTCAACGGAGACGCAGATGGCATAATCGCGTTGTTACAGCTGCGATTAAGTGAGCCAAGAGAGAGCGTGCTCATTACTGGTGTTAAGCGTGATATTAAGTTGGTCTCTCAAGTTGTTACTCAAACTATGGAGCCGGGTAAGCAAGGTGATGTTTCTTCCGTTACCGTTTTAGATGTATCGATGGAGAAAAACCTGCCTGCACTGCACTCACTGCTAGACGCAAACATCAATGTATTTTATTGCGATCACCACCGAACAGGGGATGTCCCAACTTCTAGTCATTTAGATACTCTGATTGATACCGCGCCAGAGAGCTGCACGAGCTTGCTGATTAACCAGAAGCTGAATGGTGCGCATGTGGCTTGGGCAATCGCAGCTGCCTTTGGCGACAATCTAAAAACGGTGGCGGCGCGGCTAGCGGATGAAAATGGATTCGCTCAATCTCAAAAAGAGTTTCTAGAAGAGCTAGGTACCTTGGTTAACTACAACGGTTACGGTTCGTCACTGAGTGATTTGCATTTCACGCCAGCTGAGCTCTACAAAACCCTTTATCAATACCCGAATCCGTTTGATCTTTTGGATGATAAAGACTCTGTGTTTTATCGACTGCGAGCTGCTTATCAAAATGATTGCCAGCAGTTATCAAACCTTGCTCCTGTTTATGAAAGTGAAGTCGCACGTGTGTTTGAACTACCAGGCGAGACTTGGGCAAGGCGCATCAGTGGCGTATTTGGTAATGAAATCGTTAATCAAGATCCAAACCGAGCGCAAGCAGTATTAACGAAAAACCAAGACGGCGAGTCTTACACGGTGAGCTTACGTGCGCCATTATCAAATAGAACGGGTGCAGACGAAATTTGCTCAAGTTTTGCGACTGGCGGAGGAAGAAAAGCAGCGGCTGGAATTAATCAACTTAATGAACTTGATAAGGTGAATTTTATTTCACTATTGGATGCATATTATTCATCTGGCACTGACGGTTAACTGAAAAACTCCCGACGTATACATTCAAAATCCTACAAATTCTTGCTCCTATATTCCGTTATACGTGTGTATTGCTAGCACATGTATGATGGCTATATCCAGGCTGTTTTAGTGATATCACTCGCAATGGTATCTGGTCTTAGGTCAGTAATTACGCCGTATTTGGGGTGATTTTTGCCGATTTAAAGTTTATTTTTTCCTATCGGTGATTTTTTATATTTTTGGTTAATTATCTTAGTGAATTAAGGTTGATTAAATATTTATATGGTCAATGCATTCAGCCGAAAATAACAGTTTTTAGCATTTCAATTTGAATGAAAAGTCAAAATCATATTGATTCTGATATTCAATCTGTGACTTAAAATCACAAGTTAAATCAAAGGTCATCTTTTCCTAAAAATTCCATTACTTTTCTATAAATATTCATGATTACAATGAATTGGTTCGGTTGTGATTGGCACAGCTGTTAAGTAAGGAAGTGGGACTAATGTTGAAACGTAAAGCTCTACAATTAGCAGTATCGCTCGGCATGGCGGCAATGTCTGGCGCTGTTTATGCGAATGGTTCAGATATGACGAATCCAGACTCTGGCGTGGTGGTTGGCTATTGGCATAACTGGTGTGACGGTGGCGGCTACCAAGGTGGTAATGCGCCATGTGTGACGCTGGATGAAGTGAACCCAATGTACAACATCGTGAATGTGTCATTCATGAAGGTCTACGATGTGGCTGATGGTCGAATCCCAACTTTTAAACTGGACCCAACCATTGGGCTTTCAGAAGAACAATTTATTGACCAAATCTCGGAACTCAACAAGCAAGGTCGCTCTGTGCTGTTGGCTTTAGGTGGTGCGGATGCACACGTAGAGCTAGAAACCGGTGATGAAAGAGCCTTTGCTGATGAGATTATCCGTCTAACTGAGCGTTACGGTTTCGATGGCCTAGATATCGACCTTGAACAAGCAGCCGTAACCGCAGCAAACAATCAAACCGTGATTCCTGATGCTCTTAAGTTGGTAAAAGACCACTACCGTGCTGAAGGTAAAAACTTCCTTATTACTATGGCGCCTGAGTTCCCGTATCTCACGACAGGCGGTAAGTACGTTCCTTATATCGATAATCTAGAAGGCTATTACGACTGGATTAACCCACAATTCTACAACCAAGGTGGCGATGGTATCTGGGTTGAAGGCGTGGGTTGGATTGCTCAAAACAACGATGCGTTAAAAGAAGAGTTCATCTACTACATTTCTGATTCTCTTATCAACGGAACGCGTGGTTTCCACAAGATCCCACATGACAAGCTGGTGTTTGGTATTCCTTCAAGCATCGATGCTGCAGCAACCGGTTTTGTACAAGAGCCACAAGATTTATACGACGCATTTGATAGCCTAACGGCGCAAGGTCAACCGCTACGTGGTGTAATGACTTGGTCTATTAACTGGGACATGGGCACCAACAAAAACGGCCAACAATACAACGAGCAGTTCATTAAAGACTACGGCCCGTTTGTACACGGTCAAGTAACGCCACCACCAGTAGAGGGTGAGCCTGTTCTTAAAGGTGTCGAAAATACGCGTGTTCTTCACGGAACAACGTTTGATCCTATGGATGGCGTAACGGCAACAGACAAAGAAGACGGCGATCTAACGTCATCAATCGATGTTGAAGGATACGTCGAAACGGCGGTTATCGGCACTTATGTACTGACTTACCGTGTTAAAGATAGCGATAACAATGAAACAACCAAAGCAAGAACGGTAGAAGTTTACAGCCAAAAACCTGTATTCGATGGCGTGTCTGATACTACTGTCATGTTAGGTAACGCATTTGATCCGATGGCGGATGTTAGTGCAAATGATGCTGAAGATGGTGACCTAACAAGCACCATCACACACACTGGCAGTGTCGATGTGAATGAAATCGGCAACTACACACTTGTATACAGCGTAACAGATAGCGCGAACCAAACCGTAACTGCTGACCGTAAAGTGTCAGTAACTGATGGTTCTAACTGTGCTGCTCCATGGGATTCAAACACAGTTTATGTGGAAGGTGACCAAGTTTCGCATGACGGAGCAACGTGGGTTGCAGGTTGGTATACTCGTGGCGAAGAGCCGGGAACAACAGGTGAATGGGGTGTTTGGAGAAAAGTTTCAGACTCTTCATGTGGTGGTAACCCAGATCCGGGCGATGACTTAGAGCTTTCGGTTTCAGGACTTCAATCACAATATGCGCCAGATAACGGCAACGTGCGTTTAGATCTGACACTGACATCAAATGAAGCATTAGATGTTACCGCTATGGTGATCAACAATGCAGGTACTGTGGTTGAGCAAACTAAGGTTAACGTAACGGACAGCCGTGCTATTACCATCGACTTATACGATGTAGCGGAAGGGCAATATGCACTTGAAGTAGTCGGTAAAGCATCTGACGGTGAAATGGTGATGGTAAACGATTCGTTCGCTGTTAAAGACGGTGGCGGAACAACACCTCCTCCAGGTGATTACCCTCCATATGAAGCGGGCACAAACTACGCAGCGGGTGACATTGTGGTCGGCAGCGATAATGGCTTGTACGAATGTAAGCCTTGGCCATACACGGCATGGTGTGCAAGCGCGTCTTACGCTCCAGCAGATAGCCAATACTGGCAAGATGCTTGGACAAAGCTGTAGTCTGATAGCTCAACGCTAGCAATATAAAGTAGACGATCAAAGAGAGGCCATTGTGCCTCTCTTTTTTATGTTTAAACAGTTCTGACTTAGAGCTTTAAAACCCACTTAACCTTAAACTCTGCTCTGCATATTGCTCTAGATCAAAATAGGAGTGATTATCAATTGTATTACATGTTAAGAAATAGCACTATGCGCACATTGAATTTTATATATTGTTAATATTTGCATAATGAATCTTGCTCAAGTCGACCTCAATCTACTCGTTATTCTTAAACACCTTCTTGAAGAGAAGCACGTTTCCAACACGGCATTGGCGCTGGATATGAGCCAACCTACGGTGAGCCGATCTCTGCAAAAACTGCGTACCGTTTTCAATGATGATCTATTGGTGCGAGCGGCTTATGGCTATGAGTTAACGCCAAAAGCAGAAGCCATTAAGCAAGATCTCAATTCGGTACTGACACGTTTAGAAAAGCTGGTACATGGCGATGTATTCGAGCCGCAAAGCAGTGACAGTACGGTTCGCTTCTTTGGTTTAGTGCCTAATGTCGCGCACTTGCTGCCCAAGGTAGTTGCGGAGATACGTCAACAAGCGCCAAACATGACTGTTGATATCGACTCGATTCCTAAACGACACTTTGAGCCTCTGTTATCCGGTGATGCGCACTTTGTGTTGTCGACCCACGAGCCGTTAAGTTCAGAGCAAAATTTGTATCGAATGTTCGTGATTAGCCGCGATTACCGTTTGCTGATGAGTAAAAAACATCCTTTGGCGGACAAAGAGATCACGGTTGATGACTTGTTGAATAGCCAACTTGGTCAAATCTCACTGCAAGGGGATAAGAAGCTCTCGATCGAAAGTCGATTTAAAGATCTTGGCTTGATTGATAAGCAGCGCCAGCTGTCCATTCCAATTCAGCTTTCCAATTTTAACGTCGCGCCGGATATGGCAGAAGCAACCGACATCATCTTTCATTTACCGACACCTTTTGCTCAACAAGCCGCTACGCAAAGAGATCTTGTTTGTAAACGCGTGCCTAAAGCGTTGCGCCACCCATCAGAAGACGTCTACTTATACTGGCATAAGCGCTTTCATAACGACCCGATGTGTCGCTGGGTTCGCAATATATTCAAAGAGCTTTATACATAATCCATCTGCAGGGTGAATGAAAATTACGAATACCTATCGAGTTGGATATAGATCTCTTTCATTATTTGAATGGTGAATAACGAGAATCGATTTTTGGTATGAAACTTTCGTTGATAAGAGTGGTAGTTGGTTGTTTAATGCAAACCATTATCATTACCAATCACATATAAGAATGAATATCATGTCTGAGAGATCTCTTTTGATTCGCAAACCTCTTTTGGTTCGTAAACCCCTTTCGATCGCAGTCGCTGTTATTTGTACCTCACTTTCAGCTAACGTGTTGGCGCAAGAAGAAGCGCAAGCAACAGATGAGCAAATGGTTGTTACGGCAACTCGTACCGAGATGGCACTAAAACAAGCACCAGCTTCAATGTCGGTTATCACCGCGCAAGACATCGAAGACAGCCCTGGTATTACCTTGGCAGACATCGTTGCCGAATCAACGAGTGTTGAGTCTGATTTTGATAGCACACGTGCTGGCCGTCAGATGATCTCTATTCGTGGTATGGATTCAGATTACACTCTTATCATGGTGAACGGTCGTCGTTTAAGCTCTGCAAGTGCCATCATCCGTGGTAACGACTTCGACCTATCAACGATTCCTGCTGATTCGATCGAACGTGTTGAAATAATCCGTGGCCCAATGTCTGCACTTTACGGTTCAGATGGTATGGGCGGTACAATCAACATCATCACTAAGGCTCCAGAAAACGATTGGAGCTCTACACTGAGCATGGACACTTCATCTCCACTTGATGGTGATGGAGGGGAAGAGTATTCGATGGGCTTCACGACATCTGGTGCGTTGATTGAAGACGAGTTGTTTGCTCGCCTATCTGTTAACCAAACTAGCCGTGATGCTTGGCAACCCTATTCTGGTATGCATAGCTCTGGTTACGATCGTTCAGACATTACTGCGTTAGAAGAAAGAGAGACATTAAGCTTACTCGCGAGCCTGACATGGAATGCAACAGACAACCAAACCATTGATTTCGATTTTGGTTACAGTGACGACGAACGTGAGTCATCTGCGGAAAACGTATCATCTGTGATAGAGTCTGACACACGTGTTGTACGTCAGAGCCAAGCGATCACACATAGTGGTTTTTGGAGCTGGGGTGACACGCAAGTACGTTATTCACGTGAAAATGTGACAGATAATGATGCTGCGGACTCAGATACTAACTATAGCAGTGACATCGAAGAGCTGACTCAAATTGTTGAAGCTTCGGCGACCACTTATCTTGGTGATAGTCACACCGTAACGTTTGGTATGGACTACCAGTTGAGTGAATTAACCAACAAAGAAAACTTAGTCAATGGTACATCTGAAGCTTATCAAGGTGCGTTATTTGTTCAAGACCAATGGTTAATGACGGATCAACTAACGGCAACCATTGGTGGTCGTTTAGATAAGCATGAACTGTACGGTGAAGAGTTCAGCCCACGTGTGTACTTGGTTCATCAAACAACGAATGACCTGATCATCAAGGGTGGTGTGGGTAAAGCATTTAAAGCACCAACATTGACTCAAAATCAGACAGACTACACAGTTAATAGCTGTAAAGGCGTATGTGATTTACATGGTAATGAAGATCTTAAGCCCGAAACCAGCTTGAACTATGAGATCGCTGCGATTTATAGCCAACCTCGTTGGAATGTTGAAGGTGCCTTATTCCGAAATGAAATCAACGACCTAATTGATCGTGATGAAACCTATTGTGAGAACGGCGGAGTGTTTGAATCGGGTAAAGGTTGCGCTGATAGTTCAAGCTCAACTGGCTATGTGAATGGTAAGCGTACTTATACAAACGTATCAGAGGCTGTAGTTCAAGGTGCTGAGCTTACAGGCCAATTCCAAATTACTGATGAATGGGGTGTGTCTGGTAATTACACATTCTTAGACACTGAAGATAAGTCTACTGGTGACGAATTACTTGAGCGTTACAAGCATTCGGGTTTAGTTAAACTGAACTGGAGCCCAACTTACGATCTAAGTACTTTCGTGAGTGCGCGTTACCGTGGTGAACGTCAGATCGAAAGCGATCTAACTCAAGACGCTTACACAACGCTGAACCTAGGTGCTGTCTACAACGTGAATGCTTCAGTACGACTACGTGCAGGTATCACGAACTTAACTGACGAAGCTGTATCACAAGAGCTAGAGAGCATGGGCTATGTTGAAGAGCCACGTACTTACTACGTAGGTATGACAGCGGACTTCTAATTTAGAGTTCAGTAACTGATAGCTTGATACAAAAGAACCCACACTGGCTGATGCTCTAAAAGGAGAATGGCGAGTGTGGGTTCTTTTTTGATCTATAGATTTGGTTTAATTTGCCGTTTATCTATTAATCTAGATTTTGACACATGTGATCAGCGCATTACCGGACTGAGTATCCCAAGGAATCAGCTTGTCGTAATCGTGCTCGAAGATATTAACCTCGAAGTAGGGCTTCAATATCTCGATTAACTCTTTAAACGAGAATGCCACCATTGGGTGTTCATCATTCCACACTTGAGTTTCACCAGCAGTCGTCTTTTCGATGCTAAGCTTTAGCGCTTGCTTATCACCCTGACCAGAGTAATACCAACCAGAACGGAACGTGAAATCGTCTTTGTCTTGGTTTGTTGTGTGTCTAACAAACAGGTCGTTGCTGATCTTGTCTTTATCAACCACGTTAAAACAGAAAATACCTTCTGGCTTTAACGCACGATGCACACTTTCAATACACTCTTTAAGCTTCTCAAGGCCATCGTTGTAATGGATGGAATACAGGAAGCAAGTGATAAGATCGAGTGGTTCCGTGACCTCAAAGTTACTCATGTTTTGTACTGAGAACTTGGCTTCCGGGCAGCGAACTTCTGCGATATCTAACATCGGCTTGTTAAGATCTAGGCCACCGCTTTGGTAACCGAAATCAATAAAATGACGAACGTGTGGGCCAGTGCCACAAGCTAAGTCGAGGTGTGTTTTTCCTTCATTTCCAAAGATTTGATGGAGTCTACGTACGCAGTTACTTTGCGCTTGGTAGTCAATATCTACACACATTAAATCATAGTAACCGGATAGGTCGGTATAGAGTGCGTTGGCGGACATATTTGCCTGCAGCATAAGCTGAAAAATTAGGGTGGCGCATCATATACCGAAATTGGAAAATCGCAATCAAATATTCGATCAATGAAAGCGTTTTATTTTCTAACTTATGGTCGTTTTAAATGAGACCGTTTAAAGGGATGTTTAAGCTGCCAACAACATCAGTACGCGTGTCATCGCTATTCACTTTGCCCTGACTACTTATTCGTTAACTAAAACAGGTGTTGCTCCCTCAATGCAGCGACCATACGGGCTTTGCGGAACGCTTTTATCACGAGACGAGATAGGAAAAATATGGTATCTAGGTAAACCCAGTGTGACATTTATAATTTTATGATTAATCAGTAATTTTACTGATTCAAACCGAGTTCTTGAAAAGGAAACAATTCAGGAAAGTGGGCTGTTGATAAAAACCAAATCACTCAAGCTAAATAAGCGAACTAAACAAGGAGAGTTGAAACAATGACATCAGCAATAAATGCACAGGGTTCAATGGAAAATAGAACAGCATTGGAAAGCAGTGCTTCAATAGAAATTAAGGTGGATGACTTGTCGGGTGGGGAAGTCATTGAATTACTTGAAGAGCACCTCGCTGATATGTACGCCACTTCGCCAGCCGAAAGCGTTCATGCACTGGATCTAGATGGGCTCAAGTCACCAGAGATTACTTTTTTCAGTGCTTGGAAAGACAGCCAACTACTTGGGTGTGTTGCCATTAAAGAGCTAAATACCCAACACGCTGAACTCAAATCGATGAGAACCTCACAGTTTGCTCGAAAGTCAGGTGTTGCGAGCCAACTTTTACAGCACGTATTGGATACAGCAACCGCCCGCCAGTATCAAACAATCAGTTTAGAGACCGGCTCAGAAGACTACTTTAAGGCTGCGCGTAACCTGTATGAAAAGTTTGGCTTCGGATACTGTGAACCCTTTGCTGATTATGTGTTAGACCCGCACAGCCAGTTTATGAGTATTGAGTTGCGTTAAGAGACTAGCCTTAGATGTCGACTTACTTTGCAGGTTTCTCCCTTGGCCTTTCGCTGATTCTTGCGATTGGCTCTCAAAATGCGTTTGTTTTAAAGCAAGGGCTTAAGAACCAACACGTATTGGCAGTTTGTGCTGTATGTGCCATTTCTGACGCCTTACTGATTAGCTTTGGCGTGACGGGCTTTGGCGCAATCGTTAAGCAGTTCCCACAAATTGAGCAGTTCGCCCGTTATGGTGGCGCTATCTTTTTGGGTGTCTATTCATTCTTAAGCTTCCGATCAGCATTTACCGAAAACCACGCCTTAGAAGCCACGGCAGAAACTAAAGACTCATTAACCAAAGCGATTGCGATGTGTTTGGCGTTCACTTGGCTTAACCCGCATGTGTATTTGGATACTGTGGTATTGCTGGGGTCTATCTCAACTCAATATCAACCGGATCAAATGTTGTTTGGCGCTGGGGCGGTATCGGCGTCATTCGTGTTCTTCTTTTCACTTGGATATGGCGCTCGCTTCTTGGCTCCAATGTTTAAGAACCCGAGAGCGTGGAAGGTGTTGGAATTTGTCGTTGGCGTGATCATGGCATCTATTGCAATATCTTTGATTGTCTAGCTGCGCGTAATTAGGCTTCCATTTTGGTATAGGTGTTGAATACACGCCAGTAGAAAGCCTAACCTTACGTTTAATCTCACAAGCAGATGCAGTAAATATCGAATTCTTCGGCCCGAATGGTAATAGACTGGCAAGCCGTGATGTAGCGTTTAGCACAGTAACTCTGGGCGCTTCGTACAATTTTTGACGACCTCTGTGAAATAGCTTAAAGCTAAAGCTATGGACACCTAAAACCGCTCTAACGTTGAGCGGTTTTTTTATGTCAAAAATAACGATTGGTCACGCTATGGGCGGAGTTGGTCCAAAGCCTGAAATTAGTTGGTTTTCACAAGCTTATAAAAGGGAATTATCTCGACTATTTTGGTAGATTAAAGGTATTACCGACTTCCAGTGAGCAGCAATGAAGATTCTTCACACGTCCGATTGGCACCTTGGCCAAAACTTCTACAATAAAAGCCGTAAGAATGAACATGAACGGTTTTTACAATGGTTACTTGAGCAAGTTACAGAGCACGACATCGACGCGATCATTGTTGCTGGCGACATTTTCGATACCAGTACACCGCCGAGTTACGCTCGTGAGATGTATAACAAGTTTGTGGTCGATTCGAACAAGATCGGTTGCCAATTGGTGTTATTAGGTGGTAACCATGACTCGGTGTCTGTGTTGAAGGAGACACAGCAATTACTGAAGTACATGGGCGCAGACGTAATTCCGAACACCAATGAAGATCATGCGACTCAGGTTGTCGAACTAAAAGGCAAGAACGGCGATGTAGAAGCGCTGGTTTGTGCCATTCCTTTTATTCGCCCTCGCGATGTGTTGATGAGCCAGGCGGGTGTCACTGGCGTTGAGCGTCAGAAGCAACTCGGCGATGCAATCAAACAGCATTATCAAAGTGTTTATGATGCGGCGGTTGCTAAGCGCGCGACGTTTGTAAACAGCGAGCACATGCCGATTATCGCTACCGGTCATTTAACGGCGATGGGTGTCCAACAATCGGATTCTGTGCGTGATATCTATGTCGGCAACCTTGATGGTTTCGCCGCTGATGGCTTCCCAGACGCAGACTATATCGCACTTGGTCATATCCATCGCCCACAAGTGGTGGCAAAGCGTGAATACATTCGTTATTCAGGCTCTCCAATCCCACTAAGTTTTGATGAACTTAAGTCTCAAAAACAAGTGTGTGTGGTTGAGTTTGTTGAAGGTGAGCGCACCATTTCTCAACTGCCTGTTCCCACATTCCAACCTCTAGCTGAAATCAAAGGCGACTTGAGCGAGATCGAATCTCAGCTTAACCAATACATAGGTTTAGATAGCGACCAAAGCGTATGGTTATCGATAGAAGTGCAAGCGCAAGATTACTTGTCGGATCTACAAGAACGTATGCGCGCACTGACCGAAGGATTGAATGTGGAAGTACTTCAACTGCGCCGAGCAAGAGAGCGTCGTAATCAAGCATTAGAGCAAGAGTCGGCAGAGACCTTATCTGAACTGAGCCCGATGGACGTGTTTACGAAGCGTATTGCCTTAGAAGAGTTTGAAACCGATTCTGAAAAAGCGCGTTTAGAGCGCATGACGGTGAAGTTCAAACAAGTGATGGTCGAAGTGTCTGAAAGCGCTCAAGCGCCCAATAAAGTAGAAGAGTAATCGTATGAAGATTTTAAGCCTAGAATTTGAAAACCTGAACTCTTTGAAAGGGCGCTGGAAGCTCGATTTTACCCAATCGCCGTTTGCAGAAAACGGTCTGTTCGCAATTACTGGTCCAACTGGGGCGGGTAAAACCACCATTCTTGATGCGATTTGCTTGGCACTTTTCCATCGCACACCGCGTTTGAAAAGCATTGCTAAAGGTAATAATGAATTAATGACTCGTGGTACGGGCGAGTGCTTTGCTGAGCTTGAATTTGAAGTGCAAGGTAAAACGTACCGCTCTAACTTCCACCAAAAGCGCGCACGTGGCAAACATGATGGCGCACTGCAAACGCCGACCTGTGAATTTGCAGATGCCGACACAGATAAAGTGTTAGAGACCATGCTCACTAAGAAGATCAAGTTGGTGGAGCAGGTCACGGGCCTCGATTTCTCACGCTTCACTAAATCCATCATGTTGTCTCAGGGTGAGTTTGCGGCGTTCTTAAATGCCAATGCTAACGACCGTGCAGAGCTACTTGAAGAGCTGACGGGAACAGAAGTTTATAGCCTGATTTCAGAGCGTATCTACGATCATTTTAAGTCGAGTGAAGAGTCGCTTAATCAACTTAAAGCGAAAGCTGAAGGTGTGAGCTTACTGTCTGAAGAGCAAATCAAAGAGCTGACCGCAGAGCGTGAAACGCTAGAAGTAGAGCAGAAGCGTTTAGCCGAGCAATTAAAAGAGTGGCAAGTGCATCTTAGCTGGTGGAAAGACGTGACCAAAGCTGAGCAAACTATTGCGGCCAGTGAGCTCGATCTGAAAACCGCTCAAGATGAACTAGACCGTAACCAACCGTCACTAGAGCGCTTGGCAAACAGTGAGCCGGCTGAAAAGCTGCGTCCAGTACACAAAGATTTAAAGCGTTGCGAACAAGAGGTGAACACTACTCAAGCTCACCTAGATAACAGCACCAAGTTACTTGCCGCTCGCGATGCAGAAAAACAAGACGCGCAGAGCAAGCTTTCTCAACACAGTGCGATTGTCGAACAGGTAAAAGCCGAACAGCAGGATCAAGAGAAGATCATCGAGCAGGTTCGCCCGTTAGATAACCACATTGCCGTGCTCAAAGACAAACAAACTGCGGCCGTTAATGCAGTGAATACACTCAATGAGCAGCGCACGCAGCAGAGCAAGCAACAGGTCGTTTTGGTTAAAAAAGTTGATGAGCTAAAACAACAGCAACAACTCAGCACTGAGTACTTAAATACGCATCAAGCTGACCAGCATTTGGAAAAATACCTAGGTCAGTGGCAAGCAAAGGTCGAGCAAGTTCGTACTCTAGAGCGCCAGCATTCAGAGCAGTTGAATTCAGCGAAGCAAGCGTTGTCTGCGGTTGATGCACAGCAAACGATTATCAAATCTGCTCAAGACGCTAAAGCAACACAAGATAAAACTTTAGCTGAATTGGTTGTGCTAGAAAGTAGTGCAAAGCAACAGTGGGAAGCCTTGCAAGGCAACACTAGCGAGCAAGTGTTGAATTCGCAAAAAGATCTGTTGGAGTTTTGGAATCGCAATACGCACTCATTACTCGAGATCAATCGTGGTTTCCTAAATGCCCAACAACAGCTGCACGCAAAAACACAGGCACATCAAACCAACACCCAGTTGGTCGACAAGCTTTCGAAAGAGCGTGAAGTGTTGCTTCTGCGATACCAAGAAAAAAAGACCTCACTTGAACGTTTAGTTCGCTTAATTGATCAAGAAGGTGACCTTGCGAAATACCGAGCGTCATTGAAGCCAGGTATGGATTGTCCATTGTGTGGTTCAACAGACCATGCGATCGAACAATCACAAAGTTCGAAGGATTTGAATGCCCAGAAAGAGCTTGAGGAACAAGAATTAGCAGCGATTCAGAAAGAAGGCCAAGAGCATCGTCAGCAGTTAGATTCTCTTACCCTTGTGATTGTGGCGCTTAACGATGACATTCAACGTGCGCAAGCGGATATTCAACAAGCTCAGCTGAATTGGCAAGGCGTTGTCGGCAAGCTTCAACAGAGCTTATCGGATTTCGTTGGCACGGCTCCTGAACTGGCACTGCTAACGATTAACGATTTAGGCAATGAAGCTACAGTCGCGACCTTTGCTCAGCAGTGTGAACTTCAACTAAGTCAGAGCGCGCAGCAACTCAAAGCGTTGGGTGATGCTAAAGCGCATTACGCTGAAGCTGAGAAACAACGCCTGTCTGTAAGTGTTATGGCTGACAAGGCGCAGTCTAATCTCGAGTTGGCCGAGCAACGCTTAGCTGATTTGAATAAGCAAAACCAAGTCGCAAACGAACAAGTGACTCAGATAACTCAAGCGAAAGAGCAGCAATGGAACGCTTTGAAAGAGAGCATTGTTCAAACTTCTATCGAAGCACCTGAACTTGAGCATATCGATGATTGGTTTACTGCGAAATCGCAAGCATCAAGCACATGGCAGCAAACCAAACAGCAACAGGCCGATATTGAGAAGCAACTGATTACTCAAAATGCCGAATTGAAAACGTTAGACGACAAGCTAAGCAGTGTTGAGAAAGAGCTCGCGACACTGACGCAACAGAGTGAGTCTTTAGTGTCAGAACTCACTCGTGTAACGGCTGAAAGAACAGAGTTGTTTGGTGACAAAGACATTCAAGCCACCAGCAATGCGATGAAGCAAAGAGTCACTGAAGCAGTAAATGCATTTGATGCCGCGCAGTTAGTGCTTAACCGCAGCGAACTTGAACATCGAACCGAGCAAACCAAACACACTGGTTTCTCGGACGAGTTAGTCAGTAAGCAATCGAGCTACACACAAGCGTCGAATGCTTGGTTAGAAGCGCTGAAAACTAGCCCGTTCGAAGATGAGGCTAATTTTGAAGCAGCGTTGTTAGATGAAGAGGTTAGAACTCAACTTCAAAGCCTGAAGAAGTCTTTAGACGAAGCGATTGTCAGTGCGCAAGCTAGGTTGAACGCCGCCAAAGCGACACAAGTGGATCTACTAAATCACGAAAATGCGAAAGCATGGCAAGAGCAAGACCAACAGCAAGTTGAAGAAGCGACTACTGAGTGTCAAAACGCACAGCAAAGCCATGCGACCAAGATCGGTGCAATTTCTGCCAATCTTGAAACGGATAGCCAGAACCGCAGTAATCAGCAAGATCTGTTTAAGCAAATTGATGAGCAACAAGTCGAGTTTGATGATATCTCTCGTTTGAACTCACTTATTGGCTCTAAGAACGGCGACAAGTTCCGTAAGTTTGCCCAAGGTTTAACATTGGAAAACTTGGTGTACCTTGCGAACAAGCAGCTACAACGTTTGCATGGTCGTTACGAGCTTAAACGTAAAGCCGACGATGGTTTAGAACTGCAAGTGCTCGACACATGGCAGGGCGATGTGATGCGTGATACAAAGACTTTATCAGGTGGCGAAAGCTTCTTGGTGAGCTTGGCGTTGGCATTAGCGCTATCTGATCTTGTGAGCTACAAAACCAGTATTGATTCTCTGTTCTTAGATGAAGGTTTCGGCACGTTGGATAGTGACACATTGGACATTGCTCTAAACGCTCTCGATAACTTGAATGCATCAGGCAAGATGATCGGTGTCATTAGCCACGTTGAAGCACTGAAAGAGCGAGTGCCCGTTCAGCTTAAAGTGACAAAACACTCTGGCTTAGGTGTGAGTGAGATGGAGAAGCAGTACAAGGTTGTCGCTTAGGTTGTTACTTTGGTTCTTGCTAAATTTATCTGCGCAGAAATAGAAACAGAGCTAGATGAAGCAGATCCCCGACTCAGTCGTTCCTCCTTCTCGAGGATGACGGAGTCGGGAGTAGTCACAAATCACTACGCAGTCACTCCTTAAAGTCAGGAACGAACGTCATAGAGAACTAGGCTTTGTTCGTATTGCCTTCGTCATTCTCTAAAGCGAGGTACGAACGTAATAGGGAATCTAGATTTGTTCGCATTACCTTCGTCATTCCCTAAAGCGAGGTACGAGCGTAATAGGGAATCTCTAGTAAACGCAGGAAGTGGATGCTTCAAGAAGGGAACGGCCATGCACAAGAAACCCCATTTACCGACTAAGATATGTCCTGTTTGCCAAAAGCCTTTCGCATGGCGTAAAAAATGGCAGCGCTGTTGGGATGACGTGATCTACTGTTCTGAACGTTGTCGTCGTAATAAGTCTTAGTCCCATAATCTGAATAGATCAGGTCAATACTCATGATCTAAACCCGTTAACTCCAATATTTCCTTCCTTTGTCGTAATTTTGATGATCCTTTAATCGTTTCGTCATTCATTTCTCAAGTTAATATTTCTATCTGTAAGATAAGTGATGTATAAAGGCGGCATGAAGATACCTAAAAGAATACAGCCTTTAGTTGACGACGGTTTAGTCGACGAGGTGACAAGCCAACTCATGAGTGGCAAAGAAGCATCGGTGTACATTGTGCGCTGCGGCGATACGATCCGTTGTGCCAAGGTATATAAGGAAATAAGCCAACGCAGCTTCAAAAAAGCGACCGCGTATCGTGAAGGCCGAAAAGTCCGAAATAGCCGCCGCGCTCGAGCGATGGAAAAAGGCTCTGGCTTTGGTCGTGAACAACAAGAAAAGGTTTGGCAAAGTGCTGAAGTGGATGCCTTATATAAACTGGCAGAAGCGGGTGTTCGTGTGCCTGTCCCTTATGGTTGCTTTGATGGCGTACTGCTTATGGAGCTGGTCACTGACGATGAGGGTTACGTTGCACCACGTTTGAACGATGTGGTGATGCCAGCAGAGCAAGCGATCGAAGACCACGCCGTGATGATGACTTACGTAGTTAAAATGCTGTGTGTTGGTTTGATCCATGGTGACTTGTCTGAGTTCAACGTATTGGTGGATGAGTACGGTCCAGTAATTATCGACCTACCACAAGCGGTTGACGCTTCGGCTAACAACAACGCTGAGTGGATGCTGGCTCGTGACATCAATAACATCCGTGACTATTACGCTCAGTTTGCTCCTGAACTGGCAAAAACCGAGTATGCCAAGGAAATGTGGGCGCTGTACGAGAAAGGCGACTTGAAGCCAGACAGCAAACTGACGGGTGAGTTTACGGAAACCGACGACTTGGCTGATATCGAAGCCATCATGCAAGAGATAGACGCTGCGCGAATTGAAGAACAACATCGACGCGAGCGAGCTAAAGAAGAGAAAGAAGGTGTTGACGATACTAAGTTCAATTGGGCTGAATAATCGTGATGATCAGTTTTGATCTTTAGCTAGATATCAACCAAACGCCTTTTAAAACAGAGGCGTTCTTTCTAAATAAAAACCCAATGGAGCTTCAACTCTGTTGGGTTTTCTTTTTTAGCACTAATGAAAGACGGACACTCGTATCAACTACCAATTTAACTGTTCACCATCGTAAGCGTAGAAGTGCCCACTGTTATCCGGTGTGGCAGTGCGAATAATATCGACCAACTGATGGGCGACATAGCTTGACTCAAACAACTTACCTTCAGGGACATTGGTCTGAAAAGGCTTCGACAGAGCTGTGTCTGTCGTGCCCGGGTGCAGAGCCAACACGGTGCCTTTCTTAATGGTGCGTTGCCATTCGATCGACATGGTTTTGATGAACATATTTAGGGCTGCTTTCGATGAGCGGTAGCTATACCAACCGCCTAATCTGTTGTCTGAAATACTGCCAACCTTTGCGGATACCACAGCAAACTTTGGATTGTCGCTCGCTTTAAGTATCGGCGTGAAGTGTTTTGCTAATAATAAGCTGGGCAGGGTATTCACAGAGATGTTTTTGAGGAAAAAATCAGGGTCGATGGACGATAAGTTTTTCTCCGGTCCAAGATCTGGAGTGTGGAGCATACCCACGCAGTTGATCAACCAATCAAGTTGTTCAAACTCAGAACTCAAACGCTTGATATCAGCTTCGTCGGTGGCGTCGACTTTGTGCCAGGTCAAGCGATTGTTTTCTAGTTCCGGCTGTTGAGAGTGGTAAGTCGCGTCTACATGCACATCAAGAAAATCAAACCGAGAGAGCTCAGATAATAGGTGTTTAACCACAGCGAAACCAATACCGCCGCTCCCACCGACCACCAATATGTGTAATCTGAGTTGCTCCACCATTATAAGTTCTCCAAGTTTGTGATTCGTTGTTCAGCAGTATCGAGAATCGCTTGTTGTGATTGCTCATCCATGTTGTCCCAAGAGCGATATAACATGCCCATACGTGCGTTGCGGTTTAACGCATCGCGGTGCTGGTCCATAAAGCGCCAATACAAGCTATTGAAAGGGCAAGATTGCTCGCCGCTGCGTTCTTTTATCTTGTAGTGACAGCCTTTGCAGTAGTCACTCATGCGGTTGATATAGGAACCGCTGGCAGAGTATGGTTTGGTTCCTACGATCCCGCCATCCGCAAACAGTGCCATACCTCGCGTATTTGGCATTTCAACCCACTCAATCGCGTCGACGTAAATACCGAGGTACCAACTATCGACTTGGTCAGGGTCTATACCCGTGATTAAACAGAAGTTGCCAGTGATCATTAACCTTTGGATGTGGTGCGCGTAAGCAAACTCAAGAGACTGGTCAATCGCATGCTTCATGCAGTTCATCTTGGTTTGTCCGTCCCAAAAGTAATGGGGCAGGTTATTATGTGCTGAGTAATGGTTTTTGTTGGCGTAAGCAGGCATGTTTGCCCAATAGACGGCGCGTATGTACTCTCGCCACCCCAGTATTTGGCGTACAAATCCTTCGACCTGTGCAATATCGATGCTTGGCTTATCTGGTGAGCTGTCTCGAAGACAGGATGCTTGGTAGGCCGACAGTGCTGCATCAATCACTTCTTTAGGGCTCAGCAGTTTACTGTTCAGCGAGAACGATATACGGCTATGATACAAGCTCCATTTAGAGTCGTGCTCTGTCGTCATCGCATCTTGAAACTGCCCAAATAACGGCAAGCAGACTTGGCAGAAATGAGCGAGTAGAGACAAGCTTTGTGCGCGGTTCACCGGCCATAGTAACTGGTTACCGACTTGACCAATGGTTTGTACTTGGTGACGTTCGATACGTTGCAAAATGTCGGTTATATCATTGGTAAACATCAGCGGCTGAGGTAGGTTTTCGATGTCTTGTTTCTTGAGTTTCTTTCGATTGTTCGCGTCGTAATTCCATTTGCCGCCAACGGGCTTTCCGTCTTCTAGCAAAATGTCGAAACGTTTTCTCATTCGGCGATAGAAGTGTTCCATCATGATGTGTTTGTCTTTTGGAAACTGTTGTTCTATCTCCTCGAATGGAAAGAGGAAGTGTTCTGTATCACAACAACCTTTGGTCGCATTGGTCAGCTTGAGCTTGTTCATCTGCTCTAAGAGGCGATATTCATCTGGCCTTTGATATTCGAATTTCTCTGCGCCGAATTCGTGTACATAGTGCTTTAAAAGTGTGTCTAGGTTTTCAAATTGCGTTGTGTCGTCAAGAGTAAGGTGGAGTACTTGATGACCTTGTTCTTTGAGTTCGTTAGCGAAGTAACCCATCGCACAGAAAAACGCGGCCACTTTTTGAACGTGAGAGGCAACATAATCTGTTTCTTGTTTTAGCTCAGCAATGATGTAAATAACGTCATCGTTAACCTGTCTAAACCATGAATGCTCAATGTTGAGTTGGTCACCTAATACAAGTCGTACCGTTTTAAATTTCATAATGCGTCCTGGTTTGTGAGGCTTGTTGTGACTGCGTTACCGCCTGTCCATTGATTGATGAAGGCATGGTCTGGGTCGTACATTTCAGTACGTTGATTCAAATCGAAATGACGTGATTTGTTAATTATTAGACGCTTACGAGTTGATAGGCTGACAAGATCACAAATGACTACTCTAAGCGGGAAATAGGAGATTTCGGTCAGGATGAGTGTGTTGAAGAGGATATCAAGCCAACCAATAATACCGATAGAGGTTGGCAAAGCCGGTTATTTTTGAGTGTCGAACTGGAGCTTCTATTCCATAGGAACAACGAGAATATCGATAGGGGAAGTATCGATGATCTGTTTAGAATGGGAGATGAGCTTATGCCAAAAATCATGGTGATGGCCGCATAGCAATAGGTCAACGCCGTTGGCTTCGATGGCATTTTTGAGCTTATCGTTCAAATCACCCGTTCCCACGAAAATGTGCTTGATTGGGTGCTTGGCGTAGGCTTCAAACTCTTTCAAATGCTTAACGGCATCTTCATTGATGGGTAAATCACCGTCATTTCCCTGAATATCAACGAGCTCTGGATAAATTTCTCCATGCGTACCATCGATATAAACAAATGAAATGCCAGCCTCCAGTTTATCAGCGAAGAAGGTCGCTCTATCAATGAGAATCTTGGTGTCGTCAGACAGTTCAAGTGCGACCAGAATATGTCGGTAATCCATAATTAAAGCCTCTTGTTGTGAGTTATGTAACAAGCATAGTTTCTGTTGACGCAAATGATATCGAAGAGATCTCATATTCCGTAAAATCATCATTCAATGTTCTTCTAAGCACTATCGTATTTATATCGCTTTGATTGGTAAGAAATTTACAAAAGGTTGATATAGTGGTTGAAGCGCTAGCTTATGCTGTTAGATAGGCTTGATAGTTCAATGCGCCAATAACGAAGAGGCATCAATGACAGCACTACTAACCATTCCCACTCGAACATTAGGTTTCGACTACGATATTGAGATCCGAGACTGGTCTCAAAAGCTCGTCGGCTTTCATGTGTTTGAAGATGGTAGACGACCGCTTGATGGAGGCATTGGGCTGAGCCTCAACCTTGTTGAACAGTTTGACGTGAATGGTCGTTGGCTAAATTCATTACCTGCGCGTTATCGTGAAATCACCGACGACTTTCCAGAATACCAATACCAGATGTTGTGGCTTGCTGCGAATACTTATGAAGCCGCGCAATTGCTTGAATTAAGGCCTGTTATTTTGGCTTTGATCTGCATGAAATACAGTGTCGACAACAAGAAAGCACTGGCACTAAGTCGCTTAGGGCAGAAGAAGATCCTTACCAAGTTGGGCTTAGACGGCAGCAAGGCGACACTCAAATTCATCGACAAGCTAGAGCTTCATTACAATGTTGGTGATGAACTCGACCACATTGTTCGTATTCTCGAACCGCTGCAAAGACGAGTCCTTAAGTTTAAGCATTACTCAAAAGTTGGATACACAGCCCTGCGTTTGGACCAAGTTCATCCATTTCTAACTGGCAGCCGATTAGGGATTGCAATGGTGGAAGAGGGTAGACTTAATGCACCGTCGAAGATGGCGATGTTCCAAGATGCGATATTGTTAGGGCAAGATTTGGAGATGGATGATCCACTGCGTGCGATTACCAGTCAGAACTCTTTTGCGATGTTTGAGCAACTGCATGACCGCTGGACGGAGCAACGCCAATTACGACGCTTAGAGGGTAACTGCCCAATGGATAAAGACATCCCTTATCCCGTTCCTTTACTTGGCAATGACAACATTCATCCGCTCACGGATTATTACGACCTTGAACACGAAGGCATCGAGCAGAAGCACTGTATTGGCGTGTATCACAACCGAATCATGAGCGATCGTTATGTGGTGTTCCGCATGCTCAAGCCTCAGCGTTTAACCATAGGTTTACGCCGCGTCCCGAGCAAAGCATTTCCTTTTGAAATAGACCAAATCTGCGGAAAACGAAATGCACCTCCGTCGGAATCCGCTCGCCAAGTGATTCACGACTGGCTAGAAGCGAGTAAGCAAAAATATCCTAAGCAATAGCCATTAAGTAGAAGGAATACAGGATGTTTCAACAAGGCGATCTTTGCCCTCATTGTGGTTTGATTATTGTGATGCCTACGGATCTGCAAGGTGAATGCCTAGGATGCGGCGAAGAAATTAATCAAGACCCAGCAGACGATTACGACGAAGAAGAGTAGCTTTACCTACACTTAGATTAAACAAGGCTAGGATAGCCGAATTACTCTCTTTAAAAGGACGGAAAAATGCAGAAAGTAATCTTTAGAAATTGCGATGAAAACTCACCTTATTGGCATGAGTTAGAGGGCTTATTTCAAAGTGAATGGTCTGATTTCAAGTTTAAAGATACATATAAAGAAAACGTACAACTCCCTCCAGTAATAACAGTACTTCGCGATAATGTGGTCATTGGTGGCTTGGCGTATTCCTATTTTCAAGAACCTCACCAAGTTCGTGATGTAGTGTGGATCAACGCTGTGTTTGTCGACCCTCAATGGCGCGGTCAAGGCATTGCCAGTGAACTGATTAATCGTGGTGTCAGACAGGTTTCTTCTGCAGTGCAAACTCAACTCTACGCGTACACCAATATCATGGGTCTCTACCAAGGGCTAGGTTGGTCAATCGTAAATATCGAATCAGAACCGAACCATAAAGTGATGAGTATTGAGCTTAATCGATAAGCTCGGAATAAAAGCCTGATATTAGTTTATCTGCCGTTCGAGTAATGAATTTCTCCCTTTCATCCATAATGCATAAACCTGTTAAATTTTCGTTGAAACTCATGCCGATATCGCCTTTAAATCAAACAACTAGCTGTTGATTAAAACGATCAAGACGATTTATTGCAGCAGTTGTTGAGCACAAAGCCTATATTGACTAGAATGACGCACTTTTTTTATTTACGTACATACAGGTAATGAACATGAGCGATACTAATTCAAGACCAGCTTTACCAGATCATCTTGCAGGCAACCCACGCAGCCCACACCACGTTGCTGAGTGTTTCGAATACCCAATCGGCATTCGTCTAAATGGTAAAGAGCGTACTGATGTTGAAGAATACTGCATCAGCGAAGGTTGGGTTAAGATCCCTTCTCCAAAAGCGCTAGATCGTTTTGGTCAGCCAATGCTTATTACTCTAAAAGGCACTGTAGAAGCTTTTTACATCGACGCATAATCATGTCGTGTGGCTAGCTAATACTTCGAGTAATTAGCTAATGTTTGCTTAATTAGCCAACATCAAGCCACCAAGCGTTATTACCTAAAAGGGTCTAGAGAAATCTAGACCCTTTTTGTTTGCATTGATTTTAGCGAACTTCTTTAACCAATAGCCCAAACCACCTTCATAACTCCACAGATTCAACCAAAATTGTTGTTATTCACTATGCATTCGCAGTAATAACAAAGTTGTTGTTGGTTGATTTATGTTCGCTCGCTCTTTTTGGATTTATTCGTACTCGAAAGTTCTGATGTTTAATTAAACAGATACAAACAAAAATATGAAGCGCAGTCTAATTAAATGAAACTAATATGCTGTATTTAAAGTTATTTTTTGTTAATAACTACCTCTATCACAGAAATTAATCCTGAAGCACATACAATTCTCTTGATTTCGAATGAGCGCTAAATTTTTTCGTTCGAGCATTTAAATTCTTCCTTCGCCCAATAATTATGAGGTTCTTATGTTTGGAATATTCAAACCTATGGCGCATATCGATCGCTTGTCATCAGATAAGATCGATAGCACCTACACACGACTACGATGGCAGCTGTTTCTTGGCATCTTCGTTGGCTATGCGGGGTACTACTTAGTCCGTAAAAACTTTAGTTTGGCGATGCCTTATCTCATTGAACAAGGTTTTAGCCGTGGAGAACTAGGGGTTGCATTAGCGGCGGTATCTATCGCTTACGGCTTATCTAAGTTCTTAATGGGCAGTGTTTCTGACCGTTCTAACCCTCGTTACTTCCTCAGCGGTGGCTTGTTAATGTCGGCACTGGTGATGTTCTGCTTTGGCTTTATGCCTTGGGCAACAGGCAGCATCACTGCGATGTTTATCCTGCTGTTCTTGAATGGTTGGTTCCAAGGTATGGGTTGGCCAGCTTGTGGACGAACCATGGTCCACTGGTGGTCACGAAAAGAACGTGGTGAGATAGTGTCAGTATGGAACGTTGCTCACAACGTGGGTGGCGGTTTGATTGGCCCAATGTTCTTGTTGGGGCTGTGGGCTTTTAACGACGATTGGCGAACCGCTTTTTATGTTCCTGCATTTTTTGCCACTCTCGTTGCTGTCTTTGTTTGGTTTACTGTAAGAGATACACCTCAATCTTGCGGCTTACCACCGATTGAAGAACATAAAGACGATTACCCAGACGACTACGATACGTCTCATGAGAAAGAAATGACGGCGAAAGAGATCTTCTTTAAGTACGTTTTCTCTAACAAACTGTTGTGGTCAATCGCTATTGCCAATGCGTTTGTTTACCTTATCCGCTATGGCGTACTCGATTGGGCTCCAGTTTACTTAAAAGAAGCAAAAGACTTCTCTGTAGATAAATCATCTTGGGCTTACTTCTTGTATGAGTGGGCAGGTATCCCTGGCACCTTATTGTGTGGTTGGATTTCAGATAAGTTATTCAAAGGCCGACGTGCACCTGCAGGTATCTTGTTCATGGTTCTAGTGACAGTCGCTGTGTTGGTATATTGGCTGAATCCAGCAGGTAACCCAACGGTTGATATGCTGGCACTGGTTGCGATTGGTTTCCTTATCTATGGTCCTGTAATGCTGATCGGTTTGTATGCACTGGAACTTGCGCCTAAGAAAGCAGCGGGTACAGCGGCTGGTCTAACGGGTTTGTTTGGTTACTTAGGTGGCGCGGTTGCTGCGAACGCAATACTCGGCTTTATGGTTGACCATTACGGCTGGGATGGCGGCTTCATTATTTTGGTCGGCGCTTGTGTGGCTTCAATCATCTGTCTGCTTTACGCCTTCTTAGGTGAGCGTGCGCACCATAAACAAAAAGATCTCGAACGAGAGAGAGAAGCGCTAGCTCAGTAGTGTATTTACTGAATCACATCTATAAATAACAACAGAGGCAGGTATATCCTGCTTCTGTTTTATCAAGGGAAACAATAATGAAAACAACGTCACTGTCTCTGACCTTATTAGCACTAAGCTTATCTGCAAATGCATTAGCAGATCCTTTAGTGATTGCGCATCGCGGCGCTTCTGGTTATTTACCTGAACACACTTTACCCGCTAAAGCGCTCGCTTACGCAATGAAACCCGACTACATCGAACAAGATGTCGTGATGACCAAAGACGACCAATTAGTGGTTTTGCATGATCATTATCTAGACCGCGTCACCGATGTCGCGGATCGCTTTCCAACACGCGCTCGCGCAGATGGCCGCTACTACGCGATTGATTTTACGCTCGCTGAGATTAAATCCCTGAAAGTGACCGAAGGCTTTAACCTCGATGACCAAGGTAAAAGAGTGGCAGGGTACCCAACGCGCTTCCCAATGTGGCAGTCTGATTTTCGTGTCGCTACCTTTGCAGAAGAGATCGAGCTGATCCAAGGCCTAAATAAGACCTTAGGTTATGACGTCGGCATCTATCCTGAAATTAAAGCACCTTGGTTCCATCGTCACGAAGGCAAAGACATCTCCAAAGCGGTACTTGCGACCTTGCATCAATATGGTTACCTATCGAAAGACGACAAAGTGTATTTGCAGTGTTTTGACGCCAATGAACTTCAACGCATTAACGATGAGCTCATGCCAGTGATGGAAATGGATCTTAAGCTCGTTCAGTTGATGGCCTATACAGATTGGAATGAAACCAAGACCTACCAAGGTGACAAAGCAACGCCGTACAGTTACGACTGGATATTTGAAGCTGGTGGCATGGAAAAAGTGGCGTCTTATGCGGAAGGAATAGGCCCTTGGAAGCCAATGTTGGTGGACGATGCATCGACCAAAGATAACATCATTATTAAACCGTTAATGAAGTCAGCAAAAGACGCGGGCTTAGATGTTCACCCGTACACGTTCCGTGCTGACCCAGGAAGAATCCCAGCTTATGCTGATAACTTTGATGGCATGTTGGATGTCTTCTACAACCAAGTCAAAGTTGATGGTGTGTTTACCGACTTCCCAGACAAAGCGGTCGACTTCTTGAACCGTTAATACCCCGTCAGTTACGAGCTATTAGTAACGAGATACTAAGAGCCAAAAGCACCGACTAAAGGTGCTTTTGGCTCTTCTTTCACTTTTTGGATCTCCTTGTACTGGCCTCGAAATCCTACCTATATTCTTCTTTCTCAGCCCGCATTTTGATATTCACTCGGTTTACAGCTATAACCTGACTTGATAGGTTACTCCCAATGCAGCCAGATGCTTAATCTATAAGTGTTTATCGGCTCAACCTGATATTGAATTTGGAAAGATCATGGAAGAAAGAAGCAAAGCTTATCTTGATAGCTACCTCAACACATTACCAGCAGACGTTGCTTCGCAATACACCTCTTTTAGTGCCGACTATTACTGTGCTGATGAATACAACGCCAACCTCTGCGCCCAGTTAATTCTCAAGGGTGAAAAACAAGCGTCTTGCAGCCTTGAATATTGGTACAGCCATGAAGGCGAGACGAGACCAGTAGTTGGTCACTTGCAAGTCGTCACTGACTGGGATGGCAAGCCAGTTTGCATTGTAGAGATCACTTCAGTCTCACAGTGCAAATATAACGAAGTGACGGCGGAGTTTGCTGCTGCCGAAGGCGAGGGTGACAAAACACTCGAATGGTGGAAAGAAGCTCACTGGAACTTCTTCTCTCGTGAATGTGAAGAGCTCAAGATCTCACCAAGTGAAGACATGTTACTTATGTTGGAGCGTTTCAAAGTGGTTTATCAATAAAGGGTATTTTGTGTTTAGAAGATCGTGCTCCATAAACAGTAACAAGGTTGTCCATAATGAGCCTAACCGTCCGAGAAGTTTTTATAGGCTCGCTTAAACATTAGATAATTCATCGTATGCAGGAGGCAAGATGACAAAGCTAATCGAATTAACAGAAATAGTCTTATTCGACTGGGGCAATACGCTGATGGTCGATTTGCCAGACGCACAAGGGAAGATGTGTGACTGGGAAACCGTACAAGAAGTGAGTGGTGCTCGTGCATTACTGGGGGAGTTGTCGAAAACTCATCTAGTTTATGTTGCTACCAATGCTGGTGATTCCAGTAAAGACGACATCATTCGAGCCTTTGAGCGTGTTGGCCTGTCTCAATATATCTTGGGTTACTTTTGTAAGGCGAGCATTGGCTTTTCTAAGTTCGAGTCGGGGTTCTATCCTGCCATTATTTCTAAGCTCGGTGTTTCACCACAAGAGATCACCATGGTAGGCGACACTCTAGAGAAAGACATTTACCCAGCACTTGAAGCGGGTTTGCAAGCGGTGTGGTTGAACACGGAAGGTGCTGAGCTTAAGTCACAGCATCCAGGTATCGTACAAGTTCAATCCCTAAGCGAACTGTTGGAGTAGCGCGATTAACTCTCTGATATTAAGTTCAGATAAAGCGCTTGTCCGTTTTGACGTAAACCTCTCATCTCTTTGCTGTTTAATCCTCTAAGCTAACTCTAGTTTCCACTATGAGGGCTAGGTTATGAGTGTCGAACGTCACGGAATATCGGTTGGAATTGAACGTGTTAGCGGTGAAACCATCGTTGTGTTCAAAGCGAAAGGCAAACTCACACACGATGACTATCAGGCAATGATGCCAATTCTAAATACCACGCTAGAAGAACTCGATTCATCTGAACTCAAGATGCTGGTCGACATCTCCACCTTAACGGGTTGGGAGTTACGTGCTGCTTGGGACGATTTTAAACTTGGATTAGAGCTCAATTCGAAGATAGACAAAATCGCGATATATGGTGATAGAAGCTGGCAAGAAATGGCATCAAAAGTCGGCAGTTGGTTTGTGTCGGGTGAGATTAAGTCATTCGAAGATCATGACTCTGCGCTTAATTGGCTAGTCGATTGATTCTATCTGCGGACAGCTAGCTAACAATCCCTAAACAACGCCAATGACAGTAGACGAGCATTGTCTCGAAAGCTGTTATTTTTCGTTTTGGCGATGATATTTCCTATTCGATTCAATAGAATATGTTCACTGCTGGATGTAATATACGCCTAGCGCGATACGTTGTGCTAACCAAAATAATAAACACAATAACAAGGTCTAACGACATGCATAAGGTAATTGATAAGCTGGCTTGGATATTCATCAAAGACGGCGAGTTGTTGATGGTGAGATCAAAAGGCAAAGAACTGTTCTATCTACCGGGTGGTAAGCGTGAAGCTGGCGAAAGTGATGAGCAAGCACTGGTTCGCGAAATCAAAGAAGAGATCTCAGTCGATTTAGTGCCTGATTCCATCAAATACGTCGAGACGTTTACAGGCCAAGCTGATGGCAAAGCGGAAGGCGTATCAGTGCAATTGACTTGTTATCTTGCTGATTATACTGGCGAACTGTCTCCAGATGCTGAAATCGAAGAGCTTAAGTTTGTTGATGGCAACGACAGAGCGGTATGCTCATTGGCAGCACTGGTTGCGCTTGATTGGTTAGAAGCGAACCAGTATTTGGCTTAAGGTTTTGGCTGATATTAGCTAATGCTGAAAATTGATCTTCAAAAGATCATCGCTTACGAATAGCTTGAAGGGCGGCTGTCTTTCATCAATAGGTCGAGTTTCCTTTGAGCTTTCTTCGTGTTTTGTAAATCCACCACCTCAATCATTTCACACTCATCTCGTACCATCTCATTAATCAGACTTGGATAGTGTCTGCAATCTTCTGGTCGGTCTAAGTAGATGCTGCATGTGTACTTGGCTTGAGCCTTGGTGTCTTTAGTCGGAACTAGCTCCAGAAAAGGGCAGCGAGTTAAACGTTCGCCAGATTCAGGGTTAAACCATATCTCGCTTCCTCGAACATATTCAAAGATGTCTGGGTTGAACAGCTCCCACAAATCGATCTCTTCTTGAGTCGCGGCAAGGTCGCCATCTCCGTATTTGATACAGCATTTTCCGCATTGATTACAATCTTTCATTATCGACTTCATAAGTTGGTGAGCTTTTATCATTTTACCACTGATAGCCGTGGCACGTTGACTTTGTTGTTCATGGTTAAGCCGTTACGGGGAGGCATCTTGGAATGGCGGTGCTTAAAATCAATTTATCTATGCACCACCACTCCAATCAAAGATGTAAACAGTGATACAATTTGCGCCTCTCACGTTATTCAAGCAAAGGCATCAAAATGAGAACCGTATACACCACCGAAGGCAACATTAACGCAAAGAAACAAAAAGAGGCTTACCCAAAGCTCGCTTTATGTGACAAGTGCGTTGGTGACTATGTGGTTATCGAGCAAGGTGAACGAACTTACAAGCTTTGTGCTAAATGTGGTGCCGACGATTAATGCGCCTTGATAAATACCTATGTAAAAGCACTGACCTAACCAAGCCTGAAGCGATTGAACGCATCCATAATGGCGAGGTGAACGTAAACAGTGAAACAGTTACTGATGAGTCAGCCCAGGTTCATGAAAGCAACACCATCTTGTTAAATGGCACGCCGCTTAAGTTGCGTGAATTTCGTTACCTCCTGATGCACAAGCCTGCGGGTACTATCTGCTCTAATATCGATGAAGTTTATCCTTCATTGTTTAACTACATCGAGATAGACAAAGCATCAGAACTGCACATCGCAGGGCGCTTAGATGCCGACACCACAGGCTTAGTCTTGATTACCGATGATGGGCGATGGTCATTCAACATCACGCTGCCAACCAAGTCATGTAAGAAGGTGTACCGCGTGACATTGTCACGAGGTATCAAAGACGATGTCGCTGATAAGTTTAAAGCGGGCATTCAATTGCAGGGCGAACAAAAGCCGACGCGTCCGGCAGAGCTCGAGGTGATTACCAGTAAAGAAGTGCTGTTGACCATTACAGAAGGCAAGTTTCATCAAGTAAAACGAATGTTTGCTGCGGTCGGGAATCGAGTTGTTGGCCTACACCGTGAACAGATTGGTGACGTTCGTTTGGATGTTGAAGCAGGCCAGTGGCGTTATCTAACTAAAGCCGAAGTTGACTCATTTTAGCAAGACTATGAATAAGAGCTCGGAATAAACGCCGTAACCACTTAAAGCGTTAAGCGTGTCAGCACCAGAACATCAACACTATAAGGATGTAGGATGGAAAATCTAAAAGTCTCAGAAATTAAGTCTTTCGTACCCGCGAAAGACTTCGATTTATCCAAGCGTTTTTACCAGTCAATCGGCTTCGAAGTGATGTCTGAATTTCACGATATCGCCTATCTACGACACGGCAGTTGCGCCTTCCTTTTGCAAAACTTTTATGAACCTGCGCACTGTCACAATTACATGATGCACTTGCTGGTTGAAGACGTAAAAAGTTGGTATCAACACATCCAAAACTCTAATGTAGTGTCGGAATTTGAAGTTACCGTTTCCGAGGTTGTTGAGCAACCTTGGGGAATGCTTGAGTTTTGTATCACCGACCCAAGTGGTGTGCTGTGGCGTGTGGCTGAAAACATCAGGCCGCGTTAATTCATCCAACTTGCATTGATAGTATGTCTAGGTTCACGGTGCTTTTCTGTCCTATTTGCTAGAGTGACAATTCAATGAGCATGGAGGTTTTATAATGGGAACTGTAATCGGTTTGGTGATTTTAGTTGCTATAGATTGGTATCTTGTTCGTAAAACAGGGCTTCATATTCATAACTGGATCTCTAAAAAGTATGCCGTGTATTTGTCGGAGAAGGGAAACAAAAAATAGCCTTTCTTATTAAGTCATCGGTATAAAAAGCGTTATCGGCTATTCATTTTACACACATTGCAAAGATTGGAGGATTTATGAAAGGTAAAGGAAAGTGCCTATGTGGCTCGGTTAAGTTGGAAGTAGAGTACGCCAGTAATGAATTGGGGGCTTGTCATTGTAGTATGTGTAGAAATTGGTCGGGCGGTCCGATGTTAGCCATTGATTGCGCTGATTCAGTTAAAATATCAGGTGAATCGAATGTAGTTAGATATAAGTCGTCCGATTGGGCTGAGAGGGGTTTCTGCGGTAAATGTGGTACTCACTTGTTTTACTTTTTGGTGCCAAATAATCAGTATCACCTTCCTGTCGGTTTATTGATGTCTGGGGATGACTACAAGTTAACTCATCAGATATTCATCGATGAAAAGCCCGAATACTACGAATTTAAAAATGAAACAAAAAATATGACTGGTGCAGAAGTATTTGCCCACTTTGAAAGTGGAGAGTAGCACTTAGTTTTTATTAGCTTAAGACTAATTCACAACGCTCGGCATTTTTTAGTTTCGGTCGAGTTTTGTGTTTGCGGTGTAATGGTTTCGGTTAGGTGGTGCTCACGCCTAACATCCCAGCATCAACCCCCAACTTGAAGTACCTCGAAACTCGATTATGTGAACTCCTAATAGCTGAATAGTTACTCTAATATACAATGAGTTTTCTAATGGCTCTGAGGGGGCGGACATGACAGATATGGCAATATCAAGTTACCTTGGCTGGTTGTTACTTCTTATAGGTTGTTATCCTTTCTTGCTTGTTGGTGTCAGTATGTTTTTCTATGATGCAGAGCGTAAACAAGCATTAAGGTGGTTGAACGGAGTTAGTTTTCTATTGGCTGTATTCCTTCTTTACATGCATATGCAGACAGAAGTCATCTATGGTCGGGAACTGCTCGAAGCCTGGTATCATGATAACCCAGAAGATAGGCCTCAATAAAAAGTACATAACAAGTGTTTATTATCCATTTCGGTATATAAAAATGATGCTAAACGATTGGCATTTCCAGCTAGAATCAACTTTAGTGTTTTCGGCACAATGGGTGAGGTGAGGTGATCGCGATGTCAGCTACTTCAAGCGGCGATAACTCTTCTAACCAATAGTGCTTATCGGAGTGAACCATGTTCTCTTAACAAGTATAGCTCACCATTTTTGGCATCAACTACGTACGGTTTTTGACTGGTTAAAAGAGTTACTTAATGTTGGTAATTACTTAGGTTACTATTTAGCTCAGTATTGATTTGATATACAAAATTTTTGGACGAAGGTTATGAGAAAAATAATATTAAACATTGTCTTACTATCGGTGTTTGTTGCGTCTTTATTTCTAACAATTTCATCAGCAATAGACATTTCAAAAGAAGTGACAGTAAAGCTCCATGAGTTTGATTGGAGTGGTGTCTCCGGTGTAATGGACATGGTCATGGTTATTTTAACTTTCGTCTTACTGGTTGGACTGAAACAAGGTTCGAAATCTATTGAGGAATCGACCCGAAGTCGTAATGCCGAATTGTTGAATTGGGCGATGGAAGAGATGTCAGCATTAAAACCTGCGATTAGGTTGGTGACAGACGCTCACAAAAGAGAGCCTTATAGTCAGGTAACTAGTGACGTTAGTGTGGATTATGTATCGACATGGAGCAAAGAAGAATTACAAGCAGCTCAAGCTGTAAGTGTCGCGTTGCAGAGAATGGGGTACTTTGCTACTCATGATTTGGTATCAAAAAAGCATTTTCTGAATCTTTGGGGGCCTTTATATCTATCATGTTGGTATTCACTCGAAGGTTGGGTTAAACATAAGCGACTTCAACTTGATGAACCTTTTGATATCGCTGATGGTGCATACTCGAGACTGTACTTTGAAAAATACGCCATGTACTGTGAAGAAAAGTTACCGCCTTTGTTATTGAATAATACAAGAAAGCAGTTTGGCTTAGAGCCAATGGTTCAACCCAAAGCCCACATTAAGTTGGGCATAAAATTGAAAGCAAGGCTCACAGAAAAGGTTGATATCTAACTATTCACATCACAATACTTTTTGGAATCAAAGGGGCTTGTTAACGCGATCAACACATAAATGCCAAGAGTGTATTGGCTGATCGTATATTGAAGAATGTTTCTTCAAAGGGAGATGCATGTCATTGGTTATGTGTAATGGAGAGAATAAGGGAATAACGAAAGTACTAATTGCGGGGGCTAGTGGATACATTGGTCGTCACGTTACATCGCTATTCACAAAAAGTGGCTTTGAAGTTTTTACATACGGTAGAGACAAAGTCGTCACTCCTCCTTTAGTTGGGTTAATAAAAGATAGAGCTGACTATGAAGGCTTCTTTGACGTGGTTGTGAATTGTGCGCGTCCACATTGGTCACAATTCTCCGCACATGAAATTGCCGATGTGGAGCAGGAATTGCTCTCTGAGTTAGACCTACTTGCTGCTAAAGGAGCAACAAAGATACATACATCAGGTGTTTGGCTATTTGGCAACGCCTCTAGCGCTGATTTGAGACAGTTTAGACTGAAACCCTTAGACGCCGTTAGATTAGACGTAGAAACGATACATAGCGCTATTAGAAACAGGTGGCACGTCGTTTACTGTCCTAGTTTGGTTTATGGCGGTGAGGATTGTCAGCTAAAACGAATTGTAGAATCTTTCGCTAGCCAAACGATTCAAGTAGGTGTGCCGTCTATCGGCTATAACCAATATGTTCATGTCTACGACATTGCGAAGTTCTATCTACTTTTGGCGCAAGGCCGAACCTTAGAAAAGCAGCATTTTATTGCTGAGACGCAAGGCTATAGTCCTGCAGAGTTCGCTCGACTCTTACTAGCTGCAAAAGCTGTAACAAAAGTAAGAAAGGTCCGTTGGGAAGAGTTTGAGGTAGAAAACGGTTCGTTAGCTGTAGAAGTCGAGAAGATGAACCTTACACTTCCAATTAGTTATTCGTTTGAGGCTACTGAGTCAATTAGCGAATATATTGGAAATTACATATAGTTGAGTGCTTATTTCTGATTCCCAACCCTCGGTACTTTTAGTTGAGTTTAGTCTCTCCGGCGTATGAGCTTAAGTTAATCAGCAGCGTCATTTTTTAGTTAGCTCGCATTGAACGACAAGCGCGCTCCACACCTTTATACAGCATGAGGCTTACCAAACATGGAGAAGACCTTGATCGTACGGACTGCGACGAAAGAAGACTCAAGTGTCTTGTTAGAGTTTATTGAACAAAAAGCTGACTTTGACCGGAGTATGAGAGGGTTTAGTGGTGAAATCTCGACAACTATAGAGAAAATCGAACGCACACTATTTGGTGATTACGCATTTGCTCATGCATTAATATTGGAACGGAATTGTGAGCCTTTTGGCTTCGCACTGTATCACTATCGATATTCATCCTTCAGTGGAGAGCCATCAATCTGGCTTGACGACCTATTGGTAACAGAAAATCAAAGATCAAAAGGGTATGGCCATGAACTTATGTTGGCTTTAAAGTCACAAGCGGAGTCATCATATGCCTCTCACATCTCATGGACGGCAAGTCCACATAATAAGAAAGCGCATGATTTCTACAAAAGGTTGGGTGCAGAGGTTGAGCGAATGGATGGTCAAAGACCTTATTTCCGTTGGGCAATGTGCGATTCGTAAATGAATCAAAAGGAACTATGAAAATAACGACGCTGGTTGACAACTCTCGACTGGATAACAGGAAAGATTTAGCCGTTGAGCGCGGACTATCACTGCATATTGAAACTGAATCGCTAAAGATCTTGTTCGATATGGGAAGTGGCGATACGTTTTGTCAAAACGCACCATTACTGGGTATTGATATCAAAGATGTAGACCTCGCTGTCATATCACACAGGCATCATGATCATTGTAATGGCACCGCTGATTTTGTTGCTCATAACTCTAAAGCCAAAGTGTTTCTTAAAAATTGCGAACAGAAAAGCTATCATTTCCGGGCTTTCGGTTTCAAAAGTGATGTCGGGATCAATCCGGACTTACTAGAAAACAGCAACGAGCAGTTAGTCTTCGTTAATCGTACGACTGAGATCGCCTCAAATGTCTTTGCTATCACAGATATTAGCGTGAAACACGAACAACCTAAGGGTAATAAATACCTTTATACACAGTCGAAGAATCGACAGGAGCGCGACTCATTTGATCATGAATTACTGTTGGTGATTAAAGAGAAAGACGGTTTAGTTATATTTACTGGTTGTGCGCATAGTGGCGTTCTCAATATGGTTGAAACAGCGGTTACTATGTTCCCAGGAGCGAGAATAAAAGCCGTTGTCGGGGGCTTTCATCTAGTGGGGTTACCATTATTGAATAGTATTGGTGGCACAAAGCAAGACATTAGAGAGCTTGGATTGACGCTGTCTCAATACCCCATTGATAAACTGTATACAGGGCACTGCACAGGCAAGAAAGCTTATGGCCTGTTGAAAGAAGTATTAGGCGAGCGTTTGGAAGCAATGCCGACAGGTCGGCGTATTCATGTGTAGCGTTGGTCAAACCTTAGCTGTACGTTTGTCACTTGGTAAGAATTAAGGAGTTTTAAGTGAGTCAGGAAGTAAGAGTAGGTGTAGCTGCGGTTATTCTACGTGAAGGACGAGTACTACTTGGAGAACGAATTGGTTCTCATGGGGCTCATACGTGGGCAACGCCGGGCGGACACCTTGAGTGGGGTGAAAGTATCGAAGAGTGTGCCAAACGCGAAACACTCGAAGAGACTGGTTTAGTTGTTAGTGCATTTGAGAAGCTTTCTTTTACCAATGATATTTTTGAGAAAGAGAACAAGCACTATATAACGCTGTTTGTTGTTGCTTCTGACGCTAGCGGCGAACCAGAGATAACAGAACCTGATAAATGTAAGCAGTGGAAATGGTTTAAGCTCGATGAGTTACCAGAGCCATTGTTTCTTCCTCTGACGAATTTGCTTAACGATCCGGTCATCCTTGGGAAGCTAGCGCCGTAAACGTGAACGATTGGAGGGCATATCAATGAGATCACCTTTTCAAGTTTTAGTCTTTCCCTACAAAACAGTCGATAACAAATCTCGATTTTTAATCGCACGCAGAAGGGACAATGGTGTTTGGCAGGCAATATCGGGTGGTGGCGAAGACAATGAATCATTACTTGAAGCAGCAAAACGAGAACTCTCTGAAGAGACTCAGCTAGTCGGTTGTAATTGGCAGTTGCTCGATTCAATGTGCATGCTTCCAAAAGTCTTTTATGCAGGAAATCACAATTGGACTGAGCATCCATTCGTAATTCCTGAGCATTCCTTCTCAGTTAAAGTGACGAAAGATCCTCAATTATCAAATGAACACACAGATTACCGTTGGTGTGACTACCAAGAAGCTATTGAACTTCTAACATATGACTCGAACAGAAACGCGCTTTGGGAGATCAACGAAAGGCTTTACAAAGCTAGCTAAAGTATACAGATTAATTAAATCTATATTAGAGTAGAAATCCTGATTAGATTCTTACTAATCTCTCGCTATTTAGTGAATAGGTAAATCATGACATTACGAGTAGTTCCAGAGCTTTATTGTTTCGATATTAATGTGAGCAAATCCTTCTTTGTCGATGTGTTGGGGTTTGAAGTGAAATACGAGCGCCCAGATGAGGAGTTTGCTTATCTAACGCTTGATGGTGTTGATGTGATGCTTGAAGGGATTGCGGGCAAAAGTCGAAAATGGCTTTCAGGTGACCTGGAATTTCCTTTAGGGTGTGGCGTTAACTTTCAATGGGATGTTATCGATATCGAACCACTTTATCAGAGAGTTAACGAAAGCGCCGCTGATTCTATTTACTTAGCGTTAGAGTCGAAGTCTTATCAATGTGGGGGTTTGATCGCGACTCAGAAGCAGTTCATCGTTCAAACTCCTGACGGTTATCTCTTTAGGTTCTGCCAAGATATTCGTTAACACATAAGTATTATTAGCTACTCATTTATTACGAGAAACACGGCTAACTAAGTACCCGTATAAACAAGGAGAGTAGAGTGGTCAACATTCGGGAAATGGACATTTCAGACTACGACTCAGTGATCGCGTTGTGGTGCCAGACAGAAGGCATGAGTATTCGCGATGCCGATTCGAAAGAAAGCATTGCGAGCTATTTAGAGCGTAACCCCGGTCTGAGTTTTGTGGCTGAAAGTAACAACGAGATCATTGGCGCTGTGTTGGTCGGAACGGATGGACGTCGTGGGTATTTACAACATTTAGCTGTCTCGGCCAACTTCAGAGGGCAAAAGTTAGGTTGTAAGCTTGTTGCAGAGGCGGTCAACGCCCTTGCAGGGTTAGGCATCCCGAAGACCCACTTGTTTGTCTATAACGACAACATCAATGCTCAACAGTTTTACGAAAAGTTGGGCTGGTTTCCTCGAGATGAAGTTCGAATGTACTCGTTTAATAGTTCGGATAATAGTAACGTTTAGCTTTAAAGGTTCGCGCTGGCTGAGCTTGAATTTGTAACAGGTTCGCGCGCATCCGCCCAATATCAAAACAATCCTTGGAGTATTTAGAAATGTTGTTTTCTAGTCTGTCTAAACCATTGGTTCATAGCTCCGAGTTATGTTCTGAGCTGCTCAACTTCTTAACCGAGCATAAGAGTGATTTCGAAGAAAAGTTAATCCCAGACCTGTCATACATCGATGATATGGCACATGTGGTGAACGGTATCAAAATCAAAGACGTTCTACACATCAATGAGAATCAATACCGACTTCAATATTCGTTTGATTGGGAGTTGTTTCTAGGTTGTTCAGATAGGAACGAAACCGGTGTAGAGAATGGAAGTGTTCTATTCACACTTGAGGATGATAACGTTCTTAATATCAACTTCCCAAACTACGGTTCTCGAGACACTAGCGATGAGCTCTAGTCGGTTTTTCGTGGGTGCTATACAGAAGGAAGAGCAATGATAACTATCGAAAGGCTTGAAGAATCCCATGTGGCGTCAGTTCAGGCCATCCAACTCGCCGATGAACAGGTTAAGTTCGCTGGTACAGCTGCAGAGTTTTTATTAGACGGCAGTGAAACGACGCACTTGCACGTGATTAAGTCTGATCACGAAATTGTTGGTTTCTTTAAGCTGGATATCGCTTACGCAGAGCACTACCAATTCTGCCCTGAAGGAAGCATTGGGCTAAGAGCTTTTGTGCTTGATAAAAACCAGCAAGGTAAAGGTTTAGGAACTGGCACGGTCAAAGCTTTGGTTCCATATTTAAAAGCGAATTACTCAGCGTATCAGTCGATTTACTTAACTGTGAATTGCAAAAATCCCGCAGCATTTAACTGTTATCAGAAAGGCGGCTTCGAAGATACCAATGAACAGTATTTAGGTGGCGCAGCAGGCCCGCAATTTATCATGCGCGGTCGAATTGCTTAGTAATATGAAACCGATTAATTGTTGATGGGACACTCCTGAACAGCTATATGCAGGTTGAGAGTCTTAAAGAACACGAAAAGGAAATTTGATGAAGGTTCAATATCTTGAAGTGGTTACCCCGGAAGTCGATGTTGTTTGTGCAACATACGCTCAGCTCTACAACGTGAAGTTCAGTGGTGCAGATGTAAACCTTGGTGGGGCGCGCACTGCAAAGCTATCTAATGGTGGGGTAATTGGCATTCGAGCGCCGCTTCGTGAAACTGAAGAACCAACTGTTCGTCATTACACGCTGGTAGATGATATTCAGTCTGCAGTAAATGCCGCCGAGAAACTTGGCGCCGAAGTTGCGGTGCCGCCAATGGAGTTACCACGTCACGGGATGTGTGCCATTGTTATTCAAGGTGGCGTCGAACTCGGATTCTGGGAGTTATAGCTGATGAATAGCCTTTAGATTGTGAAGGACGAGATACTACGATTTATGATACGACACCTAGTGTCTTTACCTGCTTCATGGCATCATTCCCCGCAGTAAAACCCCAACAAGGTATGTTATGAAACAGAATATTGTCCACATTGCACTCGTGGTAAAAGACTACGATGAAGCGCTTGATTTCTATGTAAACAAGCTTAAGTTTGATCTCATCGAAGACACGTATCTACCAGAAGAAGATAAGCGTTGGGTTGTTGTTGCTCCACCAAATTCAACTGGTGTGAGCCTATTACTTGCTAGAGCTTCCAAGCCAGAGCAACTTGATTTTATCGGTAACCAAGCTGGTGGACGCGTATTCCTATTCTTAAACACCGATGATTTCTGGCGTGATTACGAACGCATGACGTCTTTGGGCATTAACTTTGTCCGAGAGCCTAAAGAGCAAGGCTACGGTACCGTTGCTGTGTTTGAAGATCTTTACGGCAACTTGTGGGATCTGCTTCAGTTAAACCCTGAACACCCTATGGCTAACAGGTAGAAAAGCTTAGCCCACAACCTTAATTCTAGTCATATGGATTGGCAGGAGCGACATGGAAGTCACAAGGTATCAACCCAAGTATTTAACCGCTTTACAGGCGCTGTATCTAGAATCAAGACAGGACAACTTTCATTGGGCTGATGCCGACGCTTTTAAGTTATCCGATTTCGAATTAGATACAGAAGGTGAAGAAATATGGGTCGCCGTTTCTGGCAATAAGGTTTTAGGTTTTGCCTCTATTTGGGAACCTGAGAGTTTCATCCATCACCTCTATGTTTGCCCGCGAATGCTACGTTCTGGGGCAGGCTCTGCTTTACTCAATACCTGCAAACAACATTACACTGATCTGACTTTGAAGTGTTTGACTGCCAATGAAAATGCTATTGGCTTTTACCAGTCGCAAGGCTTTGTTATCTCATCCACAAAAGGAGAGGGATTAGAGCGTTATCACTTAATGACTTACCAAGTTTAGTAATAATAAGCTTAGTAATAACAATCATGGCAATGACAAGCGCTGCAATTACAACAAGGGTCTTCAAGTCGGGAGTTTAAACCGAGATTATGGAAATAAAACAGCTGTCAGCGATTGAGGTACTTCCGGTTAGGCATCAAGTGCTTTGGCCTGATAAACCGATATCGTTCTGTATGGTGCCAGATGACGAACACGCAACGCATTACGGTGCGTTTATTGGTGAGCAGTTGGTTTGTGTCGCGTCTATCTATATCCAAGGCAATGAAGCGAGGTTGAGAAAGTTTGCCACGCTGCCTGAATTCCAAGGGCAGGGAATCGGTTCAAACGTGATTGAGCATGCAATCTCTAACCTCAAAGATCTAAACATCCAATATTTTTGGTGCGATGCACGTACAACGGCTTTAAGTTTTTATCAAAAGTTTGGGATGGCTGTAGAAGGCCCTGAATTTGAAAAATCGGGTGTTGCGTATTACAAAATGTCGGTTCATTGGGAGTAACGCTTCTCTTTCGTTAGGTTAACCCTCCGCACCGCTAAATCATCAACTTAAGTTAAGGAAGCTCATCGTGGAAGAAATCAAAGGCATTCTGCAATTCATGGTCGAGATTGAACAATTAAAGGATGTTCATCGACAGACAAAACCGGTTGGATTGGATCGATATGAAAACTCCGCTGAGCACAGTTGGCACGTCTGTTTGAGCGCACTCATGTTGAAAGACTATGCCAATGAAGAAATCGATATTACGCGAGTAATGAAGATGCTGCTGATTCATGATCTTGGGGAAATCGATGCCGGAGACACCATCATTTATGCCAGTGAAACCGCAGAAAACAAGCTCAAAGAGAGAAACTGCGTTGAGCGCTTGCTGAAATCATTACCGAGCCATTCAAGAAGCGAGTATTTGGATTTATGGCTTGAGTTCGAAGCAGGTGAGTCACCAGAAGCCAGATTTGGTAAGGCGATCGATAGAGTGCCGCCTTTGCTTCATAACATCCATGGTGGTGGTCACAGCTGGAAGAAGCACAACATATCCAAAGACAAAGTACTGACCTTCAATGGCGAGCGTATTTCTAAAGGCAGTCGTGCCTTATGGAAAGAGCTAGAAGTGCAACTTGAAGGTGCTGCGGAAAAAGGGCTATTAAAGTAAAAGTTAATTTCATACCTTAGCGTAAGAATAGCTTTAGCTTTTCAATGAGGGAGATCTCGATGGTAACTGATTCAAGATGCATGGCACTTACCTTGTGTCTCATTTCTTTCTAATAAAACTCTAGTGGACAACAATAAGTTCGAGAACCGAGTGATAAGTTGTTAGTATGTATCAAATTTATAAATATCAGTTGGCTTATATAAATGCTTGATAATAAGTATATTAAACACCCTTATCACTGTGAGCAGTGCGACGCACTTACCCCGCACCTTGCTGTTAGCGCTTCCGATGCTGAATCTAAAGCGGACGCTGAATCTGAAAAGAAACAATGGAAGTTAGGCGTGTTGATGGAGTACCTGGTGACGTTATTGTTTAGAGGTGACCATAATGTTCCCGGTTTTTATGTAGACAGTGATTACGAATACCAATGTGAGAAATGTGGGACTAAGTCGTGGCACTGATTGTGTGTTTAACTTTTGAAAAAATCCCCACCTAAACTGATGATAATAAGACGCATTAGAAAAGTGATCCTCTCTGCAAACTGAGAATGGAATCGCGTCTATACTGACATGGGTTACGTCGCTGAATTTGGAAGTGGCGCTATGAATGTAAGTTTGATTAGGTTAAATCTCAGAGGTGACGATGAAAAAATTACTACCACTATGCGCCATTTTACTCTCGGCATCATTTTCAGCTGCGGCTTCTGATGGTTTGATTAAATACCAAAGTAATTATTCAGTGAAAGAGACCGCTGACCGCTTTGAAGAAATCGCCAAGAGCAAAGGTTTGACCTTGTTTGCGAGAATCGACCATCAGAAAAACGCGAGTAAGGTCGATCTTGAATTGAGACCAACGGAAGTCATCATCTTTGGTAACCCGAAAGTAGGGACACCATTAATGCAATGTGCTCAAGAAGTCGCGATAGATTTACCGCAGAAGGTGTTAGTCACTGAGGATTCTAATAAGAAAGTATGGTTGTCTTACAACGATCCTAATTACTTGGTAGAGCGTCACGCGATCAATGGCTGTGACGAGGTCGTTAAGAAAGTATCGGGTGTACTAAGCAAGCTATCAGAAGCGACAGTGGCGAAAAAGAAAGCAAAATAACCAAGATCAATAAGCACTCATTAAGACTATTAATGGGTGCGATATGACGATGATATCGCTTATTAGTCATTGTGTTGACAACTAAGCAACAATATATAAAAGTAGTTTTATGAAACTGAATTTAGCGCCATCTAACCAACGAATTATCATCATTCCATAGGAATGGTGGGATTGTTGATGCGCTTTGTTTATCGAACCCACCCGTAAGGTGGGTTTTTTGTCGCTGTCTTATGGGTTTTATCTGAATAGAGGAAGTCATATGAAAAAGATCGCGGTTTTTGGCAAGCCTGGGAGTGGAAAATCCACAATCAGCAAGGCGTTAGCACTAGCTACAGGGATAGAGCTTCACCAGTTAGATTCTATTGTTTATAAGGCCAACGGAGAGTTTGTTGAACGTGAAGTATTCGAGCAGGCTCATGAGAGCATACTTAAGTCAGAAAGCTGGATCATCGATGGTTTTGGCCCTCTAGGCTCGTTCAACACACGTTTAGATGCAGCTGATACCTTGGTTTATATCGACCTTCCTTATTCAATTAGCTACTGGTTTGTAACCAAGCGAATGCTCAAAGGTCTATTCGTTAAACCTGAAGGCTGGCCTGATGGAAGTTCAGTTATAAAAGGCACGATACAAAGTTATAAGACACTAAAACTGTGTCCTAAATTTTGGAATGACGACTTTAAAGCGCAGTTAGAATTGCGCGCTAAAGAGAAAGAGGTTTACATCATCAGAAGCGTGACTGAATTGAATAACTTTGTTCATCAACACGTCACTTAACAGTCGAGAGCTTACCTTTCTTTGAAACGCTTTAATTTGCTCATAACTTCATGAAAATATATAGATTTAACTCAACATGTGGCATATTTGCCATGTGTTGAATTTGTGCTTTGAATTAAGGCTATAGATATTATGTATGGAAGTGAGAAGACGAGAGCGTTCTGCTGTAACTGTAAGGAACTTACACTGCATAGGTACACGATGTTCAGTAGCCAAGTGCAAAAGGCACCACAAGCTGAAGATAAAGAACCGAGCTTACTCCAACGAATTTTATCGGAGTTTCTATCTTTTGGTGTTACAGGTTCGGGCGCGACAGGTGATTACAAATGTACCCAATGTGGAACATATCTGAATACACCAGACAACCTCGACTGAGTTTGTGAGTTTGGCTTAGGCAAATAAAAACGGGAAGACCTCAATGATCTTCCCGTTAGGTATTACTTAACTCATCGTGCTATTGGCAGTTTGAGTGAGAAGCCTTATGCACAACACTTCTTGTATTTTTTACCGCTGCCGCAAGAACACGGATCGTTACGGTTAGGGGTCTTTTCAAACGTCATCGTTTTTGGCTTGTTCAGTAGAGTATCAAGCTCGATGGTGTTCTCTTCTTTGTCTGCGTCGACTGTAACAGTAACGAAGATAGTATTTTCAGCGGCTAGTGCTTCAACTTCTGCTTTGCGCGCTTCAGTTTGAACCATTACTGCGATTGGAGATTCTTCAGTACCCGCTTTCACATCGCGGTTTACGTTGTAGCCAGCAAGAACGTGGTTCTGTCTTGTTTCGATACGGCCTTTGAAAAATAGTTTCGACATTGGGTACTCATTAAAAATGTTGAATGGCGCTATTTTTAACGGCGATAGCGCAATGGAGCGGGGATTATACGCATATATTGCAATTGATAAAGCAGTGATGTGAGCAAACACTGTTTGGTTTTTGTTTGCTAGTAACGGTTTGTTCTCTAGCTTTGCTTCTATTCGACAAATTTCGAAATTCAAGACAATAAAATTGCCCTAAATAGGCTTATGAATGATAAATTCAAATTACTAATCGAAACAAAGAGATAGTGTATGAAGTTAGATGCCACCCTGTGGGATTACGATGGAACCATAGTCAATTCCTTCCAAAGAATATCGCAATCACAAAAGATATTATCTCTTTAGTCGCGCCACACTTGTCAGGTGATAACTTACCTAAATATTTGCTCAGCGAAGCGCTTTATCATGAAGCCAACCACGGGGCTAAAAACTGGCAAGCCTTATATATCGACTATTACGGCTTATCACACGATGAAATGTTGATCGCTGGTGGAATGTGGGCAGAGCATCAAGAGAAAAACCAAACAGCCGTCGCCTTGTTTGAAGGAATGGAAACCGTGGTTAATCAGTTTGCTCATCTTCCTCATGGGATCTGCTCTCAAAACTCTCAATTGAATATTCGTGGTGTGCTCGACAGTTATGGCATCGGCGATTTGTTTAAATCGGTAGTGGGTTATGACGATGTTTCGAACGGCAACCAAAAACCCCATCCATTTGGTGGTGTGAAATGTGTCGAGAACATATTTGGCGCCGATCCGACTAACGAGCTTTGTTTGATGTACATCGGTGACCATGAAGCGGACACACAGTTTGCTCGCAATATTGAAGCCGCGCTGGGTAAAAACGCAAAAGTGATTGCCGTTGCAGCAGGTTATAGCCGATCGAAACCTGAAAATTGGCAAACCAAGCCCGATTACATTGCTAACAGTGTCGATGATCTTTTAACGATCATTAGCAAGTACGCATAACGAAGCAGACATTTAAAAATCACCACACCTGAATGACTTTAAGGAAGAATAATGACACCAAAACAAGTGGTATTAGGTTTTTGGGATGCAATGCGCAGTAATGATTTTGCCAAGGCAAGCGAATGGCTAGCCGCAGATTTTGAAGGCTATTGGCCTCAGTCGTCTGAATTGACGGTAGGCCGCCACAACTTCACGGCAATCAACTCTGAATATCCAGCCAATGGTGTTTGGGAGTTCACGCTCAATTCGATTGTCTGTGAACGTGATACGGTAGTAACGGACATTTCAGTTACTGACAGTGTGCTGAAAGACCGAGTGATCACCTTTCACACGGTTGTTGATGGTTTAATTCAAAAGCAAACTGAGTTTTGGCCAGAACCATTCGAAGCGCCGGCGTGGCGATCGCAGTGGGTTCAGATCGTATCGAACAATTAGTTTGTATCGATACGATCAGTTTGTCACGAACAATCAGGTTGCACAGAATAAGTAAACATTAGGAGGTTTCATTGAGCAAGGTAGTGGTTGTAACCGGCGGAAGCCGAGGTATTGGCGCAGCGACGTCTAAATTGTTGGCCAGTCAAGGCTATGCTGTATGCGTTAACTTCATACACAATGAGTCGCGAGCTGAAGATCTAGTGAATGAGATTCGCGAACAAGGCGGAACCGCGATTAGTGTGCGTGCGGATGTGTCTGTTGAATCGGACGTGAAATCCTTATTCGAGATTGCTCGTAACAAGCTAGGTCCAGTGACTCACTTGGTTAATAATGCCGGGATCTTGTTTACCCAGTCACCATTGGTTGATATTGAATTGGATCGCTTTGAAAAGGTGATGAAGTCCAACGTATCAAGCTGCTTTCTGTGCAGTAAAGCCTTTATCAAACAAGCCGATGGCGCAGGTTCGATTGTGAATGTATCGTCTGCCGCTTCTCGTACTGGCGCACCGTTTGAGTATGTGGATTACGCAGCATCGAAAGGTGCGATGGATTCACTCACCAAAGGCTTATCGCTTGAATTAGCTTCACGCAATATCCGAGTGAATGGCGTAAGGCCAGGTTGTATTTATACTGAGATGCATGCAGACGGCGGAGAGCCAGATCGCGTAGACAGACTAGCTTCGCAGTTACCGTTACAACGAGGTGGCACACCAGAAGAAGTCGCGAACTCTATCGCGTGGTTATTATCAGACGAAGCTTCGTATGTCACCGGCTCGTTTATTGATATTGCAGGCGGTCGATAGGGCACGTTTGCCTTTACACTAATATAAACAAGTTACAACCATCAACACGCAACAAAAGTACCTAACTAAAAGAACGAAACTAAGAGTACAACCATGAAAAACTATTTTGAAAGCCCGTTTGTTGGAAAGTCACTCAAAGAACAAGTGACCAACCCGAACATCATCGTGGGCGAGCACAGCTATTACTCGGGTTACTACCATAACCACAGCTTTGATGACTGTGCGCGTTACCTATTACCGGATAGAACCGACATCGATAAGCTGATCATTGGCAGCTACTGCTCGATTGGTTCTGGCGCCGTGTTTATGATGGCGGGCAACCAAGGCCACCAAAACCAGTGGGTGAGTACCTTCCCGTTTTTCTATCAAGACGATGAGAAGTTTGAAGGTGCGATAGACGGCTTCGAACGCTCTGGTGATACCGTGATTGGTAACGATGTGTGGATTGGTACAGAAGCCATGATCATGAGTGGTGTTAAGGTTGGTGACGGAGCCATCATCGCAAGTCGAGCGGTTGTGACTAAAGATGTCGCGCCATACTCGATTGTCGGTTCAAACCCAGCACGCCATATCCGTTATCGTTTCAATGAGACTGAAATCGCTCAGTTGCTAGAAATGAAATGGTGGGAATGGAGCGAAGAACAAATCAAAGGCGCAATGTCGCTAATGTGTTCTTCAGACATTGGTGGTTTGTACCATTATTGGAAAGGATTCTTGAAGCCTTAAATTGTCGTTCACAGATGAAATGTGAATGGTGAGAACGAGATTAAATTTAACAAATTATTCAATAATCTGATTATGGCAATGCGATTGTGATACGAGTAACTTATTGATTATATGCATATTGCATAGTATGGCGTGTCGCATTAGCGTGGTGGATGAATTGGAGGGGTATTATGATTAGTTGCAACGATTACGATTATATTGAAATTGTGTGTATGCACCGATACCCAATCAAGTTAACGCTGAAGTCTGGCGAGCAGATTGAATGTGTCGGGTTAGATACCCAGCGCAATGACAGCCGTGAAGAGTGCATTAAAGTCAGTACTCAAGGCGAGCAACAACTTGTCGTATTAACTCAAATAGCGACATTGGATGTCTGTGTCGACAACCCTCACTTTCAGCATGTTTCATTCAAAACGTCATAGGCTTTCAAATGAATAGAACCATAGAACAATGCTATTGCACCGCGTGCAGAGAAGAGACACAACATGTTGTTGTGTTGGTCAGAAAGACGAGTGCGTTTGCAGACAAACCTAACCAAAAGCGAAGTGAGTTTTGGGCAGGCATGATAAAAGGTTGGTTCCTTGGCCCGTTTGTCGCGTCAATGGATGAGTTTTCTCGTCACCTTGTCTGTGAAAAATGTGGACACAAAGAGATTCAAGATTAGAATTCGATTCAACGCGTACTGAACCTTCTGGTTTAAGAAAATGGCTTAGGAAATAGAAGAGTGAAAGAACAAATATTAGAAGCGGTAAAAGCATATGGTTTCTCGGTAAGAACCAACAATACCGATGAGGTTGATCCGGCTAAGGCGCAAATTGGGCAATTGTGGCAAGGCTTTTTCGAACAAGCTTTTCCTAAGCTGACCCCAGACTCAAAGGTATACGGCGTTTACACCAACTACGAGTCAGATTTTACGGGCGAGTTTGATGTTATCGCGTGTACCAATGCGCTTACCGATAATAGTTTAGATAATCTAGTTGAAACCAATATCGAAGCAGGCAAGTACTTAACGTTTTCTGCTGAGGGTGAATTACCGCAAGCTGTGATCGACCTATGGGGTGAAGTGTGGGCGTATTTCAACGCAGCAGACTGCCTACATGTTCGAGCTTACACAACAGATTTCGAATTCTACAAAGGTGAAACTGAAGTCGAGATTTCGATTGCGATTAAGTGATTGGTTTAAAATGAACAAAAGGCTTAGCTTAGACTGTGGTCGCTAGTTAAGAGACAGTAGTTACCGGTAAAGAGACAACGGAAACCCAGTTAAGTCTTTGAATATTTGCTCATTACAAAGAAGATACAGTGTCACGTACTTACCTTGATTACTACGCTTTCTCTATCTTTGAATTACCATTATCCACCAAAAAGACAATCGTGCTTGGTTTCATTCCACAAAGGGTATTGCTTCATGACTTGGGTGTAGAGCTTACTTTCAAGGTGCGCTCTTAACCAACGTCCTACGTTTTGATATTCCGATTTCACAAACCACTTCTTTTCGACTCGCACAAACTGACTGACGAAAGGCATCACCGCAAAATCGGCCAAGCTTGGGCTTTCTCCAAAAAAGTAGGGCTGATCGGTAAGTCGCACTTCTAACTGCTTAATGAAGGTTTCGCAGGCTTGTCGGCGTTGTTCAACATCGATGTTTCGGTAACGAACCGATGCACGATACCTTTCTAAGTGACCAATAAATTCTTCATCGTTGGTTTTAATGAGCTGCTGAACTTGTTCGCTAAGCGTTGGATTGCTTGAACGCAGAAGATCTTGAGGATCGTTTTGTTGAAGTGACCAGTTCATCACATCCAAGCTCTGTTCAATGACTTGTCCATTGGGTAACACCAATACAGGCACTGTTCCTTTTGGCGAACTGGCCAATAGTTCGCTAGGCTTGTCTTTGGTAACGATTTCTCGAAGTAACACTTTTTGCTGTGATAGTGCGATGCCCATTCGTCCGCGCATTGCATAAGGGCAACGGCGTAAAGAATAAAGGATAGGTAGATCGGATTCGTTCGGAATTATTGAGGTCATTTAGTTTGAAAAGTGTTGTACGGTGGTAAAGAGATCGTGATGTGGGTAGAATACGCGGCTTAAAAATTATAAGTAAGTGAGCGACTTCAAAAATGAGCAGAAAAATTGAGTTATTAGCCCCAGGTGGCGATGTAGAAGCGATAAAAGCCGCCATCGTAGCGGGTGCTAATGCAGTTTATTGTGGTTTAGACACATTCAACGCTCGTAACAGAGCCTCTAACCTGTCGTTAGACGAATTGAATGGTGTGATTCGCCTTGCTCATGAATACGGCTGTGAAGTGTTCCTGACTCTTAACGTTGTGCTACTGGAGCACGAGACTAAGAGCATCACCAAACTGCTGAACCAGCTTGTGAACACCAAAGTGGACGGCATCATTGTTCAAGACTTGGGTTTATTCAACCTGGTTAAGAAGCATTTCCCATCGTTAGACGTTCACGCGTCGACTCAGTTAACTACGCACAACGAAGGTCAGATTAAGTTCTTGTCTAAGATTGGCGCGACGCGCGTTAACTTGTCTCGTGAGTTGAACCTGCCTGAAATCAAGATGCTGACGGAAGTGGCACACGATCACGACGTATTAACCGAAGTGTTCGTACACGGCGCTCTGTGTATCGCATTCTCTGGTCAATGTTACTCAAGCTCAGTAAGTGTGGGTAACTCAGGTAACCGTGGTCGTTGTAGCCAAGCGTGTCGTGATGAGTACGAAATCACCAACGCGGGCAACAAGTTCCCACTTAACCTGAAAGATAACTCAGCTTACTACGACCTACCTGAATTGGTTGATGCGAAAGTCGACTCATTGAAAGTAGAAGGCCGTATTAAAGGCGCACACTACGTTTACACTGTGGTAGACACATGGCGTAAACAGATTGATAGCTTTGTAGAAAGTGGTTTGTTGATCGAAGACGATTCGAACCTGCACAAAGTATTCAACCGTGATTTCACCAACTCTTTCCTAAAGGGCAACCTAACGAAAGACATGTTCATCGATAACCCGCGCGACAACAGCATGAACTACGCTGTTGAAAAAGCGACGGAGCAGAACAACGAAATCTCAGTTGTACAGATTCAAGAAGTGACCAACGAACTTCACCAAGCGAAAGACGTTCTTGGTAACGAAATGCGTGACAAGATCGAGTTCCTTGATATTCGCAAGACACCAGTAGCACTGTCGTTCAGCGCAAAAGTGGGTCAACCATTTACGGTGACTGTGAACACGCCAAAAGAGAACTTTACTCTTCAATCTAAATCGCTATTGAAAGCGGTTGAAGAGAAGGCGATTACTCAAGAGCTACTTGAGAAGCGCTTCAAAAACGTGAAGAGTGCAGTTCACACGCTAGAAAGCCACGACTTCAGTGAAGTGGATGCAGGCTTGTTGATTCCTCTAAAAGAAGTTTCAGACCTAAAAGACGAGATCGACTTCATTCTGAACGGCTCTGTGGAAGTGATTAAGCACGTTGAAGTGCCAGCACTGCCTCAGCACCCTAAAGTGAACGAGAAGCCGACTATGTCGATGCTTATCGCCGATGTAGAAGACTTACACCTGTGTGACGTGACTGACGCGGATGTTTACTTCAAACTTCCAGAAAGCTTCAAGAAGCGTTGTAACAAGTACATCGACATCTTGGCAGCAAACCCACGTTTGATTCCTTGGTTCCCAGCGGTATTGATCGGTAAAGATTACGACGAAGCGGTTCGTATTCTTGAAGAGATCAAGCCAGCTCGCATCGTAACCAACAACACGGGTATTGCTTACAAAGCTTACGAGATGGGTATTGAGTGGGTTGCAGGCCCGCTCATGAACACGACCAACTCTCACGCACTGGTTACTCTGAAAGAAGAGCTGAACTGTGCAGGCGCATTCATTTCGAACGAGATCAACAAAGGTCAGATTCGTCATATTCGTCGCCCAGAGAACTTCAAACTGTTCTACAGCATTTACCACCCAATCTTGATGATGACCAGCCGTCAGTGTTTCTTCCAAAGAACCGTGGGTTGTAACAAGCCAAGCATCGAAGCAGGTTGTATGTTGAAGTGTGAGAAAGCGACCACGATTACCAACGTGAAAGGCATCTCTTTTGCGGTTGATAAACAGAAGGGTGGCTACCCAAGCATTTACAACCACGAGCAGTTCTTGAACCACGACGCAGTAACTGACTTCTCTGGTCTGTTCGACGAGTTCTTCATTGACCTAACCAACATCGGTGCAGGTTCTAAAGAAGTGAAAGACAAAGTTGAGCTTATCAAGCATTTCGAAGCGCTACTGAACGGCGTTGAAGGTTCACAACAGAACCTAGAGCAGATGGTTGAAGTTCGAACTAATGCTCAGTACGTGCAAGGTCTATAGCGTACAAGGTTTATAGGGTTCAATGTCTATGGGCTGTAAGGCTTATAGCTTCTAACGCAAAGAGCGTTCAAGGTTTATAACGCTCAACCGCTTATAAGCACTCTGAACCAATAAACAAAAGGCCACTCAATCGAGTGGCCTTTTTAATGTCTGAAACTTTCTGAATCTTTCTCAACCAACGAATACGTTATTCTGTCACGGCTTCTTGTTTGAAGCATGGGCTTTTCAACGTGTTCATCTTTTCGATTTCATTGGTTAAGCGCAGCGAGAGCAGGGCTTTCTGGTTCGAAGCAAAATCAAACATCACGATAGTCGCAGTGCCAACGGTCGTCAGTTTCTGTTGAGCCTTACTGACAATCGCGTATTCCATGGTGAATCGGTCATCTTGAATATCGGTAACACGTGAGCCGACCATCAAGGTATCTGGATACGTGACTGGGCGGAAATACTTACAGTAAGTGTCACCAAGAACAGGACCAACTTTGGTAATCGCCATCTCTTCCATCAGCTCGACGTGCTTGAAAAAATCTAAGCGAGCGGTTTCGAAATAGCGAAAATATACAGCGTTGTTAACGTGATTGAGTGCGTCCATTTCTCCCCAAGCGACAGGGATTTCTGTTACTACCGGGTAGTCAGATAATAGTGCTTCCATGCGAACTCTCTTATTGTTATGTAGGGATAAGTTGTTATTGGAATAAAAACCCTACCGCTAAATTAACAAAACTGCAACACGCGTGATTTAAGTTTTTGAAGCTTGAAACCACACAATGTCAGTGACTTAGTTGCACATCCACTCAATAGTTAGGCACTAAGGTGTTTGAATTGCAGCTCAACCAAGCGTTGGTACAATTCGCAGCTATTGATGAGAGACTGGTGGTCGCCGATGTCTACTAGTTGTCCTTTATCGAGCACCGCAATTTGGTCGGCGTGTTTAATTGTTGATAATCGATGGGCGATAATGATCGTCGTTCTGCCACGCATTAACTCTTCTAACGCTTGTTGTACGTGATGCTCACTTTCACTGTCTAGTGCGCTGGTTGCTTCATCCAACAATAGAATATTTGGATCTTTCAAGATGGCACGTGCGATAGCAATACGTTGTCTCTGCCCACCAGAAAGCCTTACACCACGTTCACCAAGAAAGCTGTTGTAGCCATCAGGTAGGTTTTGAATGAACTCGTGTGCGTGCGCTTTCTTCGCCGCTTCGATCACTTGCTCGTCTGTTGCCTGCGGGTTGCCGTAGCGAATGTTATGGAACACATCGTTACTGAACAGAGCAGGTTGTTGCGGTACCAATGCCATCTGCTTTCTTAGCTCGTTAGGATCAAACTGATTCAGTTCAACACCGCCTAAGGTGACCTTACCCACTTGTGGGTCGTAGAAACGTTGCAGCAGTTCGAACAGGGTAGTTTTACCTGCGCCAGACGGGCCAACCAGTGCCAACACTTTGCCTTCATGGGCAGTAAGCGTGAGGTTGCTTGTTGCGGGTTGGTCCGGTCTTGATGGATAACAGAAGGTCACATCATCAAATGCAACTTCTGGCGTTACGTTAGCAAGCGAAGTTGGATTCGCAACTGGCGCAACAATATGGCTTTCAACTTGTAGGATCTCGATTAATCGCTCGGTCGCACCTGCCGCGCGTTGCAGTTCACCCATCACTTCAGAAATCGTACCTAACGATGAAGCAACCATAATTGCGTAGAACACAAACGCGGCTAAGTCACCAGCCGACATAGTGCCGTTGATAACATCACTGCCGCCAACCCACAGCATCCCTGATATTGCGCTGAACACGATAACAATCACACCAGAAATAAGAATCGCGCGCTGTTTTACACGCTGGCGACCAATCTCATACGCCTTTTCCACTTCTACCGCGAATGATGCTTTCTCTTGCGCTTCTCGGCTGTAGCTTTGGACGGTTTTAATGTGTTCAATCGCTTCACCTGCATAAGAGCCGACATCAGACATCGAATCTTGGCTTTGACGAGACAAGGCTCTCACACGACGCCCGTACACAAGAATTGGAATCAAGATAAATGGCACCGAGGCCAATACAATCAACGTCAGCTTAATATTGGTCGCAAACAGCATGATGATCGCACCAATACACATCAACGCGCTGCGCATCGCCATAGAGAACGATGAACCTATGATGCTTTGAAGCAGAGTAGTATCCGTGGTGATTCGCGACATGATGTCGCCACTGCCATTGGTTTCAAAGTAACTCGGGTGCAGCGTCACCACGTGATTGAAAACCGACAGGCGTATATCCGCACTTACTCGCTCACCAACAGAAGAGACCAAATAGAAGCGGAAGAAGGTGCCAATCGAGATCAGCACGACCACCACCATGATGAATTGAATCGCGCTGCCTAAGTCTGACAACGATTGTTGGCTGAAGCCTTGGTCGATAAGAAGACGAATACCGTGTCCGACTGAAAGGGTTAAGCTCGCTGTGAAGATCAACGCGATCAACGCAGCAATAACACGACCTTTATAAGGCTGAATGAATTTACTCAGCTCAAACAAAATACTGAGGCTTTTTTTCTCAGGTTTGGGTTCTGGCGCTTGTTGAGTCGATCGCTGAGTCTGTCGCTGGTTCGAGTCGAGCGTAGAAGAGACATCGTTTTGCATATGACTGCCTTAATGTGTTGTCGCTTTAAAAATAGATGGCTTGTTGCTTGTTGCTTATGGCTAATTGCTTTATGACTTATTGCCTGTACTGCGCGTTGTTCGCTGGGCAGTAATTGTTGTTGAGAATTGAACCCATTAAAGCATTTATTGCGCTGTGACGCTCCCTAGGAAACTCAATTTCCAATATTTCATCAACACTAAGTGAATAATTCGAAGCGACCTTAAAGGAAAACTAAGCATTTTGATCCAGTCAGTTGGATAGGGAACCAAGCTATTTAACCTTAATTTTTATGCAAGTAAATTAGCGTTGATAGGAGAGTGCACATATAAACAAGCAACCATGCGATGATTTATAAATTGATAGCAAAACGTTTGCTTTTTATCTCGATATTAGCTTTATCAATGGCTTGCGATTTTTGGTTGTAAGACCAGTTATAGCGACTGTTTTTTGTGGAATATTTGTTACAAAAATTCAATAAAGTAGTTTTTTATACATTTTTCTTGCATAAAAACTCGGATTGAATAGAATAACCAACAAATGACAATTAATGCAGTATTGTGGCATGAGTATTCAAGCAAAGAGCATCAACAAATCATACGGTGATACCCAAGTTCTTCACGACATCAGTTTCGACTGTGAGAGTGGCGAAACCTTGGTATTGCTTGGCCCAAGCGGCGCGGGCAAGAGTTCATTACTGCGTGTATTGAACCTGCTTGAAATCGCGGACAACGGCGAATTAGACATTGCGAATGAGCAATTCGATTTTTCAAGCCAAATCCAAGAAAAGCAGGGGCTTAAACTTCGTCGTAAAGTCGGCATGGTGTTCCAGCAATACAACTTATGGCCACACATGACGGTGATGGAAAACTTGATTGAAGCACCAATCAAAGTGGCGGGTTTGGATAAGCAAGAAGCGATTAAGCAAGCGCAAGAAGTCCTAAAGACACTTCAACTTGCCGACAAAGCAGACGCTTGGCCACTTCAACTGTCTGGCGGTCAACAACAGCGTGTTGCGATTGCACGTGCGCTGATGATGAAACCGGATGTGTTGTTGTTTGATGAACCAACAGCGGCGCTTGATCCTGAGATCACCAACCAAGTCGTGAGCATTATTAAAGAATTGAGCGGAACGGGCATTACCCAAGTGGTCGTGACGCACGAAGTCGATTTCGCGAAGAAGATTGCTAGCCACGTTCTGTACCTAGAGAAAGGGTACATCGTTGAACACGGCACCAGCGATTCATTCGTTAATCCGCAGACACCTGAGTTTGCCGAGTATCTGACTCATTAAGTAAGTCACTTATTAAAAGAAAGTTGACTCACTAGATCTAGCTAAACACAACATCAATTAAAACAATCAAATTATAAGAATGGCCACAGGCCGCTATTACACAGTATTCGGAGTAACAAAATGAAAAAGATTCTACTAGCTTCACTTATCGGCCTTGCTTCTTTTAACGCAGCAGCTCAAGAAGAAATCAAATTCGCGATGGAAGCAACGTACGCACCATTCGAATACATGGATGAGAACAACCAAATTCAGGGTTTTGACGTAGACTTAGCAAACGCACTTTGTGAAGAGCTGAAAGCAACGTGTACTTTCCACAACCAAGCATTCGATAGCTTGATCCCTGCACTTAAATTCAAACGTTACGATGCGGCTATCTCGGCAATGGACATCACAGAAGCGCGTCTTAAACAAGTGAACTTCTCTAACGCATACTACGATAACTCTGCAGCATTCATTTCTTTCGAAGGCAAAGTAGCAGACCAAGCAGCACTAGAAGGTAAGCGTGTTGGCGTTCAAAACGGTTCTACTCACCAGAGCTTCCTACTTGAGCAAATGACTGGCGTAACAGCGGTACCTTACTCAAGCTACCAAGATGCATTCATCGACATGAAGAACGGTCGTATCGATTCTGTATTCGGTGACACAGCCGTTGTAGCAGAATGGTTCAAGAAAGAAGACAACCTAACGTACGTAGGCGACCAAGTAACAAACCAAGAGTACTTCGGTAACGGCTTTGGTATCGCAGTAAACAAGAGCAACCAAGAACTTGTAGACCAGCTTAACGTTGCACTTGCAGCAGTGAAAGCGAACGGCGAATACGACAAGATCTTCAACAAGTACTTCGGTAAGTAATTTATGGAATTAACGGGTTACTCTTTAGGGCTCGTCGAAGCAAGCTGGATGACTGTTCAGCTTGCGTTCGTAAGCCTATTGGTTGGATTGGTTCTAGCAGTTTTGTTTGCAAGTGGTGAGATGTCTCGTCGTATTGCAATCAAATGGCCAACGACTGCATTTGTGACGATTGTTCGTGGTTTACCAGAAATTCTGGTCGTACTGTTTATCTACTTTGGTTCGACACAAGTTCTGTTCATGATCACTGGCGATTTCATAGAAGTGAGCCCGTTCTTATCTGGTGTTGTTGCACTGTCACTTATCTTTGCTTCTTACGCTTCGCAAACCTTGCGTGGTGCATTAAAAGCAGTAAGCAAAGGGCAGAGAGAAGCAGCAAGCGCGCTTGGTATTTCTCAGTCTCGTGCATTCTTTCGTATCGTGTTACCTCAAGCGGTAAGACACGCACTACCAGGGTTAACCAACCAATGGTTAGTGTTACTGAAAGATACCGCGCTAGTTTCGCTAATTGGCGTAACAGATTTGCTGAAACAAGCACAACTAACATCAGCGGCAACGCACGAAGCATTTACTTGGTACGCGACCGCAGCAGCAATCTACTTGGTCATCACTTTAATCACACAAAGATTGGTAAAAGTGATTGATGGTAAGTTATCTATTCAAGGTTTGGGTAACAAAGGGGCAATGGCATGAATCAACAATACCTCTCTCAAATGCTTGAGGGCCTAGCGACCAGCCTGCAACTCACAGGCGCTTCACTGCTGGTTGGCTGTATCTTGTCACTGCTGATGACGGTAACGCTAATCCTAAGAATACCGGCGATTCACTGGTTAACACGTGGCATCATCACGCTGTTCACCGGCACACCATTGTTGGTGCAGATCTTCTTGGTGTATTACGGACCGGGTCAGTTCGATTGGATTCGTGAAAGCTTCATGTGGACTTGGTTAAGCCAACCTTGGTTCTGTGCAATGTTAGCATTAGCATTGAACACCGCGGCATACAGCACGCTACTGTTCAGAGGCGCATTCAACGCCATTCCAGCAGGGCAGTGGGAAGCGTGTCGTGCACTTGGCATGGACAAAGTAGCAACGCTTAAAGTGTTACTGCCATACGCACTACGCCGCGCCGTTCCAGCTTACTCGAACGAAGTGATTCTAGTTTTCAAAGGTACGTCACTGGCAAGCACCATCACCATCATGGATTTGATGGGCTACGCTCAGCGTATTAACGGCCAAACATACGACACGCTAACCGTGTTCGGCATTGCTGGCGCATTCTACTTAGCAGTAAACGGCATATTAACGCTGATCTTCCGCCAAGTAGAGAAGAAAGCCCTCGCATTCGAAGCCGCGTAAGCTAGCCACTCACAAGCTTAACTAACGTATAAAGCCTGCCTTTATGTTCGCATAAATGGCAGGCTTTTTTGTGTTTGGGGTATGTGTAAGGGTGCTGTATTTATATCCAGTAGGGCGGGGTGTTCGCTAGAGTCATAACATATGAAAATATTCTGCATTTTGTCATTCAACGAGTCTATCTATGTTTTAAGTCACTGAAATGCTGTGATTAATCGTGGTACATTGCCGTGCATATGAAACTAGATAGAAAAATTCTATATTTAAATGCAGAATTTTTCAGTCTAATAGCTGTTAGCCCGGCAATTTGAGACATCATGCCAATAACAAGAGGTTATAAGTTGAAATTAATAAAATTGTTAAACATTAATGTGCAAAGAGTAGTTTCATTTTTCTTTGTCATTTTAATGATTGTTTCCTCAATCTATATGGCAGTAAATGATAAAGAGATGGCTGCCTCTATTTGTATCCTCTCTTTTTCAATAGGTATAGCTTTCATAAATCTCGACAAATTTTCGATTATTAAGGCAGCCGGTTTTGAAGCGCGATTAAAAGATGCTGTAGATGAAGCCTATACAGCGATTGACGAACTTAAAGCTATTGCCATTAACGTATCAAAACCTACGATTTCGTTGTTAGCAGTCAGAGATGCGTTTGCATATTTACCATTGGATAGCAAGCTGACCTATGCTCGTGGTATTGCAGAAACTCTTAAAGAACTAAAAGTTGAAGAGAGTGAAGCAACTGAAATACTGTCAACCCTTTATGATCGAGTTGAAGAAGAGCATAGGCAACGTATTTTACACGCCATAAATGAAAAACTTGAAGACTCAGACCCTAGAAAAGTTAAAGATTTTTATAGTATTGACATGAATGAGTGGCCAATTCCTAGGTTAAATAGTCTTTCAAGTGAACTCGAAGTTGATATTGAAGAGCTACTTGAAGCGCATAGATACTTTGTTGAAAACAAAGCGCTAAAAGTACCGGAAGATTGGCAGGGCTAACAAACGACTATGGCGTCAATGATTAATTTTTGGCAGTGTTTTCATCCCACATGGCGCCATCTCTCAGCATAGAGTTAAGAGTCACAACCATCTTTCGAACACACGCGATTATTGCGACTTTCTTAGGCTTTCCGGCAGCTACAAGTCGAGCATAAGTTGCTTTGAATACGGGGTTACATTGCATGGCTGACATCATTGCCATATATAACACTGTGCGTACTTGCGCTCGACCGCCTTGGATCACGCGCTTACCTTTGTAGCG
>NZ_JBFRSD010000011.1:0-20394 GCF_041473395.1 Vibrio sp. 10N.222.55.C6
GGTGTTGTAGCTAAAATCTTTGCATAAGATTTGACGAACCACTAGTAAAAAGGGCATCATTTGATGCCCTTTTTCTGCGCTAAAAAAAGAGTTGGATGTTTTGACATCGATTTTTGCTCTTAGCAAAGAATTAAACGGTCTTTTTGACTAAAATGACTGTTAGATGTGTTGTTTTGCAACGCAAAGGAATGTGCCCTGCAACAGCGGGGTTATTGTCGTCTATATTTAAGACTTATCACAGGTTGGTTTTATGAAAGCAAACGCTGAAACTCCTGATAGCTCAGGTGCAGCAGATACAATGAAGTGGATTGTCGCTTTTGTTCTGTTGGCTGCTGCTGTTGTGGGTAATTACCTGTATGGTGAATTGTCTGTTGTAATTCGCGCTGCAGGTGTAGTTGTGCTGATTGCTGCCGCACTAGGCGTTGCAGCAACAACAACTAAAGGTAAAGCTGCGATCGATTTTGCAAAAGAATCTCGTATGGAGATTCGTAAAGTTGTTTGGCCTACTCGCCAAGAAACTATGCAAACTACATTGATCGTTTTAGCTGTATGTATTGTTATGTCTCTAGTGCTTTGGGGAATTGACGGCATTATGGTCCGTCTAGTTTCTCTAGCAACTGGGGTGTAGAGGGTTCTGATTCATGAGTGAAGCTCCAAAAAAACGTTGGTATGTAGTTCAAGCCTTTTCTGGCTTTGAAGGTCGTGTTGCACAGTCGCTACGCGAGCATATTAAAATGCACAACATGGAAGAACTATTTGGCGATGTGCTAGTACCTACTGAAGAAGTAGTGGAAATGCGTGCAGGCCAACGCCGTAAAAGTGAACGTAAATTCTTCCCTGGCTACGTATTAGTTCAAATGATCATGAATGATGAATCATGGCACTTAGTACGCAGCATTCCGCGTGTTATGGGCTTCATTGGTGGTACCTCTGATCGTCCTGCACCAATCACTGATAAAGAAGCTGATGCTATCTTGAACCGTCTAGAGAAAGCGAGCGAGTCTCCACGTCCTAAGACAATGTTCGAAGCGGGTGAAGTGGTTCGTGTGAACGATGGTCCATTTGCTGACTTCAACGGTACTGTTGAAGAAGTAGATTACGAGAAAAGCCGCATTAAGGTATCTGTATCGATCTTTGGTCGTGCAACACCGGTTGAGCTTGAATTTGGTCAGGTTGAAAAACTGGACTAAAACTCTAAGTTTTGAACAAGCTGTGGATAAATACTTCATAAGTTGTTCAAAATAAAAGAGTATAAAAAATCACCTTTTTAGGGTTGTTAAAGGCGCGAATTATGATTATAATTTCGCGCCTTTTTGCTTCTGTGGAAGTGAAAAAGAGTTAATTGAATTTATGGGGAGCTCGCCTTGCGGCTAGCGCATGTACCCAAAATATTAGGAAATATCATGGCTAAGAAAGTTGAAGCTTATATCAAACTGCAAGTTGCAGCTGGTATGGCAAACCCAAGTCCACCGGTTGGTCCTGCTCTAGGTCAACACGGCGTGAACATCATGGAATTCTGTAAAGCGTTCAACGCAAAAACAGAATCTGTTGAGAAAGGTCTACCTACTCCAGTAGTTATTACTGTTTACAACGACCGTTCTTTCACGTTCGTAACTAAGACTCCACCTGCTGCTGTTCTTCTTAAGAAAGCTGCTGGCGTTAAGTCTGGTTCAGGTCGTCCAAACACTGAGAAAGTTGGTACTGTTACTGACGCTCAAGTTCAGGAAATCGCAGAAACTAAAGCTGCTGATATGACTGGTGCTGACATCGAAGCAATGAAACGTTCTATTGCTGGTACTGCTCGTTCAATGGGCCTAGTGGTAGAGGGATAAGATCATGGCTAAACTTACTAAGCGTATGCGCGTAATCCGCGACAAAGTTGACTCAACTAAAGAATACGAAATCAGCGAAGCTGTTGCTCTTCTTAAAGAACTAGCGACTGCTAAATTCGTTGAGTCTGTAGATGTTGCTGTTAACCTAGGCATCGATGCTCGTAAATCTGACCAAAACGTTCGTGGCGCAACAGTGCTACCTCACGGTACTGGCCGTGACATCCGCGTTGCTGTTTTCACTCAAGGTGCAAACGCAGAAGCTGCTAAAGCTGCTGGCGCAGATATCGTTGGTATGGAAGATCTTGCTGAGCAAGTGAAAAAAGGCGAAATGAACTTCGACGTAGTTGTTGCTTCTCCAGATGCAATGCGTGTTGTTGGTCAACTAGGTACAATCCTAGGTCCACGCGGCCTTATGCCAAACCCTAAAGTTGGTACTGTAACTCCTAACGTTGCTGAAGCGGTTAAGAACGCTAAAGCTGGTCAGGTTCGTTACCGTAACGACAAGAACGGCATCATCCACACTACTATCGGTAAAGCATCTTTCGAAGCTAACCAGCTTCAAGAGAACCTAGAAGCACTTCTAGTTGCTCTTAAGAAAGCTAAGCCTTCTTCAGCTAAGGGTTCTTACCTGAAGAAAGTAAGCATCTCTACTACGATGGGTGCTGGTGTTGCTGTTGATCAAGCTAGTCTTGATACTCAAGCAAACTAATTTGCTTAGGCGCAGATTTAGTGTATACTTCTGCGCCTAATATTTGTGGTTGGGTGGTTTTAAAGCAATTTGAAATCATCTATCCCAAGACCGTAGGCGCTGTCGATTTTCATTAGATTATTGATAGCTTAATAAAACCTACGTAGGCGATGTTGTGGTTTGAAGTGGATTTATTCATTTTTAAATAACATCGTAAACGCTCAATACATTTTGTATTGGGTGCTGTAATCACAACCAGAGGTTAATCCAAATGGCTTTAAATCTTCAAGACAAAAAAGCAATTGTTGCTGAAGTCAACGAAGCTGCCAGTGGTGCACTTTCTGCAGTTGTAGCTGATTCTCGTGGCGTTGAAGTTGGCGCAATGACTTCTCTACGTAAACAAGCTCGCGAAGCGGGTGTTTACATGAAAGTTGTTCGTAACACACTAGCACGCCGTGCGGTTCAGGGTACAGACTACGAGTGTCTAGTAGACACTTTCACTGGTCCAACTCTGATCGCGTTCTCTAACGAGCACCCAGGTGCTGCAGCGCGTCTTTTCAAAGACTTCGCTAAAGAGAACAAAGATTTCGAGATCAAAGCTGCTGCATTTGAAGGCGCAGTTACTGATGCTGAAGTACTAGCGACACTACCAACTTACGACGAAGCTATCGCACGCCTAATGATGTGCATGAAAGAAGCTTCTGCTGGCAAGCTGGTTCGTACTATCGCTGCACTACGTGACCAAAAAGAAGAAGCAGCGGCTTAAGCCTTGCTTTTCACTGGTTGCAAATTAAACTTATTGTTGACTTAAAAGAGAATTGTTATGTCTATTACTAACGAGCAAATCCTAGACGCAGTTGCAGAAATGTCTGTAATGCAAGTTGTTGAGCTTATCGAAGCTATGGAAGAGAAATTCGGCGTTTCAGCTGCAGCTGCAGTTGTAGCTGGTGGCGCAGCTGGCGGCGACGCTGCTGCTGAGCAAACTGAATTCGACGTTATCCTAACTGCTGCTGGCGCTAACAAAGTACAAGTTATCAAAGCTGTACGTGGCGCAACTGGCCTAGGTCTTAAAGAAGCTAAAGGTCTTGTAGACTCAGCTCCTGCAGCGCTTAAAGAAGGCGTTGACAAAGCTGAAGCTGAAGCTCTTAAAGCACAGCTAGAAGAAGCTGGCGCTTCTGTTGAAATCAAGTAATTATTACTTAATTTCATAGCCGCAAGGCTAATGGCTGGTGGTTTATTAACCACCGGCCTTTTTGCGCTGTAGGGCTATGACGAAATTTCCGCTGTTTAACCGTCATAATCCGAGCAAAAAAACAGTCATTTTTTCGAAATGATTGTTCACTACCACTAAACAGCTGTTTGTCACCACCCCCTCTGAAGAGTGTTTTGGGTGGTTTGGGTCACTTATCAGCGAGCTGAGGAACCCCATGGTTTACTCTTATACCGAGAAAAAGCGCATCCGTAAGGATTTTGGTACTCGTCCACAAGTTTTGGACATTCCATACCTGTTATCGATCCAGCTTGATTCTTTCGACAAATTCATCGAACAGGATCCAGAAGGTCAATACGGTCTTGAAGCTGCTTTCCGTTCTGTATTTCCAATTCAGAGCTACAACGGCAATTCTGAGCTGCAATACGTTAGCTACCGTCTTGGTGAGCCAGTTTTTGACGTTAAAGAATGTCAAATCCGCGGTGTTACTTACTCAAAGCCACTACGCGTAAAACTACGTCTAGTTATCTTTGATCGAGATGCACCAGCAGGTACTGTAAAAGACATTAAAGAACAAGAAGTCTACATGGGCGAAATTCCGCTTATGACAGACAATGGTACTTTCGTAATTAATGGTACCGAGAGGGTTATCGTATCCCAGCTGCACCGAAGCCCAGGCGTGTTCTTCGACAGTGATAAGGGTAAGACCCACTCATCAGGTAAAGTTCTTTATAACGCACGTGTAATTCCTTACCGTGGCTCATGGTTAGACTTTGAGTTCGATCCTAAGGATAACTTATTCGTACGTATCGACCGTCGTCGTAAGCTACCAGCATCGATTATTCTTCGTGCACTTGGTAAATCGACTGAAGAGATCCTAGATCTGTTCTTCGACAAGGTGAACTTCGAAGTTAAAGACCAAACTCTTCTTATGGAGTTGGTTCCTGATCGTCTACGTGGTGAAACTGCGTCATTCGACATCGAAGCAAACGGAAAAACTTACGTTGAGACTGGTCGTCGTGTTACTGCTCGCCATATCCGTCAACTTGAAAAAGATGGCGTTGAGCACATCGAAGTACCAGTAGAGTACATCGTTGGTAAAGTTGCATCTAAAGATTACATCAACGAAGCAACTGGCGAGATCATCGTTGGCGCGAACCAAGAGATTAGCCTAGAAGCTCTTGCTAACCTGTCTCAAGCAGGCCACAAGGCTCTACAAACTCTGTTCACGAATGACCTAGATCACGGTCCATTCATGTCAGACACTCTACGTGCAGATAGCACAGTAGATCGCATCTCTGCATTGGTAGAAATCTACCGCATGATGCGTCCTGGCGAGCCACCAACGAAAGAAGCTGCAGAGTCTCTATTCGAAAGCCTATTCTTCTCTGAAGAACGTTACGACCTATCAACTGTAGGCCGTATGAAGTTCAACAGCTCTATCGAGCGTGAAGAAGAAGAAGAGCGCGGTACTCTGGATGAATCAGACATCATCGAAGTGATGAAGAAACTGATTGGTATCCGTAACGGTATTGGTGAAGTGGACGATATCGACCACCTTGGCAACCGTCGTATCCGTTCTGTAGGTGAAATGGCAGAAAACCAATTCCGTGTTGGTCTAGTTCGTGTAGAACGTGCCGTTAAAGAGCGCCTAAGCCTTGGTGACCTTGATGCAATCATGCCTCAAGATCTTATCAACGCTAAGCCGATCTCTGCTGCAGTTAAAGAATTCTTTGGCTCTTCACAGCTTTCACAGTTCATGGACCAAAACAACCCATTGTCAGAAGTTACGCACAAACGTCGTATCTCTGCTTTAGGTCCTGGTGGTCTTACTCGTGAGCGCGCAGGCTTCGAAGTACGTGACGTTCACGTAACTCACTACGGTCGTCTATGTCCGATCGAAACGCCTGAAGGTCCAAACATCGGTCTAATTAACTCACTATCTGCGTTTGCACGTTGTAACGATTACGGTTTCCTAGAAACTCCGTACCGTCGTGTAGTAGATGGTGTAGTAACAGAAGAAGTTGATTACCTGTCTGCAATCCAGGAAGGTCAATTCGTAATCGCGCAAGCAAACACCATTCTTACTGAAGAAGGTACGTTTGCAGATGAGCTAATCACAGCTCGTCAAAAAGGTGAATCTGGTCTTCACCCACGCGATCACGTTGACTACATGGACGTTGCGACAAACCAAGTAGTATCTATCGCTGCTTCGCTTATCCCGTTCCTAGAACACGATGATGCGAACCGTGCATTGATGGGTGCCAACATGCAACGTCAAGCTGTACCAACACTTAAGGCTGATAAGCCTCTAGTAGGTACTGGTATCGAACGTAACATCGCAGTTGACTCTGGTGTTACAGCGGTTGCTAAACGTGGTGGTCAAGTTCAGTCTGTAGACGCTTCTCGTATCGTAGTTAAGGTTAACGAAGATGAATTGGTACCTGGCGAAGCTGGTATCGATATCTACAACCTAACTAAGTACACGCGTTCGAACCAAAACACATGTATTAACCAACGTCCAACTGTACTTCCTGGTGAACCAGTTGCACGTGGCGATGTTCTTGCTGATGGTCCTTCAACAGACCTTGGTGAACTAGCTCTTGGCCAAAACATGCGTATCGCATTCATGCCTTGGAACGGTTACAACTTCGAAGACTCGATCTTAGTATCTGAGCGCGTAGTTCAAGAAGACCGTTTCACGACAATCCACATCCAAGAACTATCTTGTGTGGCTCGTGATACTAAGCTGGGTTCTGAAGAGATCACAGCTGATATTCCAAACGTAGGTGAGTCTGCTCTGTCTAAACTAGACGAGTCAGGTATCGTTTACATTGGTGCTGAAGTTAAGGGTGGCGACATCCTAGTTGGTAAAGTAACCCCTAAAGGTGAAACTCAACTGACTCCTGAAGAGAAGCTACTACGTGCTATCTTCGGTGAGAAAGCATCTGATGTTAAAGATACTTCTCTACGTGTACCAAACTCTGTTTCGGGTACTATCATCGATGTACAAGTCTTCACTCGCGATGGCGTAGAGAAAGACAAGCGTGCACTTGAAATCGAACAGATGCAGCTTAAAGAAGCTAAGAAAGACCTAACTGAAGAGTTCCAAATTCTTGAGGGTGGCCTTCTTAACCGTGTTAAAGCTGTACTTCTGTCAGGTGGTTACTCTGAAGCTAAGCTTGATACTATCGGTCGTAAGCAATGGCTAGAGCAAGTTCTAGAAGACGATGCGCTACAAACACAGCTTGAGCAACTTGCTGAGCAGTGGGATGAGCTAAAAGCAGACTTCGATAAGAAGTTTGAAACTAAGCGTCGTAAAATCACTCAAGGTGATGATCTAGCGCCTGGCGTTCTTAAGATTGTTAAAGTTTACCTAGCGGTTAAACGTCGTATCCAGCCTGGTGATAAGATGGCCGGTCGTCACGGTAACAAAGGTGTAATCTCTAAGATTAACCCTGTTGAAGACATGCCATACGATGAGAAAGGTCAGCCTGTAGACATCGTACTTAACCCGCTGGGTGTACCATCGCGTATGAACATCGGTCAGATCCTAGAAGTTCACTTAGGTTTGGCTGCGAAAGGTATCGGTGACAAGATCAACCAAATGGTTAAGGAACAACAAGAACTGCATAAGTTCCGTGAGTTCCTACAGAAGGTTTACGATCTTGGTGATACTCGTCAGAAAGTTGATATTGCTGAACTGTCTGATGATCAAGTTCGTACACTGATCAAGAACCTACGTGGCGGTCTACCGATTGCTACTCCTGTGTTCGACGGTGCTTCTGAGTCTCTAATCAAAGAACTACTTAAACTGGGTGATCTGCCAGAATCTGGTCAGCTTAAACTGTTTGATGGTCGTACTGGTGATTCGTTTGAGCGTCCTGTAACTGTTGGTTACATGTACATGCTGAAACTGAACCACTTGGTTGATGACAAGATGCATGCTCGTTCAACTGGTTCTTACAGCCTAGTAACTCAGCAACCACTTGGTGGTAAAGCTCAGTTCGGTGGTCAGCGTTTCGGTGAGATGGAAGTATGGGCACTAGAAGCATACGGTGCTGCATATACTCTACAAGAAATGCTAACAGTTAAGTCAGATGACGTTAACGGCCGTACTAAGATGTATAAGAACATCGTAGACGGTAACCATAGCATGGAACCTGGTATGCCTGAGTCGTTCAACGTACTGTTGAAAGAGATTCGCTCGCTAGGTATCAACATCGAGCTAGAAGACGAAGAGTAATCCCTCCTTCTTTTTAAAAGAAGATAGGATTATTTGGTAAAAGGGAGCTTGCTACAGCAGTGAGCTCCTTTAACTCCTTACAGGAGCTGAATGTGAAAGACTTATTAAACTTTCTAAAAGCACAGCATAAGACCGAAGAATTTGATGCAATCAAAATCGGTCTATCTTCACCAGACATGATCCGTTCATGGTCTTTTGGTGAAGTTAAAAAGCCGGAAACAATTAACTATCGTACGTTCAAACCTGAACGTGATGGTCTGTTCTGTGCACGTATTTTTGGTCCAGTTAAAGACTACGAATGTCTTTGTGGCAAATACAAGCGCCTGAAGCACCGTGGTGTTATCTGTGAGAAGTGTGGCGTTGAAGTTACACAAACTAAAGTTCGTCGTGACCGCATGGGCCACATCGAGCTAGCTTCACCAGTTGCTCACATCTGGTTCCTAAAATCACTGCCGTCTCGTATCGGTCTACTAATGGATATCCCTCTACGTGATATCGAACGTGTTCTTTACTTCGAGATGTACGTAGTAACTGAACCAGGTATGACTGATCTAGAAAAATCTCAGATGCTTACTGAAGAAGAGTATCTGGATCGTCTAGAAGAGTGGGGTGACGAATTTACTGCTAAGATGGGTGCTGAAGCGATCAAAGATCTGCTTGCAACAATGGACCTTCATCAAGAAGTGGAAGAAATGCGCGAAGAGTTAGAAACGACTAACTCAGAAACTAAGCGTAAAAAAGTTACTAAGCGCCTGAAGCTAGTTGAAGCGTTCATTGCATCGGGTAACGATCCGCAATGGATGATTCTGACTGTACTTCCGGTTCTGCCGCCAGATCTACGTCCTCTAGTACCACTAGATGGCGGTCGTTTTGCGACTTCAGATCTGAACGACCTTTACCGTCGTGTGATCAACCGTAACAACCGTTTGAAGCGCCTTCTAGAGCTAGCTGCTCCGGACATCATCGTACGTAACGAAAAGCGTATGCTGCAAGAGTCTGTTGATGCACTTCTAGATAACGGTCGTCGTGGTCGTGCTATCACTGGTTCTAACAAGCGTCCTCTGAAATCTCTTGCTGATATGATCAAGGGTAAACAAGGTCGTTTCCGTCAGAACCTTCTAGGTAAACGTGTAGACTACTCTGGCCGTTCTGTAATCACAGTAGGTCCATACCTTCGTCTACATCAGTGTGGTCTTCCTAAGAAGATGGCACTTGAGCTATTTAAGCCGTTCATCTACAGCAAGCTAGAAACTCGTGGCATGGCTACGACAATCAAAGCTGCTAAGAAGATGGTAGAGCGCGAAGAAGCTATCGTTTGGGATATCCTGGACGAAGTAATCCGCGAACACCCAGTACTGCTTAACCGTGCACCTACACTTCACCGTCTAGGTATCCAAGCGTTTGAACCAGTACTAATCGAAGGTAAAGCGATTCAGCTTCACCCACTAGTGTGTGCGGCATACAACGCCGACTTCGATGGTGACCAAATGGCGGTACACGTGCCTCTAACTCTAGAAGCACAGCTTGAAGCACGTACACTGATGATGTCGACGAATAACATTCTGTCGCCAGCGTCAGGTGATCCGATCATCGTACCTTCTCAGGACGTTGTATTGGGTCTTTACTACATGACACGTGACAAGATCAACGTGAAAGGCGAAGGTATGTACCTTGCTGGCCCTGCTGAGGCTGAAAAGGCATACCGTACTAAGACTGCTGAGCTACACGCTCGCGTTAAAGTACGTATCACCGAAACTGTAGTAGACGAAGATGGTAACAGCACTACTGAAACGAAGATGGTTGATACAACTGTCGGCCGTGCAATGCTATGGCAAATCGTTCCAGCTGGCCTACCGTACAGCATCGTTAACCAAAAGTTAGGTAAGAAGCAGATCTCTACTCTTCTTAACGAGTGTTACCGTAAGCTTGGTCTAAAAGATACAGTAGTATTTGCTGACCAAATCATGTACGCAGGTTTTGCATACGCTGCACTTTCTGGTGTTTCTGTAGGTATCGACGATATGGTTGTACCTCAAGCGAAATACGATGAAATTGAATCTGCTGAAGAAGAAGTTCGCGAAATCCAAGAGCAATTCCAATCTGGTCTTGTTACTGCGGGTGAGCGTTACAACAAAGTTATCGATATCTGGGCATCTACGAATGACCGCGTTGCGAAAGCAATGATGGATAACCTATCTTCTGAAACAGTTATCAACCGTGACGGCGAAGAAGAACAGCAAGAATCGTTCAACAGCATCTACATGATGGCCGACTCGGGCGCACGTGGTTCTGCAGCTCAGATTCGTCAGCTAGCAGGTATGCGTGGTCTGATGGCGCGTCCAGATGGTTCAATCATCGAAACGCCGATCACAGCGAACTTTAAAGAAGGTCTAAACGTCCTTCAGTACTTTATCTCAACGCACGGTGCTCGTAAGGGTCTTGCGGATACAGCACTGAAAACAGCAAACTCGGGTTACCTAACTCGTCGTCTAGTAGACGTTGCTCAAGACGTTGTAGTACACGAACATGACTGTGGCACGCATGAAGGTATCGACATGATGCCTCACATCGAAGGTGGTGACGTTAAAGTTGCACTTTCTGAGCTTGCTCTAGGTCGTGTAGTAGCTGAAGACGTTCTTAAGCCTGGTACTGAAGATGTACTGATTCCACGTAATACTCTGATTGATGAGAAGTGGTGTCAAATCATGGAAGACAACTCAGTAGATAGCATGAAAGTGCGCTCTGTTGTTACCTGTGATGCAGACTTCGGTTGTTGTGCACAGTGTTACGGTCGTGACCTAGCACGTGGTCACCTAGTGAACCAAGGTGAAGCAGTTGGTGTTATCGCTGCACAATCTATCGGTGAACCGGGTACACAGCTAACGATGCGTACGTTCCACATCGGTGGTGCGGCATCTACTGCAGCAGCAGAGAACAGCATCCAAGCTAAGACAACTGGTACTGTGAAACTTCACAATGCTAAGTTCGTAGTTAACAAAGATAAGAAACTGGTTATCACTTCTCGTGCATCTGAGATGACGATTATTGATGAATTCGGCCGTACTAAAGAGAAGCACAAACTTCCTTACGGTTCGATGCTAACCAAAGGCGACAACGCAGCAGTTACTGCTGGTGAAGTTGTAGCTAACTGGGAAGCGCATACCATGCCAATCATCACTGAAGTGGCAGGTCGTATCCAATTCGTAGATATGATCGATGGTATTACAGTTTCTCGTCAAACTGACGATCTAACGGGTCTTTCTTCAAGTGAAGTTACAGACGCAGCAGCTCGCCCAGCAGCAGGTAAAGATATGCGTCCAGCTATCAAACTTGTTGATGAGCAAGGTAACGACGTAATGATCCCTGGTACTGATATGCCAGCTCACTACTTCCTACCTGGCAAAGCGATTGTAAACATCGAAGATGGCGCTGAAGTTGGCATCGGTGACACACTATCTCGTATCCCTCAAAAATCGAGCGGAAACAAAGATATCACCGGTGGTCTACCACGCGTAGCTGACCTATTCGAAGCTCGTAAGCCTAAAGAGCCTGCGATCCTTGCTGAGCACACAGGTACTGTGTCTTTCGGTAAAGAAACGAAAGGTAAGCGTCGTCTAGTAATCACTCGTGAAGGCGGTGACGCTTACGAAGAGATGATTCCTAAGCATCGTCAATTGAACGTGTTCGAAGGTGAGAAGATTGAACGTGGTGATGTAATCGCCGACGGTCCTGAAACTCCACACGATATCCTGCGTCTACGTGGTATCCACGCAGTAACTCAGTACATCGCGAACGAAGTTCAAGAAGTTTACCGCTTACAAGGCGTAAAGATTAACGATAAGCACATCGAGACTATCGTTCGTCAAATGCTACGTAAGTGTACAATCACTCATTCTGGTGACTCTCCGTTCCTACCTGGCGAACAAGTTGAGTACCACAATGTTAAGATTGCTAACCGTAAGCTAGAAGCTGAAGGTAAAGAACTAGTACGTTTCGAACGTGATCTACTAGGTATTACTAAAGCATCTCTTGCAACTGAGTCATTCATCTCAGCTGCATCGTTCCAAGAAACGACTCGCGTACTAACAGAAGCTGCGGTTTCTGGTAAGCGTGATGACCTTCGCGGCCTGAAAGAGAACGTAATTGTTGGTCGTCTGATCCCAGCTGGTACTGGTTTCGCATACCACCAAGAGCGTCAAAAACAACGTGAAGAAGAGCAAGAAGGTCCTTCAGCTGAACAAGCTACTGACAATCTAGCAGCACTTCTAAACGCTGGTTTCTCTTCAGAAGAGTAAGCTCTACGAGTAGTCTCTAAGAGATAAGAAAAAGGCACCTTCGGGTGCCTTTTTTGTATCTGGCGTATTGGTATTTAGCTATGACTTATAAAGTGATAGGTGTGCTTATCTAGCTGGTGAGGTTGGATTTATGTCCTGAAGAGTGCTCTTTGAGGCCAGTAAGATAAAGGGTAGAGATGACTAGGCTGATTAGGGCTGTAACCATATGCTTATGGCTAAAGGTCAGGGCGAGCGAGTAAGCTCTGTCTGAAAGGTTCTGGGTAGTTTGGATAACCTTACAGACAAAACAAAAAGCTTGCACAGAGGCAAGCTTATTAAGGATTCGGCTAACTAAGCGCCTGGTGGAATCGCTAAACTGTCTGCAATAAGCTGGATAAGATTATCTTCTACTTCAAAACGTAGTTCGAGTAGTTCACCTACTTTGGACATATCTCCTTCGAAGTTAGGCAACTCATCGTCTGCATTTACTTTAACGTACTTATCATTGAATTCTAGAAGCGGCTCGGTTGTAAATACGATCTTCGCGTAAGTTGTATCAATCTCGTCATTGGTTTTAAAGCCTGTTGCTTGCCATTTTTTCATGACCATATCGTAGATCTTAAAATGACCCTCTGAGATATAATCGACAACATGATCACAGAATGAGCTTATTTCTTTAGGGGAAGGGAGTTCAACAACGTTTGATTGCCCGTTGCTAGCTGGCTGCAAGGCACCTAGCTTACAATACTCAACGATTAGAGACTGTCGAGTTTCGAGCCAATGATCGATGACCTCATTAGAGCCACCCCATTGTTCTTGTATTTGTTTGAATTTATTTAGCATGACCATGTCCTCATGATCTGATCACAACCTTGTGATCAAGTAATTGCCTAAGCAGGGTCCGTTTTATTGGTAGCTACTAAAAGTAATAGCTTGAAATATTCTCTGCTACAACTCTAGTATGAAATTAGATTGCCAGTAAAATGAACGAACTGCAAGCAATGAGGCATAGGGATGTTAAAAAAAAGTGATAACAAAATGACAGAGCAAGCTTATTGGTGCGTCGTTTCTGGTAGTGATATTTGGGTTAATAATGATCAGTTTCCGTTTGGCTCTGCTGAAGAGCTTGGGCTGAGTGTGGAGCATGCAATCTGTATTGGTCAGCATCAAGGTCGCAAGGTGTATTGGCTCAACGATTGTGATGTGGAGAATGAGCTGAGCATGGTCAGCCTAAGAGAGTTACTGCACTGGCCTGAAGTGAGTTTCTTGACTGCAAGCAAAGCCATCCAATATGGGCATATGACTCAAAGTATGCGTTTTTGCCCTCAGTGTGGTGGTCGAAATCATCTCAACCATAACCAGGTGGCGATGCAGTGTGGAGATTGCCGCACACTTCATTATCCTCGTATCTTCCCGTGCATCATTGTCGCTGTACGAAACGACAACAAGATATTGCTTGCGCAGCACCCAAGACATAAGACAGGTATGTATACCGTGATAGCGGGCTTCCTAGAGGTCGGAGAGACCTTAGAGCAGTGTGTGGCAAGAGAAGTCAAAGAAGAAACGGGTATCGATGTCGATAATATTCGTTATTTTGGCAGCCAGCCATGGGCGTTTCCATCGAGTATGATGATGGGCTTTCTCGCAGATTATGCTGGTGGTACGCTCAAGCCTGACTACAGCGAGCTATCGGATGCTCAATGGTTTGACGTAACAAGCCTGCCTGATGTTGCTCCTGTTGGAACCATTGCGAGACAGTTGATTGAGAAAACCGTTGATGACGTGATGAAAGATGGTGTGACTGAGCAGATACTAGAGCACTAATTTGCCTGTGATAGTATTTGGCCTATGGGTGATCAAAAGCTAAAAAAAACCCTCCACAAGTGGAGGGGGTAAGTAAGATGTCGTTATGAGATGCTGAGTAGTGACTACTCAGATGTTATAATTGTAATTTTCGCTAGCGAACAAATTTTTAACATGCTCCCGTAATTGGGTGCAAATTAAGCATTGATTTAAAAGTTAATAACTTGATCTAGGTTGCAAAGCACACAGCTTTTACCCTTCAATCAGTGTTAGAATACTTGCCATCAAAACTAGACAAGATTGAATTGGAATTTAACGGAATGACCGAATTAAAAAACGATCGCTATTTACGCGCACTTTTAAAACAGCCTGTTGATTACACACCGGTATGGATGATGCGCCAAGCTGGCCGCTATCTTCCTGAATACAAAGCAACGCGCGCTGAAGCGGGCGATTTCATGTCTTTGTGCAAAAACGCGGAACTGGCATCAGAAGTAACACTTCAACCTTTACGTCGTTTCCCGCTTGATGCGGCAATCTTGTTCTCAGACATCCTAACTATCCCTGATGCAATGGGCTTAGGTTTGTACTTTGAAACAGGTGAAGGTCCTAAGTTTGAGCGTCCTATCACGTGTAAAGCTGACGTAGAGAAGATTGGCCTACCTGATCCAGAAGGCGAGCTTCAATACGTAATGAATGCCGTTCGTCAGATCCGTAAAGACCTGAAAGGCGAAGTGCCACTGATTGGTTTCTCTGGTAGCCCATGGACTCTAGCGACATACATGGTTGAAGGTGGAAGCTCTAAAGCATTCACTAAGATCAAGAAGATGATGTACGCAGAACCACAAACGCTGCACCTGCTTCTAGACAAGCTGGCTGACAGTGTTATCGAATACTTGAACGCGCAAATTAAAGCGGGTGCTCAATCGGTAATGGTATTTGATACATGGGGTGGTGTACTGACTCCTCGTGACTACAACCTATTCTCACTGCAATACATGCACAAAATCGTTGATGGCCTAATCCGTGAAAACGAAGGTCGTCGAGTACCGGTTACTCTGTTCACTAAGAACGGTGGCATGTGGCTTGAGTCTATCGCAGCAACAGGTTGTGATGCGGTTGGTCTAGACTGGACAATCAACATCGCAGATGCAAAAGCTCGCATCGGCGACAAAGTTGCTCTGCAAGGTAACATGGATCCTTCAATGCTTTACGCTCAGCCTGAACGTATTCGCGAAGAAGTGGGCAGCATCCTTGAAGGCTTCGGCGACGGTGGTACAGGTCATGTATTTAACCTAGGCCACGGTATCCACTTAGATGTACCGCCAGAGAACGCTGGTGTATTCGTTGACGCTGTTCACGAATTGTCTAAGCCTTACCACAAGTAATTCTGAGTAAGATTATTGAAAGCGCTGTTGGGAAACCAACAGCGCTTTTTTATTGCCTGAAATTGGCATTTGATGGCGGTTTAATCTTGTTGTGTGCAGTTAATTAGGTATTTGGATCATGGTAGGCCAAATGCTCAGAGATGTGTTTCCTGATATAAGGAATGACTTCACTTTCAAACCAAGGGTTCTTCTTGAGCCAGATATTATTGCGTGGCGAAGGGTGGGGTAATGGCAAAAACTCAGGCGCCCACCTTTGCCAATCACGCACGGTTTCGGTCAATGTGCTGGTGGTCTTGTTTGTTAGGTAATGGTTTTGTGCGTACTGGCCAATCAGCAATGTCATTTGAATATTGGGTAGAGATTGCAGCACTTTGTTATGCCAAAGCTCCGCGCACTCTTTGCGTGGTGGAAGATCACCACTTTTCCCTTTCCCCGGATAACAAAACCCCATAGGCACAATCGCGACTTTTTGCTCGTCGTAAAAAGTATCGCTATCTATCCCTAACCATCCTCTTAATCGTTCGCCACTCGCGTCATTCCAAGGGATCGACGACTCATGCACCTTGATACCCGGCGCTTGACCTATGATCAGCAAGCGCGCGTTTGGATGCGCTTGAATCACCGGGTTAGCACCGTGTGATAGGTGAGGCTCACAAGCTCGGCATTGTCGAATCTCTTTAAGTAACGAAGAGGACATCAGTAACCTTTATCAAAATCGATGACATGATTAAGTGTAAAGCCATCTCGCCACTGTTTGTAATTCTCTGCGAAGATCTCGACTACTTGTCTTGGCTCACTGAGTGCAGCGATGTGTGGAGTGATGGTGACTTGCGGTAGTTTCCAGAAAGGGTGCTCCTGCGAGAGGGGTTCACTTTCAAACACATCTAAAAATGCGTGTTCTACCCATCTGTTTTTTATGGCGAGCAACAAGGCTTTATTGTCGATGCTTTCCCCTCGACCGACATTAAACAGCAACACATTAGAGCAGTAACCTAACGTGGTTTGGTTCAACAGCTGATAGGTTTCAGCGGTTGATGGCAAGGTGTTGACCACAATATCGGCTTGCTTAAGGGCAGCCTCTATCTCATTGATGTGGAAAGTGTCTTTAAAGGTCTCTTGCTTTGATGGGATGCCGGTACGGTTGACTCCAATGGTATGAATACCAAAGGCAGCTGCGGTTTTCGCTAAATGACTTCCGATTGAACCTGTTCCTAAAATCACCATGGTTTTGTCAGTTAGGCTAGTATATAGCTGTGGCTGCCAGCTTCGTTGTGCTTGTTGCTGGTGGTAGTGAGGGAAGTGTCTACAGTGGCTGATCGTGTAACCTAACACGTATTCAGCAATCGCAGGGCCGAAGATGCCTTTGACGTTGGTCAGCGTATAATCTTGACGAAGATCCGGCTGAGTGAGTTTATTGATTCCTGCGTAGGTACTTTGCACCCAGTCTAGATGTTTAAACTCATTAAGTCGCTCCGCGATTAAAGGAGGAGAAGCCAGCACGATCTCAGCTAATTCGGGGTTTTGAGTGATTTCGAGGTCAGGTAACCCTTGGTTTAGAATCAGTTGCGTATAAGTATCGTCATGCTCAGTAAGAATATAGAGCTTATTCGTAAAATTGTTCATCGGCCTACCTTTTCCATCCTAGGTTTATCAAGTACACTTTCGCTGTCTTTTTCTGTAATTATTGAGTGACTATGCTTCAGAATCCACTGCAGGTTCGTCTAGAAAAGTTAGAACCTTGGCAACAAATTACCTTTATGGCGTGTCTATGTGAGCGTATGTACCCTAACTATGCCATGTTTTGTGAGAATACAGAATTTGCGGAAGCTCGAATCTATCGTGATGTTTTGGATAGCATTTGGGAAATCCTGACGGTTAAAACAGCAAAGGTGAACTTTGAGCGTCAACTTGAGAAGGTTGAAGAGCTATTCCCTAGCGGTGATGATTTTGATTTTTATGGTGTTTACCCAGCAATGGACGCATGCCAAGGCCTAGCAACGCTAATTCATGGTCTGCTTGACCGTGAACATATGTTGGAAGCGGTAATTAAAGTGAGTCAACAATCGGTGAAGACGGTTGCTGAGCTTGAGTTTGCTCAAGGCGCTGAAGAAGTGACGAACGAAAACCAGAAAGAAAACGAAGCGGTGTGTGAAGAGTGGGACGTTCAGTGGGCCATTTTCCGACCTCTACGTGAAACGACTGAGCGTGACTTAGAGCTGATCAAAGACCTACGCCACGAACTGCGTGAAGACCCAGTCAGTAACATTGGTGTTGCGCTATAATTCGCAATTGCACCAAGGTACGAATAAAAACAAAGGCTCCCTAGGGAGCCTTTGTTGTATCTGACGGTATCAAATTTAGATTAAGCGTCTTTTTTGTCTTTGTTCTACACTTTGTCTTTTGATGCCTTATCTTTTGATGCGTCGTCGTCATTCGTTGATTTTGCATCTGAAGAGTCGTTGTCTGCTGGAGTTTCTTCCTCGTCCTCGTCATCGCGGTTTTCGATAACACCGTGTGTCTCTTTCCACTTCTCCCAGCGTTGGAACGCCAGTTCTTGCATGTCAGTCGTCTTATCCGCTTCGTCGACAATCTCTTCGCCCACTAGGTGCTCAAAGATGTCTTCTAGGGTGATGATGCCCTGAATAGTGCCGTATTCGTCCACAACTAAAGACAGTTGCAGGCGGTTTGCCATCATCTGGTCAAAGGCCTTAGCCAAGCCCATGTTGTTCAGCAACACGTGGATAGGGCGCATTACTTCACCCAAAGCTTTCTCACCACAACCGGCTTGCTGCAATCTAAACAGCTCTAAGCGGTGAACAAAACCGATGATGTTGTCACTCTGCTCGCTGTAAACCAGCGGACGTGAGAATGGCGTGTCTTTATGTTGTTCTAGGAACGTATTCACACTCATTTCCGCATCAACACGGAATACCACTGGGCGCGGCGTCATTACCTGAGTCACGGGTACATCTTGAATACCCAGTAGGTTGCTCAGGATTTTTGACTCGCCTTCTGCAAATTCACCGCTCTCTTTTGCCAAAATCGCCATTGCAGATAACTCATCACGCATTTTTGGTGCTTGGTGGCCACGAGCAAGACGTTTGGTGATCTGTTCTGAGAACCATACAAACGGTGTTAGGAAGAACACCATCCAACGAAGCACGCTTGCCGAAGCAGGAGCAAGTTGACGCCAGTAGGTTGCACCAATGGTTTTTGGAACAATCTCAGATAATACCAAGATACCTAGCGTTAGCACGGCAGAGAAGACACCTAACCATTGGCTACCAAAAACGACAGCCGCTTGTGCACCTGCTGTCGCAGCACCGATAGTATGGGCGATGGTGTTGAGCGTTAAAATTGACGCAAGCGGGCGGTCAATATCTGTTTTCAGTTTGTCTAAAGACTCTGCTGCAGGGTGCCCATTTTGTTTTAGTTGAGCAATGTAGCTCGGACTAATACTCAAAAGTACAGCTTCCAAAACAGAACAAATGAAAGAAACTCCAATAGCAATGGAGACGTAAATAGATAGCAGCAGCATGTTTGCCCTTAAATTAAATTGTACGCTTTAGCAGCGATTCAGCGTGGATTATAGTGAAAAAGTAGTGGCTAGGTCATCATTAATTTTGCTCTCAGCCCCTTTTAAACAAGGGCTTGCTTAATAAAATCAGTAACAAATTGTGAGTTATTACTCATATTATGGCTAAAACTACGGCATTAGAGCTAAAGATCGACGACAAACCTTTGCCAGATGGGGCATTTATGTTTTAGAGTGAATTGAATTCAAAAATACAAAGAAGGGAAACCTAAAATGAACAAGACTCAATTAATCGACTTTATTGCTGAAAAAGCGGACCTTTCTAAAGCACAAGCTAAAGCTGCTCTAGAAGCGACTCTTGGCGGTGTTACAGATGCTCTTAAAGATGGCGATCAAGTTCAGCTAATTGGTTTTGGTACTTTTAAAGTAAACCACCGTGCAGCTCGCACTGGTCGTAACCCAAAAACTGGTGATGAGATCCAAATCGCTGCTGCAAATGTTCCAGCATTTGTTGCAGGTAAAGCGCTGAAAGATTCAGTGAAATAATCTAAACTGTACCGAGGTAGTCGTATTCCACCTCGGTACAGGTTTTTATGAAAAAAGCATTTCTTCTCGTTTCACTATTATCTACATTTCTTATTGGCTGTTCTTCAACAAGCCCTCGCAAAAACCTAGAGCAATTTGAAACTCACACTGGCGGCCAAGTCATGGGCGACGCGACGAGTTTCTACTGGGTTACAAACAAGCTAACACAACCTCATACTTCAGCTGACTACGTCACTGTCGGCGATTACGGCTGGTACCAAACTGATTATGCTTGGTCAGAAGGCGTGCTTCGTGAATTCATTCGTGAAGGCGAGCAGCGTAACTCTTCTAATGAGCTGGTTCCCTATCGAGTCCATGTGCGTTTCAATAAGTCAGGCGAAGCTGTGTATCAACAGTATCGTATTGATAGCAAAATCTTACCTATCCAAGCCAAGCAGCTTGAAAACTATCAGAAAGAAGCGACGTCGGTTCTAGAGACCACAACGAAGCAGCATGATGAAGGGCTTAGGCTGATTCAGGGTTACTGGAATGGCAGCTCTTTTAAAACGTGCGCTGGTGGTGAGTTTGATCGCATTGAATTTAACCAGACCTTGCCAGGCTTCGTGATTGACCGATTGGCGTCTGTGGAAAGCTATGCGGCGTTTCTTGGCAGTGATTCACTGGGTAAGATGAGCGTGGAAGAGTTACTGATGCTGGCTGAAGACAGCCATGATTGTGTCGTTAGGCCATCATTGTTGAAAGAATAGCGAGTAATCAAAGGATTGAGAGTATTTGGCCTACTGTAGGCCAAGTGCCTATTTGTCTGTACAAATACAGATTCTTGTGTAAATGAGATAATAAAAGGCGCCTATTGAGGTAATGCCGTTCACTTA